>CAYVTG010000001.1:0-44158 GCA_964454575.1 uncultured Thermoplasmata archaeon
CAAACGGTCGATCAGCCGTATATCTGCCGGGTATAGTGTTGGGTGCCGGTGAAAGGTTGGTGCTGGCCGAGGACGAAGACGGATATCGTGATATATGGCAGGAACCCCCGTGTTATACGTGGGATGAAAGCGGTCTAGTACGTGAGGGGTACTTCCGGTTGAGGGATACCGGCGACGACGTTTTTCTGATGAACGGAAACCGGATCGTAGACACATTCTCTTATGGTGACGGAGAGGGGGTCATCGAGGGTTGGGATGGTCCCAGGTATCGAACCATGGGTAGGGGTGAATATGCCAAAAGAGGATCTCGAGACACAGACACCGCTGAAGATTGGATATGGACGAGAACATGGCGGGTGGGGCAGTCTAACTTTTCAGTGGAACAGATAGCCTTCGAAGAAGCCACTCTCTTCGTTTCTCCGGATACCTCTTCGTCGGCCATGATGCAGTTCTTAGAAAGTGTAGACCATAACCTGGTCATCTCGGTTTACCTTTTGAGCGAACCCGCGATAACAGATAAGATCTCCAACCTATCTAAAAACGATGTGGATGTAAGGATACTCGTAGATGGTAGTCCGGTGGGAGGTATGCCTGATTATGTCAGGCGGAGCCTTGATATCATAAGCGATGTCGGAGCGGAAGTGATGGTATTGAAGGATGGAAAATATTCGCCCCACAGTTACTTTCATTGTAAATATATGATCGCCGACAATTCATCCGTACTGGTTTCATCGGAAAACTTCGTCAACACGGGATATCCGGGAGACGGCATCAACGGAAACCGGGGGTGGGGTATAATATTACATAGTTCTGAAGTGGCCGATCATTTTTCAGATGTGTACCGCTGGGATCGTAATTATGCACACGAATTCACAGCAGATGATGTTTCATATACTGTTCGATCACAAGATGAAATATCGTCGTACCGCAGCAGATACGAACACACGAAGGTAGAGGGCAATTTTACAGTGACCCCTCTTCTATCACCGGATTCATCCATGTCTGACAAAACCATCTTGGGTATGATAAACGACGCAGAAGAGAGCATAATGGTGCAGCAGTTCTACATACATGAATGGGGTTATCGGGAAAACCCATATCTGGAAGCACTTATCCAAGCGGCTGAAAGAGGCGTCGAGGTGAAGATAATGTTGGATTCGACCTGGTACAATCTAGGTGGAGAAAAAAACGATAATGACTATACCGTTGACAGGTTGAATAATATCTCTTCTCAAAAGAACATTCCCCTTGAAGCCAGGCTGCTGGATCCGGGACACGGTATGAAGAAGATACACAATAAAGGGATGATAGTTGATAGAGATACGGTCCTCATATCGAGTATAAACTGGAACTCCAATTCCGTACTTCAGAACAGAGAGGTCGGTGTGATAGTCCAGGGTGTAGGCGGATACTATGCCGAAGTTTTCATGAACGATTGGAGATTCGATGTGATCCGACCCATAGCTGACGCCGGAAGGAACAGAGAGGCTGCAGTAGGAGAAGTAGTTCGCTTCGATGGAAGATACAGTTGGGACGATAAAGAGATAGTATCCTATAGATGGGACCTATCGGGAAATGGTGTGTATGAAAGCGAAGGAGATATAGTGTCTACCGTTTTCAGAGAACCGGGTGAGTACAAAATAGAGCTCATAGTGGAAGATGGTGCTGGGAATGTGGGTATGGACAGAACGGTGATAACCGTAAAAGAACAGCAGGATTCCTTCATGTCATTACAGGAAGACGAATTCCCCATGATTATATTGGTCATCGTCTCCGTAGTTATCTTTGTCTCGATCTTAATCTACAGAAGATACCGAAGTTAACAAATCCTGGGGACCAGATCTCCAACTGGCCTTTCCAAGATACGCCTTCCTCCGACACCTGTCTTTAAGACAACGCCGTTGATACCATCGCGTACTTCGCCTATGATAGCGGCTTCACGACCATTTTCGGTTTCATGCAAATATTCCAAAACATGTTCCGCTCGTGAGGGGTGGACGGCCAGTACGAATTTTCCTTCGTTTCCTATCGAGAGGGGGTCTATACCCAACATCTCTCCCGCGGAAATGACCCAGTCCTTCATGGGTATCTTATCCTCTTCTATCTCTATGCCCACCTCTGATTTTAAGGACCATTCGTTCAAGGTTTCCGCTAAACCACCACGTGTTGGGTCCTTCGCTGCGGCAACACCCTTTCCGCGAAGTGCGGCTTCCATCTCGTCTTTTAGTGCGGCCACATCGCTCTTTGCTTTCCCTCCAAAACCGTATCCTTCTCTAGCAGACAGTATAGTTATTCCATGATCTCCGACCGTACCGGTAAGGATTATTTTATCTCCCACGTTAAGATTGTTATCCGTAAGCCACCTTGATTTTCGGCCGCCGGCTAACTCAAGATCTTCGTCCAATAGAGGGTGCCGTTTTCCTATCCCAGAAGTGGTCATTATAGGCTCGTCCAGGTCCTCTCGACCTACGACCTTGGTGTCGCCGGCTATAACGGGTACGCCGGCCTTATCGGAAACCGCTGCTGCGCTTTCAAGGATCCTTTTTAACTTACTCATCTCGAGCCCTTCGGGTATCACCAAAGCAGTGCAGATAGCCACCGGGGTAGCACCCACGGCCAGGATGTCGTTTATCGTTCCAGCTACAGAAAGGCTGCCGAGATCTCCCCCGGGAAAAAAGATAGGTTTGACCGTATGTCCGTCTATGGTCACGACCACATTATCCACGATGGCCGAATCGTCAAGGTGATTGAGGTTTATCTCCCCGATATCCTTTGCAAAGAGCGGCAGTATCTCGTTTTCTATCAGATCAGACATCACTTCTCCTCCCGCACCGTGTGCCAGTGTTACTCTCTTTTCATCTGTCATCGATGGTTTATGTGATTCATATATATTAGATTGTCGAATCCCAAAGTATATGTGTGTTCGTCTATATCGTTATCTCGTGAAAAAAGTTCATGCCATGGGTATCGCACTCGGTCTGGTGTTCGGTATAATATCCGTTTTACTGTTTTTATATCTGGGTGCTCAGAGTGCATTTCCGGTGATAATACTATGGATGCTCGTTCCGGTGTTCATGAAAAAGTTGATAGTCAGGCTCAGGAGGGAAAATGGTAGAAACGTATAAATACGATGCAGTACAAAATCATAATCACAGAGATATGCGGAGATCATCTGAAGGCGATAAAGAAATAAAAATATTTATAACGGGGGGCCTTTCTCATGGGCAAGTTAACGCAATCTCCGAGATAGGGCATAAATCATGGCAGGAAGTTCTCAGGAAAGCTATGCAGACAAGGAGTCTACGCAAGGGGATACATTAATGGGTACTATGTCTGAAAGGGAGATCAAAGCTGTTCTGGAGGACTTTCAGCAGATATCTTTGGTGGACGAAGAACTAGCTCAGAAATTTTTAGATTCGGGATTCTTTGACCTTGAAAGTCTTGCGGATGCTTCAGCGGATAAACTAGCAGAGCTTGGTATAGTCGACGCAGAGCAGTCATCGAAGGTGATCCAGGAAGCCGGTGAGCTGGTAAAAGCCGTATCTGACTCAAATACAACAAGATCATCGGACGGAGATGACGCGCTGGCAAAATGGTTGACCGGCGAAACAGACGGGGAACTTGAGGGTTTGATGGAGACAGAGATAAAAAAGAAAGAAACGGTAACCGAGACCAAGACGCCGGTAACAGATGATGAAGATGACACCGAAGACCTCGACGCTCTGAAATCATGGCTCAGTGGAGACTCGGATTCTTTCTCAGAATGGCTCGGTGAGGAAACATTCGAAGAAGAGAGAGAAGAGCTCGAGGAGGAGATCGCCGAACGTCAAGAAGAGCTCGTCGAGTCAAAAAGAGCGTTGGACAGTAAGATGCACGAGATGGAGGTGCTCAAAGGAGAATTTGAAGATAGACTAAAACAGCTGGATACCGGTGAATTTGACGCCAATGAATTAGTGGAAGAAAATCTTACTCTCAGGGAAGAGATAGGAGACCTAAAGGCATCCATAGAAGGTTTGGAAGAAGAACGAGAGAACCTGGTCCAGGAGCTGGAGGAGATCAAGCAGGGCAGTATCGCCATGTTGAAATACCTCAAAGCTCAAAAGCTCAAACAAACCACTTCGGGAGGAGGAGAACTCGGTGAAGGTCAAGTAGCCGTTGACGGGGAAGAGGTAAGATCATTAAAGGAAGAAAATGACACGTTGAAGAGTAAGTTGGAAGTCTTGAAGTCCAGTGGAGATTATGAAGGAGTCGAAGAATCGGAACTGATCGAAGATCTAAAACGAAAGGAGACCCAACTCGATAGGTACGAGCGTGAGATCAAAGATAAGACAGAAAAGATACAGTCACTTCAGGATGATCTAAATATCAAAAACGAAGAACTCGACAAGATGAAAGAAAGGATGAGGTACAAAGAGGATGAACTGAATAAACATGAAACAGACCTCCAGCACAGAGAAGAAGTCATGAAAAAGCAGATGAGAGAAGCCGAGGCGTTGAAGGAGGAGTTCGGAGGTTCTACGGAAAAAGAAAGGCAGAGACGGATGGAGGAACTTGAAAAGGAGATATCGAGAAAGGAACAGGAACTCAAGGCTAAAGTCAGCTACATGGAGCAGAAGGAGAGAGAGCTCAGGGCAAGGGAAGATGACCTGATAGATGAGGAATTGGAGGAACGTAAAGAAGAGATATTGCAGGAGATAGAACAGGAAAAGGCAAAAACAGGCACATCTCGACTGGACGACCTTCTCCTTGGAGGATTCCCACTCGGTTCTAACCTATCTATATATGGTCCACCGCACGTGGGTAAACGTGTCCTGATCAATTCGTTCGTTGCAGAGGGATTGGAGAAGGGTGTGCCTGCTATATGGGTTATCACGGATAAGACCATCGCAGCGGTAAGGCAAGAGATGAAATTTGTACTTCCCACTTACGAGGAGTACGAGATGCGCCGTCTTATATATTACGTTGATGCATATTCCGTTAGTATGGGCGAAGTGAGAGAGGACGAAAAAGACAAGGATTACATCGCTTTCATAGACGAACAGTCCGACGTCGACGCTATAACCGAGGCGGTGGAGAAATTTGCCGAAGAGATAAAGAAAAAACACAGATACTATCGTCTTGCCTTCGAATCGGTATCAACCATCATAGCTTACCTGGACTCCACGACCACTTTCAGAACTCTGCAGCCCTTCGCCGGTAGAAGAAGAAGGGATCAGGCAGTCGCCCTGTATACGCTGGAGAAGGGGATGCACAGCGAGCAGGACATATCCATGTTAGGGCACATGATGGACGGAGAATTAGAATTTAAGTTCCAACAGTTACAAACTTATCTCAGAGTCGAAGGTTTGGGAGATGTCCAGACCAGACAATGGGTCAAATACAGTCACAGCAAGAGCGGTATCACCATGGGTTCGTTCTCTCTGGATACAATACGTTAAACACAAGGAGGATATAATTGATTATCTCTGATATCCTGGCAGCGACCACTTTTATAACGATGCTTCCTGTTCTGGCAGCGGTATTATTCATCGCATACATGCACAAACGGGATTTTCTACGTTCAACCGGTTTCGGAGGCCCGGAGGTAGGGATGATATTGGTCGGCTCTATGTTCGGTATCATAACTGATATCCCAGTAATAGTGGCTGAAAGTGCACTTCTAAATATCAATCTTGGTGGGGCATTGATCCCGGTGATCGTTTGTGGGAGTTTGATATACAGCAAGAGGTTGAATCTCATAAAGATATCATTGGGTGTGATCATGATATCTGTTCTTGCTTTTTATATCACAAGGTTTGAGCCTACCATGGGGATCGTAGCAGAATTCCCATATTTTTTGATGCCGTCTGCTTTAGGGATCGGCCTGGCATTTGTTTTTGAAAGGATGGGCGAAACAAGGATACCTTATGCATATTCGGTATCTGTATTGGGAACACTTATAGGCGCAGACCTGGTCCGGATCCCTTTATTGGTACAAGAAGGCGTATTCGGCTCCATAGGCGGAGCGGGTGCCATGGATCTGGTTTACTTATCAGGTTTGATGGCGGCTGTCCCTTTGGTCGCTTTTTACTATTTTAGATATCCAAAAACCAGGGCGGAGGATCCCATGGATGAAAGTCGCAAGATGCTTCGTTCGGGCCACTACAAAGAAAGCATAGATAATTCGATATATTCTGTTGATCGTGAGTTAAAAAAAGCATCGAGATTGGTTAACCGTGATAAACTTCCATGGCTAGGGCTTAATCCGGATATAGATGTGATGGTCATGTTAGGACTACACCCGATGATAATAGGGGATTATACCAATCTTTTGAAGGCAAGGCTATCCATTACACCAACTGCGGCGTACAAGGCATTCTACACCTCAAAGTTGCTGCAAAAAGCTATCAAAACCGGCATAAATGAAAAATATACCAGTATGAAACGAAGGATGGCAGCCTACATAATAGACGTACTGTTCACCACTGTACCGATAATATTAGCCATATTCTATCTGTTCATATCGGTTCCCACCTACACCGAGGTGTACCAATATTCTTCACTGTTTTTGGCACTTATTTCACTCCTCATATCTATCCAATTTATCTATTTCACCATCGCAGAGTGGCTGTTCGGCACGACTATCGGTAAGGCACTTCTGGGACTCAGGGTGGTTTCGGATGACTTCCATAAGTTAAACTTCATACAGAGCGCCGCAAGAAACTCAGCACGCTATGCAGACATATTACTGTTCTTCTACTTCGTCAGTATCGTGCTGATGATGTCCGGTCCTGAACGCAAAAGGATAGGGGATCATGTAGGCGGCACCAGAGTGGTGAAAATTAAATAGTTGTAGATGATATCGGTAAGCGATATCATGAAAAAAAGGATAGAAAGCATATTCAAGTGCACAGAAGAAGATCTTGACGGTATAATCCTATATAACTCAACAAAGCCCCATGTCGACCTCACATTTTTCTACGTCACCGGATTGATAGAAGGCGAATTCGAGGGAAGTGCGGCCATCATGTATCCCGATAACACGGCGGAGATACTCACATCCAGACTAGAAGAAGAGAGTGCCAAAAAATCAGGGATGCCTGTTACTGCTATCATGAAGAAAGACGAAAGAGAGTCATGGCTCAATGATAATCTCGATGGTATGGAACGCCTAGGGGTTAACAGTACCGAGCTCACCTATTATGCGTACAAGAACATCAAAGAAGCTACAGATGCAGAGATAATCGACATATCCGATGCAGTTATCGAGGCAAGGAACATCAAGGACGAAGAAGAGCTTAAACGATTACGCAAGGCATGTGATATAGCATCACGGGTAGCTGAAGACATAGTCGAATTTATCGAACCCGGTATAAAGGAGTACGAGCTCGCAGCGGAGATATCGTATCGTATGAAAAAGCTGGGAGCCACAGGTGATGCCTTCGAGATAATAGCATCCAGCGGTCCTAATTCCGCAGAGCCACATTACACGGCAGGTGAGAAGGAATTGGAAAAGGGAGATTTCGTGGTACTGGACTTCGGAGCTCTTTACAAAAGATATCGTTCAGATATAACGCGTACTTACGTTGTGGGAAAAGCATCGGGCAAGCAAAAACGGATCTACAATATAGTTCTTGATGCACAAAAAGCCGCACTCGATGCGATAAAACCCGGAGCCAAGGGCGCAGCAGTTCATCAAAAAGCCGCAAAATTCATAGATGAAACAGAGTTCAGAGGAAAATTTACCCACGGCCTCGGACACAGCATAGGTCTTTCAGTCCATGATGGCTCAGGACTATCTCCCAATTTGGATGTAACCCTTGAACCCAATATGGTCTACACGGTCGAACCGGGCATCTACATCCCCGGATACGGCGGTGTACGTATAGAGGACGACATAGTCGTGACTGAAGATGGCTACGAATTACTCACGGACGCTGACAAAGAATTGACAGAGGTCTGATTTCGTTAACGCGGCCAAAATATTTATATCCCTAATAGGTATACGAGGTATAGGTGAAGCATATGGCGATAGGATTCGTACTGATAAAGACCGCACCCGTAACCGAACGGGAAGTATACAAGGTATTAGAGAAGCTACCCGAAGTCGAAGAGGTTTACTCTTTGTTCGGGGAATTCGATATCATCGCCAAGATACATGCTGAGAACTTCAACACCCTTGGCCAGGTGGTCGTAGATCATATACGTTCCATCGACGGCGTCGAGGATACGAAGACATTGACTGGAATAGAATTTTAGGAGGAAAAAAAATGCAACTAGAGATGTTTCAATTTCTGACGATATTGCTCCTGACCATGGGGCTAGGCCTGTTACTGACCGGACTTTTCACAGCGTACTTTGGAAGAGGTAAAAGCCGCATCGTTGGAATTGTACTGGCGATCGTAGGTATATTGGTGGGGTTGTTCACCTGGCTGATACACGCACAGAAGATGATAGAATTCAATTACCCCTTTGAAGCGACCGTTTGGATCGCTGTAGAGGTGATAGGTGCCTTCATAATCGGTGCAGTTATAGCATTGGTCATCTTCTTAGCCGCCATAATGAAGACCTGAACGGTCTTCCAAAAACTATTTCTATCCTTTTTTTCTTACCGTTATCATGCGAGTAAAAATCATACTAGGTAGTAAAAGCGACAAAAAGGTCGGAGAGAAAGCAGTAAAAGTGCTGAAGGAACTAGATATAGATCATCAGATAACAGTATCTTCCGCCCATCGTACTCCTGAGAGAACTGAGACACTGTGTACCGGAGCGGATGTATTCATAACTATCGCCGGTCTATCTGCGGCTCTACCCGGTGTGGTGGCATCACATACAACTAAACCTGTGATCGGTGTTCCCGTAAGTGGCAAGTTGAATATGGATTCTATTTTATCCATACTACAGATGCCGCCGGGCATACCTGTGGCGGCTGTTGGATTGGACCGGGGCGACAATGCAGCACTGCTGGCAGCGGAGATACTCGCAATCAACGATCCGGAGATCGGTGATAGATTGAAACGATACCGAGCTAAATGGGGAGATAAAGTAGCCTCAGATGCCGCAGATATAGAGAACGAACTGGGGAAGTGAAATCGATGTTCGATCCTAAGAAATTCATAGAAAAACAGATATCCAAGATATCCGAGATCAAGGGCAAAGCAGTCGTTGGCTGCAGCGGCGGTGTGGACAGTACGGTGGCCGCGGTTTTAGTCGGTAAAGCTATGGGAGATCGTTTGCTCTCTGTGTACGTCGATACGGGATACATGAGAAAAGGCGAGACCCGACAGATGGACAAACTCTTATCAGATATGGATATCAACCACAAGATAATCGATGCAAAAGAAGAGTTCTATGATTCCATGGCCGGTGTAGTCGATCCGGAAGAAAAGAGAAAGGTCATCGGCAATAAGTTCATAGAGATATTTGACCGGGAAGCAGAGACATTCGGTGCCGAGTATCTGGTACAGGGGACCATAGCTCCGGATTGGATAGAGAGTGGAGATGATGTACGTGATACCATAAAATCTCATCATAATGTAGGAGGTCTCCCGGACGTTATGAATCTCAAACTCATCGAACCATTGAGAGATCTTTATAAAGACGAAGTCAGAGCGGTCGCCAGAGAACTGGGTTTACCGACTTCGGAAAGACAACCGTTTCCCGGGCCGGGTTTAGCCATACGCATAGTAGGCGAGGCTACTCCCGAACGAGCTGAGATGATCCGAGAGGCATGTGCTATCGTCGAAGAGGAGCTGGAGACGGCGGCTTCGAAAGGGATCATAGAACTACCCTGGCAGTACTTTGCAGTTCTTCTACCGGTGAGAACAGTCGGCGTACAGGGCGACAAAAGAGCCTACGGAAACACCATCGCGGTGAGAGCTGTAAGTTCCTTGGACGCAATGAGTGCACGTTTTTCTAATATTCCCATGGACGTTTTAGAACGGATCTCCATGAGGATAACCAACACCATGAAGAATGAGATAAATCGTGTGGTTTACGATATAACCGATAAACCTCCGGGAACCATCGAATGGGAATAAACTTTATATAAAAGCCGTAATCGGCAGTTCCTTGACACCCGTAACACTACTGATACTGGCAACACTGTTCACCTTCGTAGGTATAGGTCTTGGTATAATCACAGGTCTGATCCCGGGAGTCCATGTAAACACTATATCTTTTCTTATCGTTACTTCGCAGGCAGCTTTGATATTATTCTTCATACACATACTAGAAAATTATTCTCCTACCATGCCCCAGTTGCTCGCTATCATATCCACCATGGTGATGGGATGCATGGTGTCCCACACATTCCTTAACTTTATACCGAGTACATATCTCGGTGCTCCTGAGGGGGAAACAGCACTATCCGTTCTTCCTGCCCACAAGATGGTTTTGGAGGGTAACGGTTATGAGGCCATACTCACGAGTGCATGGGGGAGTCTCGGTGCGGCTATACTCGCATTGGTCCTGGTGGTTCCGGCCCGCTTGATCATGGGGCCGCCGGGGGACCTTTACATACATATCACACCTTGGATAGCTATCATACTACTTGCAGTCGTGAGCTTACTGGTACTACAAGAAGGTAGAAGTCTTATGGAGATAAAGCCAAAGTTGGTCGCACTCGGTATTTTTTTTCTTGCAGGCTTTTTAGGTCTGATCTTGCTGGCTCCAACCGGCCTCTACGCCGGGCATTGGTTTCCCTTTAAACAGTCGGGTGTGGCCCCGGCGACATTGATGTTCTTTCCACTGTTCACCGGTCTTTTTGGTATCTCCAATCTGCTGGTGAGTTTGATGGATAATCCCATAATACCCGATCAGAAATTAGATGGTGTGGATGTTAACCTTGAAGGAAAGAATCAGCTAAGAGCAGTGGTATCGGGTACCATATCCGGAGGGATGGTGGGATGGCTCCCCGGTATAACTGCCGCCGCCGCAACAGCGGTGACCAAAACATTCACCTCCAAAGATGATCCTGAGGAAGTACAGGGTCGGGAATATATCATGGCGGTGTCCGCAGTGGATACAAGCTGTGCGATATTTACACTTGTGGCACTATTCGTTATCATGAAGGCAAGGAGTGGAGCTATGCAATCCGTGCTGCATATCAATCAAGAGAGCCTTGAAGGATGGACACATTTAGCCCAGATGCCCTGGCTCATGGCGTTACTGTTGTATTCGGTGATATTAGCATCTGCGGTAGCCTTCTTTCTTACACTTTACTTCGGCAAATTGTTATCCGGGATACATAAAAAGGTGGAATATGCAAATATATCCAAAGCCATCATCATATTTTTGGTGATCATGATATTCATTTTCGCAGGCCCTCTGGGACTGTTCGTTGGATTGATAGCAACCTGTATCGGTCTCGTTCCTCCGCTATATGGAATCAAAAGAGTTCATCTAATGGGCTGTATAATATTCCCTATAATCCTGTTTCTTATGGGCTGGGAGCATATTGTACTTGGATCGGTGGGCTTATGAACACCAAACATTTAAGTACAATATATGTGTAACCAAAAGATAATATCATGTCTCTTGAAGAAGGATGTCGGACAGCGGTTGTCACATGCATGGGTGTAAAAGAGTCCGACAGAGTGACCATAGTTTCAGACACTAAAAGCGAGAATATAGGTAAGACACTCAGAGCCATCGCTCTGGAGATAACGCCAATGGTCCGGTATTTTAACCTTGACCTTTACGGTAAACGCCCCCTTGATCATTTTCCCGAAGCTGTGAAAAAGGCGGCCCTCGATTCTACCGTTACTTTTTGGACCGCCGGTTCGAAAGAAGGCGAGCTTGAAAGCGTCAGAGGCCCGTTCATAGATGCTGCCAAGGTGGGTGGCAGGCACGGACATATGGTCAATATAACTGAGGAAGTGGTCAAGAACGCTCTTGCTGTGGATTATGAAGAGATAGGTAAATTCACCGATAAATTGTATCAGCGTTTAAAGGACGTTGAAACCATCAGAGTAACAAATCCACAAGGAACGGATATCACCGCCAAATTCCGAGATTCATGGAAGTGGGTACCTTCTGCAGGCATATGTCATCAAGTAGGTCATTGGAACAATCTGCCCGACGGGGAGATATTCACGGCGCCTTTCAGGATGGAAGGCAAGATGGTCGTGGACGGCATAATAGGAGATTATCTGGGCAACAAGTATCTCCATGCGGATCTGCAGGAAACCCCTCTTCGTATAAAGATAGAGAACAAGGACGTCCCCCGGGTGGTGGATGTCCACTGTGAGAACTCCGAATTGATGGCGGACGTGAAAAAATATATCCGTCTAAATGACTGTGCCTCGCGGATCGGTGAGTTCGGATTGGGAACCAACATATTCCTGAAGGAACTCAGCGACAACATGCTTCAGGACGAAAAGTTCCCCGGAGTACACATAGCTTTTGGGGATCCCATGGCCGAGGAGACCTTTGCCGATTGGAGCTGCCCTGAACATCTCGACAACATACTCACACACTGTGACGTATGGTTCGACGGAGAATTGGTCATGAAGGACAGCAAGTATCTTATCTAAGAGTAAGGAAAAACAATAAAACTAACAGCGATATATCGGGTTGATGAAACGCTCACATCTCTTTGGACTGATGTCGATAGCTCTGATATCTTTCGTTGTACGGAGCGTACCATTTTTCCGATATACATTTTGGGGGGTAGACTGCGGCGAATACGTTTATTACACACAGCAGTGGGTGTCAACCGGTCAGATCTATCTCAGTATCGATGGTTGGGCAAATGCCTATCCTTTTTTTCCGGGCATCTTCATACTCGGCGGCTCGGTCAACTTCGCAGGCTTTTATCTTTTCGAAGCGGTCCAATTATCTCCACTTATACTCTCTGCTGCAGTACCCCTGATGGTATTTCTTCTAGCTCATCGGATCACAAACAGTGCTAAGGCATCACTCGCATCCGCCTTATTTTTGGCTTTGCTCGCTCCTTTTGTGTACAATTTTTCTCAACCGAAACCGGAGACCATAGGTTTCTTCTTGATGCTGTTTATCATGCTGCTTTCCACGATGTTGACCTACGACAACCGAAAGTTATTGCTGTTGATGGCACCTGCATCATTTGCCTTGATAGTTTCCCATCACTTTTCGTCATTTTTCTTGATATTATTTCTATTCGGTGGGCTGTGTTTTTCAGTCCTGCTCAGACGAAAACTTCATCGAGCCGATATATACAGGATAGCTTTTTTCCTCTTTTTCACTACCGCAGCCATCTCATACTGGCTATTAGCAGCACCCCCGTTCAGAGAGAACCGCCTCATGAACGCTTTCGGTATGCCTTCGTATTCTATACTTTTGGGTCCGTACATAGGCATAGGTCTTTTACTGTTGTTACATCGTATATCGGTAAAAAGGAGGATGATCCCGTCGATCAAGTTACACAAAGAAAATCTTTCTCGATTTTACTTGTACTCCATGATACTGATAATATCGATCGTTATCTTTATCGCCTATCTTTATCATAATCCCATACCGGGCAGAGAGATAGAATTGAACGAACTGGGATTCTACTACATACCACTTGTTTTTCTTGGAATCTTTGCCCTGGGTTCGACCAAGATAATCTGGGCAATGAGAGATGGTGTTCACGTACTCGGCTGGATGACCTTTTTGTTGATTTCCTTCTCCGCAGGAGTTGTAACCGGCTCTTCATCTTTGCTCCCTATGCGCCAGGTAGCCTTTGTTATGCTCCCCGTTTCCCTACTCTTCGGCATAGGTCTTATACGGTTTTGGTCTATGATAAATCCTTTTTCCAAGCTGAAGAAAACAATCGTTATAGCCGTGCTTATCTCATTCCTATTTGCATACAACGTACCTTTGATGTACCCGTCCCAAGATATGTCGCAGGGATACAACGAAGCTACAGAATGGGATGAAATGGAGGGAGGATTTTGGTTGAGAACCAATGTCGGAGAGAAAGTTGCAGCCGACCACAGACTCAGCGCATCGCTTTTTGCAGTAGGAAATAAAAATCTTACTTGGGTCGAGGGGAACGACATATATTTCTCAAGCGATCCTCACGACGCTCTAGAAGAAGCTCACGGGTTACATGTGCGTTACATGATGTGGGATGAGAAGACGATACAGGGTGTTACCACCACAGACGGAGCTCATCCATATCCATTCGATACAGATCTTTTGAGATACTACAGAAGTAATTATATGCTGTATTCCGGGGAACAAACGGAATTGTACATCGTTCCATAGATGGTAGAAAGTTTTATTTTCTATATACTGTATGTTTTACCATATACATGACTGTGAAGGACAAGATAAAACCGGTGCTTTCCTACTTACCCCTATCTATAAAAAAAGAATTCAAAAAAAATCGCAGTTCCACACCCTTTCTAACATCGGTATCCTTTACCATCACCTTCGTAGCAGCCAGACTTTGGGTCACGCTACTAGAAGCTAACAAAACCCCCACCGAAGCAACATTCGTTTTAGGCCGCAATCTGATAATAGGCGGATATCACATACATCACATCACCTACGGTATCGTCCTTATCTCCATCGCCGCATGGTTATCGATAAACTACTGGAGCAGCTCCATCGCAAGGATAAGCTCTATCTGTTTCGGATCCGGCCTGGGATTCATAGTAGATGAATTGGGCTTCGTCATCGAAGGCATAGAGCCGTATCAAGCGGATAAAGAAGTGTTTTACATCGCAGTTTTTATAATGGGTGTTTTCCTAAGTATAGTGTACTTTCCATCCTTTTATCGCAGCATAAAGAGAGATATCCTTAGGTGGAAAAGACTCATCTTCGGTTGAAGTGAAGGCAGTAATTTGAAACGGGACATTCTTCGCATACCGGTTTCACCTTGCAGTAGTTTTTTCCCAAGTTTACCAGCAGTGCGTGGAATTCTTGATAGAGCTCTACATCTTCTTCAAGCGAAAGATGGAATTGTTTTTTTATGTACTCGTAGTCGCCTTCTACAGCGTAAATCCTCTTCAGTATACGCATGGTGTAAGCGTCCACCACGAAGTGTGGCATATGAGCAGCGTAGAGCACTATGCTGTCCGCGGTTTCGGGACCGATACCGTTGATATCCAGCAGCCTCTCTCTCAGATCGTCCCTCTCAAGAAAAGACTCCACATCTCCGACATCTAAAACAGCCGCCGCCAATCTTTTGATCCTTTGAGTTTTCTGTTTGTAGAAGCCCGACGGCCTGATCATCTGTTCTAATGATTTATCATCGGTTTCAAGTATGCTTTCCGGATCCAGTATATTTTCTGATCTGAGGCATGCGATGGCGGTTTCTACATTCTTCCAGCTGACGTTCTGAGTCAATATCGCTCCTATCATCATCTCAAAAGAACTTTCCGCGGGCCACCAATCTTGTGGACCAAAATCATCGAGCAGCTCGTCGTATAGTTTGGACAGGTCCATCATATGTAACCCAATTAAAACGGATATATAGTAGTTTATGTGCCGGCAATGGGTCGGACCTCCTCAACCGAACGCTTTACAGCGCTCCGACCCATCTCAACCGGCGGGTTATTTGGATATATGATCGAGGAGATATATACTACATGAGGCTGCATGCCTTCGGCCCGGACTTACCACTGATAGCTTTTTGTAATACCTCCTCAACAGATATTACGTGATCACTTCTAGATACGAGTAATAGATATATATCTTTTGCAACTTTATCATACACACTTTCATCTACCTCTGCCGTTCGGTTATTAATATCTCCGGCGGTATCAGATATCATGAAGGTAACCGGCACCGCGGATCTGCCGCTCCACAACGGTAGGGCGCCTCGCTGGCTCTTCGATAGGATGGTCGAGCTTAGCGGAGCGATATCTCATGTTGTAATACAAGAATACGGCAGAGAAGAGTTTTTACGCCGCCTCACAGATCCATACTGGTTCCAAGCACTAGCGTGTACCATAGGTTTCGACTGGCATTCCAGCGGTACTACCACCACTACCTGCGGTGCCCTCAAATCGGCAATCGATCCTGCAGAATACGGCGTAGCGGTACTCGGCGGTAAAGGCAAAGCAGGCCTCAAAACTCCCGATGAGATACGCAGTCTGGAAAACATTTTTTCCATAAAGCCGTCTTCACTGGACGAGATGACCTACGCTTCCCGGCTTTCATCAAAGGTGGATAACGGCTGCGTACAGGACGGCTACCAGTTATATCATCATTCCTTCATTGTAACCGAAGACGGAGATTGGGGCGTGATTCAACAGGGGATGGATGGAGGAAAAGGCTTTGCCCGACGGTATCACTGGAGGGGTGATTCAGTGGCTGATTTCGTCCGTGAGCCGCACAATGGTATCTGCTGTGATTCCAAAGGGGATAGGGTCTTGGATATGACTTCCCATCGTAGCGACGAATCTAGGCAAACCAGTGTGGATCTCCTCAACGATGGTCCCGAGCATCTACGTCGATATCTAGCGGGGAAAGGGCAGACGAACTTACTTTCTTTTCAAGACAGGGATCTTAACATGCCAGCACGTCACGGAGTCATCAAGATGGACATATCGAAAAAAGGGTGGGAAGTTCTTGAACAAGCATACGAATTTCAACCGAGAAATTACGAAGAGATGGTGAGTTTGAACGGCATGGGTCCGAAAAAGCTCAGGGCTCTTGCACTGGTATCTGACCTGATCTACGGTACACAGCCAAGCTGGGACGATCCTGTAAAGTACAGCTTCGCCCATGGGGGCAAAGATGGAACACCATACCCCGTGGATAGAGATGTCTATGATTCCACCATCGAAGTATTGAAAGATGCGGTTGAAAGAGCGGCTATAAAAGAAACACATCGTTTGCACGCACTAAAACGTCTCAGTGAGCTGGTCTGTAGATGAGTGTTTCACCACAATATTTATTATAACCCTTCTCGCTAAATCAGATATAGAAAAACGGTGGTTACTTGGCAGAAGACAATTTAAGCGAATCTTCTCAAGGATTGACGAGACGCATCGAAGAGCTACAACGGAAGCATGACAGCCTTTTGATAGACGTTGAGTTCGGCGGCGATAGAGAGCACATCCTTAGCGAATTAGATCGTCTAAAGCGCGAGATGAGAGAGATAAAAAAGGAACTCGCCAATCTTAAGAAACCACCGCTGATAATCGGGACCGTTAGGGAGAATTTACCCGACGGTCGTGTGATAGTGAATAGTTCCACAGGCCCTGATTTTTTAGTCACCGTTGCAGATTATATTCGAAAAGCGGATATCAAACCTAGGATACGCGTAGCTATGAACAAACAAACCTTATCCATAATACGATTGCTTCCGGAATCGACAGATCCAAATGTTATGGCTGCCGAGATAGTTGAGAAACCGGAGATCACATACGATGATATCGGCGGCTTGGAGCACCAGATAAGGGATGTGCAGGAAACCATCGAGGATCCTTTGCTTTACCCGGAGAAGTACAGACGTATGGGGATAGAGCCTCCGAAAGGGGTACTGCTGGTAGGTCCGCCGGGTACAGGTAAAACTCTTATAGCTAAGGCAGCAGCCCATCACACGAACGCCACGTTCATCAGGTTGGTGGGATCGGAGCTGGTACAAAAATACATCGGCGAAGGAGCCAGGATGGTAAGAGAGTTATTCGCCATGGCAAAACACAAAGCACCGGCTATAATATTCATAGATGAGATCGATTCCTTTGCATCTAAGCGTTTTTCGAATGCTACTTCAGGTGATAGAGAGGTACAGAGGACCATGATGCAGTTCCTGGCGGAATTCGACGGATTTGATCCACTCGCCGATGTGAAGATAATGGCAGCGACCAACAGACCGGAATTGTTGGACAGTGCGCTCCTCAGGCCCGGACGATTCGATAGGATACTGGAAGTCCCCATACCGGATAGAAATGCCAGGAAAAAGATATTTGAAATACACACCGCAAACATGCCTATAGCCCATGATGTAGATATGGACCTTCTGGCAAAGAAAACCGAAGAAGCCAGCGGCGCTGATATCAAATCTATCACTACCGAAGCAGGTATGTTCACTCTCCGAAACGGTAGATCCGAGATAAGCATGGAAGAATTCCTATACGCCATCGAGAAGGTCCTATCGGACTCTCCCGAGAGAAAGATAAAGAAACAGGTAATGTTCGCCTGATAGACTCAATCTTCATCATCTATTTCTAGAATTAGTACACCTAGGTAATCACAATCCTTACAGTGATACTTATATCCCGTGATAAATCCCGCCACAGGGATCACATCGGTACTACCGCATGAAGGACACTTCAATATCTTACCCATTTTCAACAACTCAGTTAAAGGTATGTGTCCCCTGACAGTAACAGTAGGGTTCACAGTATGGCTTCGGCCATCTCCCCTTCCTGACTCAAGTCAGGGGCTTGTACGATCCTGGGGTTGTTCCACGCTCATGTGCGGACGTTTCGTCCATTTCACTAGGAGACCCAACAGGACCCTGCCCGACCCTTGCATCATGGATCATCATAGTCACCATGACCTTTTTGAATCGGGCATCTTGTTCTACGGTGCCAAGGGTATATTAAACCATCGCTTCCAAACCTAAGATATTTATACTTCCGTAGTAATACCTCTCTATATGCCTCGGGATACTCGAAACGGGGAAGAAGGTGATCCAAAGCGTTTTTGGCAGAGCAAGACCGATGAAAGGTCTCAGTTCATATTTATCTCATTCGTTCTCGTGATAATATTTATGTTGATCGTGGTGATCAGTATGGGGGCATACGGTTATTATTCTTGGCTGGGATGGAAAGAAGGACCGCAGATACGTGTCGACGAAGGTTTGTTCGAATTCAGTATGAACGATACTCATCCCGAGGCGGATATCACCATACATCTGACACTTATCAATCAGGGTGAGAAGGAGAGCGGCAGCGTCAGGCTGGAATGGTTGGTGATGGAAAGTACAGATGCAAAGGATAATATCGTCTTCGAAAGCGGTTCGCTCATGTTCCAACCGATCACTTCGGAATCCACACGGAAAGAAACCTTCGATGTGAGTCTGCCCCAAGGCGATTACGTGATAGCCTACCGAGTATATGATGATCAACTATTCAGCTACGAAGCCAGACAGAACATATTCGTCCGCTCCGATGATGTAAGCAGCGAGTCACCGGAGACCATATCAGTACCCGAATTCCCCGTGCTGATGGTTCCTATTCTAATTATTTTGTTGATATTTGCCTTATATAGGAGGAGATATAGTTGACTGAAAAAGATACTAAAAGATACTGGGAGCGCAGAGAAGGCGGAAAATCATCCGCACTGATGATGGTATTCATCATAACGATAATCGTTATGCTTGTGGTAGTCACGGTGATGGCCGGCTACGGATACGCAAAATATCAGGAATGGGCTCGACAGCCACAGATCCATGTTGAACGAAGTTTGTTCGAATTCCACGATGACGTATATGAAGAACAGGTAAATATCACCGCACATGTGTATCTTAGAAATCGGGGTGACAAGGACACGGGGCCGCTCGAACTCGAATGGTTGATAATGCCTGCGGATCGTGCAGCCGATAACATATACATATTCAAAGGTCGAAAAGAGGTGGAGTCCATGAAGGTAGATGAAACTATGGAAATCACATTTGATCTCAGGCTGCCGACGGGTGAGTACAGGATAGCTTTTAGAACCTACGAAGAAGATTACTTCGGATATGAAGGTCGGCAGTCGTTAACCGTGGGTGAGGAAGATGTGGAGGAACGGGCCGGAGCGGACGATGAAAAATGGACCGAAGAAGCTGTGCCCTCTCTTTCATTCTTTTTCGTGATTTTGATCACGCTAATAACAACCATCATATGGAGGAAACGCAGATGAAAATAGATGATAAAGGACTGTCCGGTGCAGAAGGTTTTTTCGTGATCTTTATCGCACTGCTGCTGATAATCACCGTGATCTTTGGAGTGATGATCAACAGGATAGGACCGGAGAACCAACCGTATTTTGAGATACAGGATGTTTACTACCGTGACAACGGTAACAATACCATGACCGCCTATGTATATCTGAGCAACATGGGCAATCCTCCCGGGGAAGCCCGTATAGAGTGGACGGTAATAAGGGACGGAGATCGTTTGATAGATTCCGGGGATATGGATGTTACAATCGATGGTCGAACTACGGACACCGTGTCTTTTGAATTTTTAGTACAACCCGGATACTCCAACCGATTGAACATAGATGTTTACCACGACGGAGAGATAGCCACATACTACACAAAGTTAGTCTCCGAGTAGTGTTATAATATATATACCTGTAACCGCTTTAGATAAAAAGAGGAATTAAACATGTTCCAAATAGAAGCCGTAAGAGCAAGAGAGATACTAGATTCCCGGGGTAACCCTACCGTGATGGCAACCGTGTACACAGATATATCAAAAGGTTCCGCCGCGGTGCCCTCCGGTGCATCGACTGGGAGCAGGGAAGCATTGGAGATGAGGGACGGAGATAGTAATAGATACAAAGGTAAAGGTGTTCTAGATGCTATTGAAAATATCAAAGGCCGTATCGCCCCTATTGTAACCGGTATGGATGTAAGGAACCAGTGTCTTATCGATCATATGATGATAGAACTGGATGGAACGGATAATAAAAGCGAACTCGGTGCAAACGCTATACTGGCGGTTTCATTGGCAGCGTCCAGAGCGGCAGCGGCTGCCGTCGAACTACCACTTTACCGTTATCTGGGACGGAGCAATGATACCGTTCTACCGGTCCCATTTTTGAATGTGATAAACGGCGGAGAACACGCCGGTAACGAACTCGATATACAGGAACACATGATCGCGCCGGTGGGTGCAGAAAGTTTCACAGAAGCGATGCGTATGGGTGTTGAAGTATACCACACTTTAGGAGGCATACTAAAGAAAAGATACGGTCCTACTGCAACCAACGTTGGCGATGAAGGTGGATTCGCTCCACCTTTGAAGGATCCCGTAGAGCCCTTCGAACTTATCACGGACGCTATAGATACAGCGGGATACTCGGGAAAAGTGAAGATCGCCGTCGATACGGCGGCATCAGAATTCTACGATTCGGGAAAATACAGCTTTGCAGGTAAGGAATCAGACTCATCAGACATGATCGAATTCTATCAACGGCTGATAGATGAATACCCGATAATCTCTCTGGAAGATCCCTTGGCCGAAGATGACTGGTCCGGATTCAAAGATATAACAGAAGCGCTCGGAAAGGACATACAGATCGTCGGCGACGACATATTCGTCAGTAACCCAAAGATAATAGAACGTGGGATCAAAGAAAACGTATGCAACGCTTTACTCTTAAAGGTCAATCAGATAGGAACTCTGACGGAAGCACTCGACGCCGCATCCATGGCCATGAACAACGGCTACCGAGTGATGGTTTCTCACCGGTCGGGAGAGACAAGCGATGATTACATAGCCGATCTGGCAGTTGCACTTTCATGCGGGCAGATCAAATCCGGCGCACCTACAAGAGGCGAACGCACTGCCAAGTACAATAGGCTCATGGATATCGAGGAAGAGCTGGGTGTTTCATCCGCCTACGGTTTCAACAGTACCACGTAGAAGCCGTAAAGCAGGAAGAATGATAAGAAAAGTGATAATATAGTGATGGGAAGAGCTAGGCGTATATATTCTCTGAACGAAATCGGATACCCCATCCTTTCTGAGATATTGGCCGCTATCAGATTGGCCGGAGAGCTGGTCAGTGCACCGTTTCCTCCCAGACAAGTACCAAGAGCAAGTCCCCACCATAGAGGGTTTACCGGATATCCTATACCTAGTCCGCTGATATCTATAAAGCTAGCTACTGCAGGTATGAGCATTATAGCCGCAGGGATATTACCTATCACGATAGCAAAGGCTCCACTTACCATCACCACTATAAACAGCCCTAGGAATAGATTGTTACCGCTAGCTACATCGATATTATGGGCGATGATATCTATGACTCCCGCATGAACCAACCCACCGATAAGGACAAACAGCCCCATGAAGAAAATAAGTGTACTCCAATGGACGTGCTTCAAAGCGTCTTCCGGATCTGAAAGGGTTATCAGCAGTAATATACTCGCTCCGGTCATGGCCACCACCCAAAGATCTAACTTCAGTATGTGATGAATGGAGAACAAAAAGAGCGTGAAAAGAAGGACCAACATAGTCTTTTTCAACAATACCCAATCCACGATGCTCCTGCTCTCGTCCAGATCTATCACATTTTTAAAATGCTCCATATCTTTTTCAAGCATATCTTTGAAGAGTAACTCGAATAACAACAGTACGACGAACAGCACTATCAGAATTATGGGCGCGATATAGATGATGAACTGAGTGAAGTAGAGACCGGCGGCACTAGCTATCATGATGTTCGGCGGGTCTCCGATCAAAGTCGCAGTACCTCCTATATTCGATGCGATCACTTCTGAGAAAAGAAATGGTGTTGGGTTGATATCGAGGTCTTTTGCGATGGTTATCGTTACTGGTGCCATCAAAAGTATCGTGGTTACATTATCCAGAAACGCAGATGTGAATGCAGTCACCAGTATGAAAAGTGCTAGTAATCTATAGTAACTACCCTTTGATAATTTTGCAGTTTTGATAGCTACATACTGGAAAAAACCAGTTTCACCGAGTATGCCTACGATCATCATCATGCCTAACAACAATCCGATAGTGTTGAAATCGATGGCATCTATCGCGAGCTCCTGTGAATAGAAATTCATATAGGTTCCAACTATCACCATGGCGATAGCCCCGGCCAGTACGGATATTGTTCTATCTATCCTTCTGTTGATAAGCCCAAAATAGGTTATCAAGAAGATCACAACGGATGCAGCTACCGACGTTGACAAACTAATCTCCCACCATCAAAAATGGAATATCGGTTTCAGCGATCAATTCCTTTTCCAATGTACTGAGTGCCAATGTAGGAAAAAGATATCTGAATTTGTAAAGCAGCCCCCCTCGTCCTCGGCTGCCCACCATGAGATCGTATTCGCTGCTCTTTTTCAAAATATCTTCGTCAGAAGCGTTCGGTGCATAGATCAATTCGTATTCTACACCTTTGGATTCCGCTTTCTTCTTTACCCTTCTTTCCGCTGCACCTGGGTCTCCCTTACCGATATGATATACCGTCAATTTGGACCCAAAATAAGCAGAAAGGTCCAGTGCCATCATAGTGGCATATATGGAATAAGTGCTGAAAGAGGTGGGATTGATAATATTCTTAGGCATTTTCGGTTTGCATGTGCACGAAAAAACAAGTGATGGTATATGAGTTATCTGTAGAGACTGCAGCGCAGTATCGCCGATATGAACTTTCTGTGTCCCACTTTTGGAATGGGTTGCAAGGACTATCAGATCTATTTCATATTTAGCGGTATATCTCATGATCTCCTTCGAAGGTGTGCCCATAGGCATAGAGAGTTTTACTTCTTCGATCCCCATACGTTTCAATATCTTTTTACCTTTATTCAGAGCATCCTTTGATATATCTTTCATGTGGCTTTGTACCAGTGGCGTCTGAGGTATGCTTCCGTCACTCGTGTTGATCACGTTGATGAGGTGGTAATCCGAGTAAGGAAAAAGCCTAGCAGTATATTGTATGGCCTTTCTCATCAAGGGCGAATTATCCGTCGCTATCAGGATCTTATCGAACATGGGATCGCTCATTTAATCCGTTTAGAGGTATATACATATTTCTGCATATCGAAAAGTAATCCTCCGAAAATTATAAAATATAGTCCCCTTATTTCGAAAAGCATATATACTACTACTGAAATATTTAGCTAATAAGGTGGAAACATGAGCGCAAAAACACTAACGAAAGAACAGAAAGAATTGGTCGAACGTTTGATTAAAGCTGGCATTCAGAAAAACATAGCAAAAACACTTGTTTACGTAGCTGGTAAAGAGGAGACAAAAAGCCGAGAGATAGAATTAGCTACGGACCTCAGGCAGCCGGAAGTATCAATCGCGATGCAGAATATCCGGAACCGGGGATGGGTAACCAAAAGAGACATCAAGAAGGAAGGTAAAGGAAGGCCAGTTCACGGTTACAGTTTAGACAAACCTATAGAAGAGATAATAAAAGAGATAGAGACGAAGGAAAAAGAACGAATAAAGGATATCGAAGAGAATCTAAAAGCCATAAAAAGGCTGGCTAGATCACTCTATTGATATCTCTTCAACCCCTTCTTTTTTTCCTATTATCACCCTGTCAACCATATCTACAAATAGGCCGTTCTCTATGACTCCAGGTATGGCATTTAGTTCGGAGGATAGGGTGTCGGGATGGGGTATGCTGTGAAATTTGCAGTCTGCGATGTAATTGCCATTATCTGTTTTGTAGATCGAGCTGCCCTCCATACGGAGATTTGCTGAGCAATCGAGTTTTTCTATACTACAGATTATAGCTGTACTCCAAAGAGGAATTATCTCTACCGGAAGTTCAAATTTTACACCAAGGATGTCAACCATCTTTGAAGGATCGGCTACGATTATAACTTCTTTAGAATGGTAAGCGACGATCTTTTCTCTAAGCAGCGCGCCTCCACCTCCCTTTATCAGATCTAACTGCGGATTCACCTCATCTGCTCCATCTATTGTGATATCGATCACCTGGTGCTCGTCCAAAGATGAAATCGGGATACCGAGTTCTTCTGCTTGTGTCCTGGTTTTTTCAGACGTGGGTATACCTATTATCTCCAGTTCTTCCTTCTTGCATCTCTCGCCCAATCTTTCTACCGCATGCTGTATAGTTGAACCGGTCCCCAGTCCTACGACCATACCGTCTTTGATGTATTCAGCAGCATATCGCCCTGCATTCCTCTTTTCGACTAACATTGTACTCAAATCAACAATGGTTAGCAGGTATATATTTTTATTCTACATCTCCAAGTTCAAAAAACCGGCGGTCTGATCAACTCATCACACTGGGGACATCTACCGTATTCGTTGTTACTCTCACCCTCTATGTAATAATATCCACAAAAAGGACATGTGGATGGTTTACCTTCAAGATCTTCTCGCTCCTGTTCCCAACCCTTTTGTTTCCTGTTGATGATCTTTTTCAATCTGAATACTTGTATGGTGAGAACTGCGGAGATCGCACTCAATACACCGATCACCCCTAAAAATATCCCACCTATACCACCCTGTTCCTCCTCCGGTTCCGGAAGAGGTAAAGAAGCAGATACAGTTTCTCCCGGAGGAGATTCTCCTATCTTATTCTCTGCAGTTATCCTGTAAGTGTACTTTATTCCAGGCTCGATATCAGTATCCAAAAATTCCGTCACCGGATATCTGACGGATACAATATATCTTTCAAGTCCATCATCCTCTTGTTTGTATATGTTGTAATGGGTAGGTTCTCCGGATTCGGGAGGATTCCATGTAATATTGACGTGTTCCTCCTCTGTTATTTGGGCGGATGTTTGTAACGGTTTACTGGGTATCCTCTCTGTTTCTATGTGGCCGTTCAATGCGAAAACGTCTCCGTCGTTATTGCCGATGTAAACCATGCCGTTTGAACCTATGGACGCCGACGACAGCACAGGGCTTCCCAGGTCGATCTTTCGGAACAAACTACCGTCTTCTTCAAGTACATAAAAGTGATCATCGCTGGAACCGAAGAATACCCTGCCGTCCGCGGATATCGTGGGTGACGAGCTTACATAACCCCCTGTTTCGAATTTCCACAAAAGATCTCCGTCTTTGCTCACCGCATGTAAATGGTTATCAAAAGAACCAAAGTATATCGTACCGTCGGGCGACAGAGCGGGTGATGAAGTGATCCGTCCGCCGGTTTCGTATGTCCATAATAACTCGCCATCGGGTGATACAGCATAGAGCTTTCCGTCGGAACCACCGAAGTATATCGTTCCATCGTAGTTGATCGCAATATCCGAATATATAATGGTCTTTAAGACGATGGACCATATCTCTTCGCCATCGGTGTTGATGGCCATGAACGTTGTATTTTCTTGGAAAAAGGCCATAGATGAACTGAGATATATTTTACCATCGATACCGATCGCAGGGGTGCAGTAGATGTTCTGGCCTGTATCAAAGGTCCATTCCACGGTTCCATCAGTGTTGACTGCATACAGATTACCCTTATGAGATGTGAAATAAATGATACCGTTCGGCCCCATATTTGGGGAACTATGTGTATCTTCTTCGCTTTTAAACTCCCATTTCAAGTTACCATCCGGATCCAGGGCGTAAAGCGTACCTGCTCTGCTGGTTATGTAGATCGTTCCGTCTTCTCCCAATAATGGTGACGTTCTCAAGTCACTATCTGCGGTAAAAGACCATCTGAGTAAACCTGCGGATGAGATCGCATAAAGAGTGTGATCTACCGAACCGACGTAGATATTGCCGTTAGAGTCTATGGCCGGAGTCGATGTTATCGGTCTTTCGATAGAGAATGTCCATGAAGTGATACCGATGAAATTTTTCATGGAATATGGGCTGAAACGTGTATTGCCAGCATCATGTCCACCGGAAGGCCAGGGTGAATCCATCATCTCACCTCCCACCAGCGGTGATACTGATATTAGCATGAACAATACAACTATGCATACTGTTACGGTTTTTCTTCCATTACCCATCGGACTGCCTCATTTTACCTTGAGATATAACACTAACTATTTTGTATTTTCTGTTGATAGCCGCTTTATCCCAAACGATTAAATACTACAATCGTCTCGTTTCTTTCATCATGGCTAGATTCCCAGAGGCAGAGAGAAGATTACTGCACAAAAAGATTTGCATGAAATGCTTTGCAAACAATCCTGTCAGATCGAAGCAGTGTCGAAAATGCGGACACAAAAATCTACGTATGAAGGCAAAGGAAAGTCGTCGATTGTGAATTAGTCTTCCGGGTTACAATCTGGATTTGGGCATAATTCCCAAGGCTTTTTTCCCTTTTTGATTATCTTTACCATAGGTGCTCCGCAGTCAGGACATTTTTTATCAGCGTACTCCGCATTACCTGTTTGTGGTATAGGATATGTATTATCACATTTAGGATAGTTTGAGCATCCGAGGAATCGTTTACTCCTGTAAGATCTCATCTCCAGCATATCTCCGCCGCATTTAGGACATATTCCGCGGAATCTTTTATCCTTAGAATACTTACAGTTGATATCTATGCACAATTCTTCGGAATCACCTTTGTGATATACTCTTATCTTCGGAGCGCCGCACTCCGGACATTCACCGTCTCCGGATTTTACTGAACCGGAGCGTGGTAAGTTATACGTATTTTTGCAATCGGGATAGTTACTGCAGCCTACGAATCTACCGGTTTTTGATTTTCTGATCAACAGAGTACCTCCGCACTCCGGACATTCACCCAGTGAATTTTGGTCTTGAAGTGACTCTCTTAGCTCCTTCCTTATCTCTTCTTTATCCTTCTTTAAAGACGAAAGCACTTCTTTAAGCATATCTCGTGATTCTTCAGCCACTTTTTCCTTTGTCTGATCTGCTTCAGCTATCTTCTCCATATCCTCTTCCAGCGTTCGAGTCATCTCGGGTTTGGCCACCATATCCGCGTGGGCTTTTAGTGTTTGTACCACCGATTTACCCGAGAGAGTACCTCTGGGAGTTTTACCGGAGATGAACCCACGGTCGTACAATTTCTGTATTATCGCGTGCCGGGTACTCTTGGTACCGAGACCGAGTTTGTCCATCTCCCGTATAAGCCCACCTTGAGTGTGACGGTTGGGTGGTTTTGTTTCATCTTCTGTGATATCCACCTTTTTGAGTGTTACGTTTTCCTGCTCATTGAGTTCGGGAACGCTGTTTTCCCTAGGTCTGTAATAGGGATAATACTTCATCCAACCCTCTTCGGTCATCTGGTATCCGTCACTCTTGAATTTTTCGTCCCTGATATCGAATTCGGCCTTTCTTACCAGAGCCTTTCCCGGTGGAGACACAGTGACCATAAAGCGTCTGAGGATCATCTCGTATACTTTCCACTCCATCCCTTTGAGGTCCTTCTTTTTGGCCGCTTTGATGGGATATATCGGCGGATGGTCGGTGGTCTGTTTTTTACCCTTGGTTGCACGTATCTTTTTCTGCTGCAGTATCTCTTCTATCTCTTTGGAAAGTTCGGATTCCAGCAGCATCTCGAGATGACTCTTGAGATTTAGTGATGGAGGGTAAACGGTATTCTCCGTACGCGGATATGATACCCACCCGCTTTGATAAAGACTTTCAGCGATCTTCATAGCCTGGGCCGGACTCATGTCAAGTTTGGTAGCTTCTGAGAGAAATTGTGTTGTGTTGAATGGTGGGAGTGGCCATACAGTCTTCGTTTTTTCCGTGAAAGAGGTGGTTTTCGCCTCATCCGCTCCGTCCAATTTTTCGAATAACTTTTCCGCTCTGGCACTATCCCATATCCTTTTTTCTTCATGGTTGGCTTTGAATTCAAAATCCTTGAAAAGGATGGCCTCTATCTTCCAGTACGGGTCGGGCACAAATTTTTCGATCTCTTCATCTCGATCGATGATGAGCGCTAAAGTCGGGCTCTGTACTCTTCCTGCAGATATGAAGTTTTTACCGTATCGTCCGGCGGTTTTAGACAGAAATCTGGTGAGTACTGCACCCCATGCAAGATCTATCTCTTGTCTAGCTTCGGCTGATTCCGCAAGCTTAATATCTAACTCTTTTAGATCATCGAATGCACTCTCAAGCTCTGATTTTGACAGTGAGCTGAACTTTGCTCTTTTTACCTCTATATCCGGTACCTCTGTAAGCAGCAATCTTATGGCTTCCAAACCGATCAATTCACCTTCTCTGTCGTAATCCGTTGCAACGATGGCTCTATCAGCCTTTTTTCCACTTTTCTTTAATAGTGAAACTATCCTTGATTCGGTGATAAACTTTTCAGGTTCCGCGTCTATAAGATCTTCTTCGTCTACCTTTCCCCACTGATTGTATTTCTTAGGATAATCGAACTCTACTATGTGACCTCTCAGTCCGATCACTGTATAATCATCATTTCCTCTCTTGAACTCGAAATAAGGGACCTTATGAAATTGCTTCCGTTTCTGTTTACCATCGGAAAGTAGAAACGCTATGCGGGATGCGGCACTGTTCTTTTCGCAGATTACCAATGTATTCATCGTCTTCGGCTTAGACCCCCTTATCTATATAACATTTAGGTTTACTCGGGAGGTTCCAATTCTTCACCGCAGTGAGGGCATTCGGTAGAATCTGCGGGGATGACTTCTACACAATTTGGGCAAAGGCCCTTGTCTACACCATACATGGCCGGTGTTTCTTCTTCGGATCTATCTTCCTCTAAATCATCATCCGCCATCTCTTCGTCGGATCCATCTTCTTCTTGAGAAGATGTCCTTTTCTTATATATATATATGATTGACAGCACGACGATGATCAACAGAATTAGCAGCAGGAAAAAGAGCCAGCTCCATATGCCCTCCCCATCTCCGGTCAATCCGTTATCCCCATTATCTCCATTATCATCGTCATCGGTTTGGGGAAATTCTGCGTATATTGTTAGTTCCTGGCTGTTGGCAGAATTGCCTCTGACATCCTCTGCGGATACCCACGCCCTTATTTCTCCCTCTATCATCACTTCCGAGTATTCCAACTCGAAGACGTATATACCGGACTCCGTTTCGTTCATCTCGAATCGTTCGTCGGTTAGATTGAATCCGTCGATATGCAGATAAACGGTATCAAGATCGTCATCGGGATCCGTCACGTTAGCAGTGAAGTATAACCGATTCCCGTCTTCCAAGGTAAAATTAGTCTCGGTGGAAATATTAAGTGTACTAGTTCCCACGCCCGCATGTGTGATCTCCGGCGGTCTCTCGATGAGAGTTATAGTCAAACCATCGCTATCGGCCGTGAACCCTTCTTCATCGGTGGCTCGTATCGAGAGTTCCCACGAACTGGCAGACATGTTCCTGTCGTATAAGATGGTGGCACTGTATATATCCGAAGATATCTCCTCCATCTCGATCTCTTCATCGGCGTATTCCAGGATGACTTCCACCAGATCTCCGTCGGGGTCGACCACTTCTGCGTTAACGGTAAAGTTGGCTCCGTCCCTTAGTATCATGTCTGCAGCACCGTTTCCTTCGTCCGTATCACTGTATATCGATGTTTGAAGTATCTGAGGTGCTTCCTTTCCAAGATAGGTATAGAATATATCGTACTGGAAAGTGAGATTCTCAGATGCCGAAGGATGTCTTTCTTCCCAAACTATCTGGTCTTGGTATATCGCAGGGAACCTGGCCACGACTCCCTCGGTTTCTCCCACATCGACCTTTGCTACGCGTGTTTTTGTGTTCTCCAAAATATCGTAGATCCATATGGCATCATGAACATGATCAACCCCTTCATAATATCTCTCGAAGAAGATTATCCTACCTCCGTATATCTCTGGAGCCTCTTCGCTGGATGGTTCAGCGGAAACAACAGTTTTGTTTTCGCCTAGACGCTTCATGTATATGTTGTTGTTCTTTCCTTCGTATTCTATCCATGTGGCAGTATTTTTATATATACTGGGATTACGTTGATGTATGGGTTCCTCGATAAAGGGAGATTCTTCTTCAGTATTGAGATCATACATGTATATATCTGAAACCATCGTTTCGTAAACTCCTGTCCAGTAGTTACGATAATCTGTCCAGACGATCGTGTCTTCGTAAATATCAGGGTTTTCTTTTCTATGTCTCCCATCCGAGATCACAATTGTTTCATCTTCTTGTATATCGTACATGTATATGTCACCGAACATATTATCTGTGTAATCTCCCCAGACTATCTTCTCTCCGTGTATCTTTGGCGATATTTGGTCGCTTCCATGGGTGGTTACACGGTGTTCCGTCATGGTGTTGAGGTCTATGTAGTAAATATCCGCATTACCGTGGCGGTAATCTTCCCAAACAACGTAATTTTCCCATATACGCGGTTTGATCTGGGCGGATGGATCATCGGTCAATTGTATTATATCTCCGGTTGAGAGATCATGCATATATATATCTGAATTTCTGTAGTACGGGCTGCCGTACCCGCCAAGAGGATCGTTTCTATAATCCTCCCAAACTATCCTGTTACCCCATATATCTGCTCTCATCTGCCAGTTTTCATCTGCTGTGATGTTTGCATATTGATCGGAATTTGCGGTCATATCTCGCGGTACACCACGGCCTAACTCCGATGCGGTGCAAACTACACTTGATACCAGCATGATAAACAATGTTATAACCGTGACGACCTTTCCTATGTGCATGATACTCAAAGATTCCACCGGTTATTAAGTATTTTTCGTAGAAATCTATTCAAGTTCTGTGTCATAAAGTTTATATTAGAAAACCCATCTACTTGAGGTAAGATACGAAAAATTAACATACATATTGGAGGAAATAATAATGAACAAGAACATGAAAAGAGGTATGTGTCTTCTGCTTATCAGCGCACTGGTACTGACCAGTTTTGTTGGTGTGATAGCAGGAAATATACTACCGCACGAAAGATGGGGAAACGCAGACATCGATGGCGTGGATGCCGCCGATAATCTGGAGATCACCTCATGGATATACGGTGTGGAATACGGCTCCAACATAACATATAATGGAGACGGATCATTTTCGGTATTCACCGAAGGTGATGATGAAACCGATACCACCTGCAAATACGGTGGAGTGAACGGAGATACGATATTCTACATGATAGACAACACGGGCGATGGGAAACCGGACCTGATAGCTAACGAAGTGAGCACATTTGACTCGGGCGCGAGCGAGAACGCCAATCTGAACTTCGCTACTACCGGTCAGCCTGATATGAACATCAAGATAAACGAGATCGTACTTCAGCCCGGAGATGCGGGTAACCAGTACGTTTACCTCTACGTCCCCGTTGGTATTACATTAGCCGAATGGACGCTTGAGACCCATGCGGGAGTTATCGGTACGCTCGATGTATTGACAACCGCTGCACATCCAACCGACGGAGAATTACTCTATGTTGATCTCGGCGGAGTTCCATTGGGAACCGGCCCTGGACATCTTATGCTCTCATGGCAGGCATCCGGCGGTATCGCAAATAATGCTCTGATCACACTTGACCGAGTAGAGTATGGAAATCAGGATACATCTCCTGAAAACACCACACACGTTGATTACCCCGGTGTACCCGGCGCGGGCGAAGGACTCGTACGTGTCACAAAAGGCGTCGACACAGATGACAGCTCGGTTGACTTCACCATCGCTTCGGAGACCGGCAGACCCGTAACATTGACAACGGGCAGCACGGCGAATGGTTCGGTAACCACACCCGGTGAAGGAACATTTAACTATTTACAGTACGAATTAGTAGCAATCGAAGCGACCGCTGATGCGAACTATCACTTCGTCAACTGGACTGGTGATGTTGGTACGATAACCGACGTTAACGCAGCATCGACCACGATCAACATGACCGCTTCTTACTCGATAACAGCTAACTTCGCGATAAACACACACACACTTACCACGACCAGCACGGTCGGCGGAAATGTAACGGATCCTGGTGAAGGAACGTTCACATATGACTACGGAACGGTTGTAAACATAACTGCAACACCGGACACAGATTATCACTTCGTCAACTGGACTGGCGATGTTGGCACCATAGCCGACGTCAACGCAGCATCGACCACGATCAACATGACTGGAGATTATACGATCCAAGCCAACTTTGATCCAGATGCGGTTCTCAATACTGTAACCGGCATATGGGTAGAGAAGTCCGGCGCAGACCTGATCGTCCACTGGGACGATGTAGGCGCACCCGGATACAACGTATACCACTCTGCAGACAAGTATGCTGTAATGCCTTGGACTCTCGTCGGAGATAATGTAGCAACCAATTATTTCACACACGCTGGCGCACTCGGCGGCGAAGACTACTACTACGTCCGAGCAACCGACGGCGAAGCCGAAGGAAACATGTCCGGCATGGGCTACTGCGTAGATGTAGAGTTCATCTATCACAGTGCATCTCAACAGAGATACTACACCTCAGTACCCGCGGGCTTCCCAGACATGAACGGCGACGCTTCGCTGACGGCCAGTGACCTTGTGATCCACATAGAAGGTGGCACAGGCGACGGTACGAACACGAAGATCAGCAGGATAGGTAAGTGGGACGCTACGATAGGTGGATATAGCGAGAATTTCTACTACCAAGAAACTTTCGGTGGAAATGGATGGACCGGCGGTACCGACTTCACCATAGCACCCGGCGATGGTATAGTGTTCTTCGTCGAATCAACATTCACGTGGCAGGTCAATGCGACAGACACGCAGGACGATATCGGATTCATCTATCACTCAGCTGCTCAACAGAGATACTACCTATCGGTACCATACACAGTGATGGACTACAACGGCGACGGTTCTTTGACGGCCAGCGATCTTGTTGAAGCAATAGAAGGTGGCACAGGCGACGGTACGAACACAAAGATCAGTAGGATTGGTAAGTGGGACGCTACGATAGGTGGATATAGCGAGAATTTCTACTACCAAGAAACTTTCGGTGGAAATGGATGGACCGGCGGTTCAGACTTTACCATAGCACCCGGAGACGGTATAGTGTTCTTCGTCGAATCGGACTTCACGTGGAACCCGATACTGATAATCCCACCGCAGCCGTGAGGTGCAACGAAAAAGATATATACATAAAGATAAGATAAGGAGACGATAAAAATGAAAAAGATACTAACGATCGCGGTGGTGCTGGGCATGGCTTTAGTCATGCTCTCCGGCGCCACTGCGGGATACGGAGAAACATTGCAAGGATCTACACAAGATGCCTACGATGGAACCAAACTGGATGGAGGAAATTGTACAGTAGTACATGTTCAGGACCCTGGAGATACACCGGTTTACAGCGGTAGTTTTGCTACTGGCGGTTTTGGCGATTACAGCTGGGATGCGACGGTTCTAACAGAGGCTGGTTGGGTCACTGTACCAAATACAGCCGGCGAAGACCTATACTTCATCAAAGAAGTAGGTAACTACATCGCAGCAACACACGCCGACGTGACGGAAACAACCTCGATCAAAGCATCACAATACGACATGGTTGATCGCTTGGAACCAATACCAACACCTGAAGCAAATGCTGTTGGCTCAGATTATATCAATCTGACTATACCCGCACCCAAATATACGGATGCTTCACTAAGTGTCGGTGGTTCAACTGGACAGGGTACTTTTGATGTAGTTACAAGCTACGCTGTATTTTACACCGACGATGCTGGTGCAACATGGACTTACGCAGGAAACGCAGAACATTTCGTTGACGGCCCAGATAACCCATTGGAACCTAGTTACGATGACGCTATTAACCCCGACGGTATCGATACTGGCCACTATACATTCAACACATCTACAGACGGCGGCCTAACCCTTAACCCCGAAACAACCTACAATTTTGCTGTACGTGTCAACATCGGCCCAGCCGGAACAGGATACGGCGGATGGAACGGTGGTGTGGGCTCGTATACAACCTGGACAATGGGAACATCATCAGCCGACATAACAACTGACCCAGCATCCGAATTCGGAATCGGTATGATGGTACCTGTTGTAGCTATAATCGGTATGTTCGTTGCTTTCACCGTCTACAGACGGAAGAAGTACGAGTAGCTGAACTGGTAAAACCCAAACAAAACCCCTTTCTTTTTTTAATTTTTTTGTTCTAAATTAAAAAATAAGCAGAATCCGTCATGATTGTGCGGCATCTTTCATCGTTGCGATGAAAGGTAAGTGGAACCGGCTCAGGTTGCGCGGCATTTTTTTATTATTTTTTTGTTTTTTCAAATAATAAAATAATTAGAATTTTCAATTCTGATACATTTTTTTCTATTTTTTTAAATAGAAAAAAGCATCGAAAATCTTCGATTTTGGATAAGTTTTTTAATTTTTTTGTTCTAAATTAAAAGATAAGCAGAATCAGTTATGATTGCGCGGCATTTTTCATTTTTCACACACTCTTCTACACAAACTATTTTTAGGCACCTACCGCTTATTGTTATATATGAGTAAACTCAAAACCTGGCGTTTCTTCGCCGGCTTGATCATATTCTTCGCCGGCCTTGACGTTACACTTTTACTGAGCCATTTGTCACGGTTCATCGGAGTTGCCCTGCTTTTCGCCGGTCTGTTACTGATGATAACTGCCCATCCTAAGCTGTCTAAGCGTACCAAAGATGCACTACCGGACAAGTTCGTTTCCTTGTTCTCTCCAGAAACACTGTCCAAACTCAGATATCTCGTATTTTTTGTGCTGAGCGTGTTTACGGTCATACTATTCTTTCGATCTCTTAACACTTTGATCCCACTTATCGTGTTACTAGTAGCACCCGAATTAGCCATGCGAGCGCTAAAAAAAGAAGATACAGATAACACCCTGTTATCGATGGAGTTCCAGATGTTCGTTTTCGTCTCCACAGTTTTGTACATCAACTTCGATGCGGTATTCGGCTATCGAGATCCGCCGGCGATATTCCCGCTGGTGTTCCTTGTAGCCGCTTGGATCATCGAAGGCATCTATCTGTTCGGACGTTTAGCACCTGCAAAGCCCATCGAGTCAGTAAAGCAACCTATTGAAGAAGAAGGCCCGTACCTCTCGGAACGTTTTATCCACATGATAACCTTCAACGGCAGGTTCAAACCGTTTATACCGGTAGTCGGCGCTGCTATGATAGGAATGGTGTTCGTGTTCAACCTCTTCATAACAGGCGGACTTTCCCTAGGTTCTCACGACGGTGCGACTCTACTTCTCGGAGTTGCGTTGTTAGCATATAATCGTATACCGGACAAGTACTCCTTCGAACGTGATTTCACCATGCTTTTTCTTGCATTTCTTTTCCTTATCTTAGTACTACCCATAACTATCCTCGCATACACATCCGGGCCTATGACGGAGGCCAGCAATTCACCGGTCATCTACCATATGCTGGCACGACCGACGGCGTGGTTACTCCGTTCAGTAGGTATCCCAGCACGCGCTGCGATAAAAGGCGAATGGGTCATAATCGGCATGCCCATGGCAGCTAACAGCTTTTACATCGACTACGTATATCGGGAAGTACTGATAGGTCTTTCCTGCACAGGTCTATACTCGGTGACCATCTTCATCTCGGCCTTCCTAGCATTCGTCATGGTGCACTTCAAGAAGATGACATTTCAACTCTCTCTATTCATGGTATTAGGGATAATCGCTTCATGGATCGCCAACATACTACGTATGTTCGTCATAATGCTCATGGGATATCATTACGGTTCGGAGGCCATGATGTGGACACACAACAACGCAGGTATCTTCATATTCATGGTTTGGATAGCTCTATTCTGGGGCGTGATGTTCAAATTCTTCGATATACCCGTAGGTAGGGATTAATCTTTTAGCGTAGTGTTATCATATCCGTATGATGCTTGAAAGGTATCAACGGATACTCGAAAAAGGATTAGAGCCGTACTATCTCAAGGCCAAGAAAGTTAATGTGACGCCATTGTTCGATAAGACCGTGGAAGAACTGTGGAAACTTCACGATACACAGTTGGAAGATAGCATACCTTCCTTGGAACTCAAATCTGAGCTAGCGCACCGCATGTTAGATCACTGCGAACTGTGCGAGTGGAGGTGCGGAGTCAACAGGAACAGGGGTGAATTGGGAGTATGTGGTGTTTTCGCCGAACCGAAGGTATCACCCGTCTTTCTGCATTTCGGTGAAGAGGACGTGTTGGTCCCTTCACACACAGTTTTCTTCGCCGGCTGCAATTTTAACTGTATCTACTGCCAGAACTACGATATAAGCCAGCGGCCGGACAGCGGAAGTTACGTTCGACCGGAAGTACTATCAGAGAGATTGAACCACGGCGGCGGCCGTAATGTCAACTGGGTTGGCGGCGACCCAACGCCGAACATAGCGTACATCACCGAAGTGCTAAGGCACATGACCGCACCGCTTCCGCAGATATGGAATTCCAACATGTATCTAACGGAAGAGGGAATGAAACTTTCGGCGAAACTCATGGACGTTTATCTTACCGATTTCAAGTACGGTAACGATGACTGTGCGCAGCGCTTGTCGGGTGTAAGGGATTATACCGAGATAGTCAAACGTAATCACTTGTTGGCGGAGAAAACCGGCGACATCATCATCCGTCATCTAGTACTGCCGGGGCACATCGACTGCTGCACTCGGCCGTTGCTACAATGGATAGATAACAACTTGGATTCACCCTATGTGAACATAATGAAACAGTACCGACCGGTTTATCGTGTATCGGAATGTTCAGAGATAGATAGGCATCTGAGTAGCGAAGAGAACAGAACTATCGACGAACTGCGGGACGAATACGCTAATCTATCGCTATCTAACCGGTCGTAAAATACATATAATACCTGTATTTACGCCGGCTTCATGCAAGCAAAAAAGACGTTGATAATGTTCGTACTGGCAATGTTACTGACCGCAGGTATCTCCGATATAATGGGGGGTAGCGAAACGAGTTCTTTTGATATCCCTGCTCCCGAAGGTCTGAGCATCGAAAAGACCGACACCGACGTGATACTGAGTTGGGATGAGATCGATGGCGTGGACGGTTACAAGATATATCATACCACGGACCTTTATGGCTCATTTCCCGAGGATTGGGAATACTATAACACAACATCTCTACAATGGATCCACGACGATGTTCTAACCGGCACCGAAGATCATTTCTACATGGTGCGCGGCTTGAACGGTGTTGTGGAAGGCGAACTCTCGGAGGTAGTTTTCTGTGCGGCTGTAGAGTTCATATACCACAGTGCATCCCAACGAAAATACTACTTATCGGTACCATCCGACTTCCCAGACATGAACGGCGACGATAACTTGACGGCCAGCGACCTTGTGATCCACATCGAAGGGCACACGGAAGATGGTTCCAACACGAAGATAAGCCACGTGGTGAAGTGGGATGCGGAGATCGGTACTTATTCCGAGCAATACTACTACGTTGAAGACCCGTTCAGTGACAACGGTTGGAATGGCGGTACGGACTTTCCCATCTACCCCGGAGACGGCATCGGCTTCTTCGTGGAGTCCAACTTTACCTGGTATGTTAATGCGACGGAGACCGGAGACCCCATCGAATTCGTATATTATGGTGAAGCCAACAACAAATATTATCTCTCGGTACCGTACACCGTGACGGACTACAACTACGACGGACAACTGACGTCCAGAGACTTAGTAGTGGCCATCGAAGGGGACACAGGTGAGGGAACGAACACGAAGATAAGCAAGGTGATGAAGTGGGATGCGGAGCTCGGAGGATATTCAGAGCGGTTTTACTATGAAGAAGATCCGTTCAGCGGCAGTGGATGGTATGGAACGGACTTCCCCATATCCCCCGGCGACGGCATCGGCTTCTTCGTCGAGTCCAATTTTACCTGGAATCCCGAACTTATCGATCTACAACCGCCGGCAGTGATCAACATAACTCCGGGCACGTCGATCATACCTTTAGATACCGAAATAACCCTGAGCTTCTCCCGGGATATGAATCGGACATCGGTGGAGGCAGCCTTGGATTGGTCCGACATGACCGTTGAATTAGAGTGGGAGGACGACCGCACGCTCACTATAACACCACAACAGCCGTTGACGCCGGGTAAGGAACACAACCTAACCATCACCCCGTCAGCCAAAGACACCGTCAGAAACGCCTTGGACGGCAGCGGAGACGGCATCCCCGGGGACGTCTTTGTATATACCTTCACCGTCGAGCTACCGCCGGTCATCGAACACGCACCGCCGGAGAGATGGCACTTGGAGGATAATATCACGCTCGAAACCGAAGCGACCGACGACATAGAGTTGGATAGTGTTTCGCTGGAATACAGTTATGGTGAAAACTACGGTAACGTGACTATGGATAACATAGAAAACGATACATTCACTCTCACACTAACTGCACCGGGCACGGAGTGCATACTGAACTACACCATATGGGGCACCGATAGTAGCGGGCTGGTCTCTTCGGAGAACTACACGCTTCCCATACTCAACCTTACTGCTCCTGTGGTAGTAAACATATGGCAGGAACACGAGGTCATGCCGATGAACGGAGTACTGCAGTTAGAATTCTCCAAACCCATGGACCTCGATATATACTCTGCACTGACTGTGACACCGGATGCAGAGTTCGAATTGTTCTGGGCGAGCACAAAACATTTGAATATTCAGTTTTACAATCTCACTGAAGAAACGGAATATACGATCACTCTAAATTCCAATCTAACCACAGATGTTAATGGGATCTCCATGGAAGAGGGCGTATCTTACAGTTTTATATCTCAAGGACGTCCGACTATCAGTTTATCCGATACCTCAGAAGAGATATCAAAATGCTCGGAAATAGTGGTTGAAGCAGAGATACTATCCGATATGGAGATAGCAGAAGTTAATCTATATTACAACGACACGAACGGCGAAGAACACTCTCTCCTAGCGAATTACAGCGAAGGTTTTTGGACAGCTACCATACCGAGCCAAAATCTAAGCGGTGAGATACGTTACATGTTCGAAGCTATAGACATCAGCGGATTGAAGAGCTATACGGACATCCACAGCATAGTGGTGACCAACCCAACGGTCATCCATCCCTGTCAAGATATCGACGCAGAGGCGGCTACACCTTTCGAGTTCACAGTAAGGGTGACCAATCCCACGGGAGTACGAATGGTGATACTGCACTACAACGACGGAGAATCTACAGAGCTAACACTCAGGGATGGCAGCCCTGCAGATGGCAACTGGAGTACTCAATTGACCGTCGACGAACAGATATTCGAATATCAGTTAGAAGTGGTGGACTGGGACGGAGAAAGCATAGTCCTACCTAACACACCACTTTCCATGGAGGTCGGCGAGCAGCAGTCATCGGCATTCGGTAATATCTGGTTACTGCTTCTTATCGCAGTGGCCTGCGCTGCCGGTATCGGTACCATTGCGTGGAAAAAGAAGGGAAGCACCGTTAGCGAAGATGTGCCGGAAGCAGCCGCAGCACCGGTCACGGAATCACCCGAAGAACAAGTTAATAATACCACATGTACTGTATGCTTCGGTACCATAGAAGGCACCCCGCATAGATGCAGCGGCTGTGGAAATGTATATCATAGAAACTGCATCCAAGAACTCGGGGAATGTCCGGTTTGTGGTACTGATCCTTTAAAAGGTGGTAATGATGAATCACCGTGAAGTACACATAAAATATATATACAGCGTATAACTATTATATGGTGATAAGATGGCGACGACTATACGGATAGATGTAGAAACCAGAGAAAATCTGAAGAGGTTTGGTCACAAAGGTGAATCATACGACGACATCATCGAACGATTGATGGGTTATTGCGAGGAATTCGATATCGAAGAGTTGATCGAAGCAAAATGGCTACGCCTTCAGAAAGAAAAGGACCAATACATCCCATTGGATGAGATTTAGATGGATATCGTTGTACACCCGCGAGTTCAAAAATACATCGAAAAAAGTGGGGAAAAAGAAAGGTTTGTACAATCTTTAAAATTACTCTCTGCAGATCCATATAACTCTAGAAGTGGTGTTGACATAAAAAATGCCGTGCAATCTGAACCGATTCCACTTATTTTTCATCTTTCCCAAGAGATGAAAAAACTCAAAGGGAAACGCCATGATATGTACAGATTAAGAGTGGGTCCCCACAGATTCGAATATATTGTAGAGGATGAAAAGATATGGGTCGACGATGCTTTTTACAGAGAAAGAGGATATCGATGATACCACCGAACACCTTAAAAATAACCGACATACTGTACGCTTTAAAACGCACTTGACAGGTGGTATAGATGAAAAAACACGAAGATTTCAGCGAGTGGTACAACGAAGCGATAGAGAAGGCCGAACTCACGGATAAACGATATCCGGTAAAGGGTATGAACATATGGAAGCCCTACGGCTGGAAATTGATGCGACTTATAGACGAAGAAACAAGAAAGTTGGTTGAAGAGACAGGTCATCAGGAAGTCAAGTTTCCACTGCTCATCCCCGAAGAGGAATTCAAAAAGGAAGCTGACCACATAAAAGGTTTCGATGAACAGGTATTCTGGGTTTCCCATGCGGGCAAGAACGAGCTGGACATACCTTTACTACTCAGACCGACCAGCGAGACGGCTATGTATCCCATATTCGATCTGTGGGTGCGTTCGCACGCTGACTTACCTTTGAAGATTCATCAGTTCGTCAATGTTTTCAGATATGAAACAAAGCAGACCAGAGCATTCATGCGTATGCGCGAGATCCACTTCTTCGAAGCACACACCTGTCACGCCAGTAACGACGAGGCAGAGGAACAGATAAAGGAAGACTTCGAGATAATGGACGCACTGACAAAAAAGCTGTGTCTCCCGTACCTTAAGCTGCAGCGCACGGATTGGGACAAGTTCCCTGGTGCGGATTACAGCGTGGGCGCAGATGCATTCATGCCGACCGGAAAACTACTGCAGATTGCCGGCATACATCAGTACAAGACCAACTTCGCGAAGGCCTACGATATCACCTTCGAAGATGAAAGCGGAGACCACAAGCACGTTTACCAGACCACATACGGCATGTCGGAACGTTTGATAGGTGCCATCGCAGCCATACACGGCGACGATAATGGTGTCGTGATACCTCCGGAAATAGCTCCGATACAGGTACGTATCATACCCATAGCTTACGGTGAAGACACAGAACTGAAAGAATTCTGTGAAAACACAAAGAACAAACTCATGGAAAACGGATTCCGAGCGGATATCGACGACAGAGAAGACATAAGGCCCGGCAGCAAGTTCTTCGACTCGGAACAGATGGGTATCCCTTTGAGGTTGGATATAGGTAGAAAGGAGATGGAAAAAAATACTATCACCGTAGTAAGGAGAGATACCGGTCAAAAGGATACCATACCAGCCGAAGAACTCATCAAACGATTAAAAGATACCTCAGACGCCATGCAAAAAGAACTGTACCAGCGAGCTAAGGATGAACTAGACAGCAACATCATCGATGCCAAGGACTTCGAAGATATGACCGAACAGAAGATATATCGAACGGGCTGGTGTGGAGAATTGGAATGCGGTCAGTATATAGAAGAAGTAGCAGACAGGGATATCCTAGGCTCTCGTTACGGAGAATCAGACACCTACAACGGACGATGTCTTTCCTGCGGTAAACCTACGGATAAAGCGGTATATCTGTGTAAGACCCATTAAAATTCAGAGATCAATACTCGATCTCCAACAGATATCTCATTATCTTCGAAGAAGCCAATATTAACTTCGAGAGCATATCGGTATTCGACCCCTGGTGAATGGCTCTCTAAAGAATATGGCTCCATATCTTGAATGTCGATTATCGTTCCATTCTCAGATATAAATGCGATAGAAAGAGGTATGGAGGTATCTTTCATCCAGAATGAAGTGCTTACATTTTCTTCAAAAACAAAAAGCATGCCGCAGTCGTAACATAAGGACTCTCTACCGGATAGTCCTTTAGAATGTTGATGATCATCTAATGCTAACTCAACATATACGGTGATCTCTTCACCCGAACTGTTGATCACGGTTAGCTCGTTTCTCTCACACTCAGAACTGGGATTAAATATCAACACTCCTAATAACACAACTACCACTGCGGCGAATACCACCATCAAGATATGATTCTTATCCATATCGGAGTTTTAGTCCTCCATGGAATACAGCAGAAATCCGACTATGCCGAAACCCATGAGGACTATAGTGATAGTATATACGCCGAGGTCAAACCAAGTACCGAACATTATGGACCACGATAAGTAAAATCCAACACCGAGTGCAGCGACGAAGGCGAATAACAACGTCAGGTATTTTTTTGGTATTATCTCCATATCGCTGTCGGTCATCTAGATCTCACCCGCTGTAATGTGCTTCGTTGAAGGGTTCTGGTTTGAGCCCTTTGCGTTCTCTGATCTCCTTGACCACTTCGGGCAGCATATTGGTTGGTACTCTTTCGAAGCCTGCGTGCTCTGTAGACCACAATGCTTTACCACCTGTAGCACTACGGATATCTCCGGAGAAACCGAACATCTCGGCAACAGGAGTTTTAGCTTCGAGCTTAGTGTTGTTTCCTTTCTGTTTCATGTCGAGTATCTCACCGCGTCTCTGCTGTATCTGTACCGAGGCATTCCCCATGAGATCCGCTGGTACGTCGATGAACACCTTTTGTTTGGGTTCGAGAAGGGTCCTTCCGGCCTGACACATGGCACCGTAGATAGCGTTCTTAACTGCGGGTATAACTTGCGCAGGGCCACGATGGATAGCATCTTCGTGAAGCTTAGCGTTCACTAAGCGTACCTTCACACCTTTACAGTTCTCTCTTGACAGTGGCCCTTGGTCCATGGATTCATGGAAACCATCCACTATCAATTCCATAGTTTCGTAGAGGTACTGTATACCTTTGGTCATATTCAAGAGAACATTATCTCCGTAGAAATCTACAAAGTTTTTGGATTCGTCTTTATCCATGCCAAACTCTCTGAGCTGCTTGGACAATTCGTTTTTGTTCTCTATCTTACCAGACACGGATATGGTACCATCGTCTATGGCCTTCACTATATCCTTTTCCAAGGGTTCGATCTCTATGTAGAATCTGTTGTGTCTATTGGGTGAAACTCCTTCGAAGGGTCCTCCCTTACCTTCTACACTCTCTCTGTAAACCACTATGGGTTGAGATGATATAATCGAAACACCATGTTCATGTTCGATCCGGTGCTCGGTGACTTCAAGGTGAAGTTCTCCCATTCCGGAGAGCAGATGCTCACCTGTTTCTTCGTCTATCTTGACCATTATACTCGGATCTGATTTACCTATGGATCGCAGTACGGAAACAAGCTTTGGTAGGTCGGCCGTTCTTTTAGCCTCCACAGCCTTCGTAACAACAGGTTCGGAATAATGCTTCATCGCCTCAAAGGGCGTGATATCGGGAAGTGAACTTACCGTGGAACCTGCTATAGCGTCTTTTAATCCAGTGATCGCTACTATGTTGCCCGCTCTGATATCGTCTACCGGTACTCTGTCCGCGCCGACGCTAAGAGATACT
>CAYVTG010000001.1:44168-50047 GCA_964454575.1 uncultured Thermoplasmata archaeon
GCTGTCTATCTACATGCAGCATCATACCGCTCGATACCTTACCGCTGAACAATCTACCGACTGATACTTCTCCAGCGTGTGGGTCGATGATTATCTTGGTTACCATCAGCGCAGTAGGACCGTGCTCATCGCACTCGATCATAGCTTTGGCTAGGTCAGATTCTTTGTCTCCTCTCCATATGTTAGGTATCCTGTATTCCTGTGCAGTGATAGGATCGGGCATATGCCTGATGACCTGGTTCAGTATGACTTCGTGTATGGGTGCAGTTTGTGCAAGTTCTTTGATCTGCCCCTTCTCTATGAATTCGTAAACATCCTTAAAGGTGATTCCCTGCTTCTGCATGAACGGTACAGATATGGCCCAGTTGTAAAGTGCAGAACCCATAGCGACAGTACCGTCCTCGACGCTCAATCTCCAATCGTCCTTAAATTCGGGAGGAGCCATACTCTTGATGAGGTCGTCGATATCTTGTATCAATTTGTAAAGCCTCTGCTGCATCTCGTCCCCGTCTAAACTCAGTTCGGTTATCAACCGGTCGACTTTATTGATGAACAAGATGGGCTTAACTTTCTCTTTAAGCGCTTGACGTATAACAGTTTCTGTTTGAGGCATAACGCCTTCTACACCGCACACAACGATGATGACTCCGTCCACAGCCCTCATGGCTCTGGTGACGTCACCACCAAAATCGACGTGGCCGGGTGTATCGACCAGATTGATAAGATATTCTTTGCCATCGAAATCGTGAACCATAGAAACGTTCGCTGCATTTATGGTAATGCCTCTTGCTTGTTCCTGTTCGTCGAAATCCAGCATAAGTTGTCGTCCGGCTAGCTCTTCGGACATCATGCCGGCACCGGCGATCAGGTTATCACTGAGTGTGGTTTTACCGTGATCTATATGCGCTGCAGTACCGATATTCCTTATCAATTTGGGCTTATCCATCAGATTTTGTGCTTTTTTAATATTCTTCTCTTTTCGTCCCATTCAAAAATCACCTTTAATATTATCTTGCGGATTGTGCCATCCTTTCCATCTCTTCCTTCCGTGATACGGCGAAAGAAGTTTTTTCTCCTTTTGCGGCGTTCATCAATTCGTTTGCCAGGCACTCTGATATACTTCTTTTATTCTTATATGATGCCTTTACCGCTCCTTTGGCATTGTTTGATAATGCTATGGAAGTGCGTCTTGATGGCGAAACGTCCACCGCTTTTGGAACAGATATTCCACCGTATCGTATCTGAGTGGTCTCTTCCTTCGGAGATGAGTGTTCGATGGCAGTTATCAATATCTGAACCGGGTTCTTTTCGGTTCTCTCATGTATTATGTCCATAGCCTCCTTTACCGCCTTGTATGCCTTCATCTTTTTACCTGTGAACCTTTCGGTTCTCATCATAAAATTGATCAGTCTTTCGATGATGCTAACATCAGTGTTTCCGAATTTTTTGTTTCCGTGACGGCCACCACTATGGGGCACCAGTACGGGGGTCAAATTGATATACTTCTTCAAACCGGGATCGGTTATCTTCACTTCTTTCATATCGTATTTATCGAATAACAGCGGCATCTCAAGTGTATCAAAAATCCCTTTTTCAGACTTTTGAACTTCTTCTTTTTTTTCTTCAGCCATGTTCTAAACACCTATCGTAATGGTTTCTCTCTCTTTCCTGCCACGAGCTGCTGAAGTGCAACTCTGTTGACCTTGATAACTTTGAATCTGACTCCGGGTATATCTCCGTATGCCCTACCCCGCATACCACCTATACCTTCGATCCACACTTCATCGTGTTCATCGATGTAATTGATGGCACCTTCTCCGGGTGCGAAGGCGGTGACCTGCCTACCATTCTTTATCAGCTGTACTTTTACGCACTTCCTGATAGCAGAATTGGGCTGTTTTGCTTCTATACCCACCTTTTCAAGTACGATACCTCTTCCTTGAGGCGCACCTTCCAGTGGGTCGGTCTTCTTTTTAAGACCTTTTGCTCGTTTTTTATAGCTCAGATCGCTCCAGCGAAATTTTTGCCGGTTCTTTTTGAGTTTCCGGGCACAATTGATACCTTTTGCCAATATTTCAACTCCGTTAATTCTGTTGAGGTAGCGCCGCTATAAAGCTTTTGGTATTTAAAAATAATGGGTCAAACCAATATCGGATGCCGAATTTTCATGTTTTCCTCGTTTTCTCCCAACTCGTGCATCAACACACTGCACAGCGCGTCTAAGAATATGATAGATGCATCTTCAAAAACCGTCCCTAGAGGGGCCAAGGTTGCGTCTTTTTCTGTTCGCTCGGTATGTATAACCATAACTATATCACCGTAGTCAGCTAAAGTGGAATCCGGACTAGCCGTTAGTACGATGATCCTTGCTTTCACTTTATTTTGAACTATTTCAGCCGCCTGTATGGCAGTCTGGGTTTCTCCCGTTTTCGATACGAATATAACACAGTCCTTATCGTTCACCGCAGGGGTGATAGTTTCGCCGATAAAAAATGCCCGCAGACCTATCTGCATGAGCCTCATTGCGAACATCCTACCCACCAGTCCTGAGCGGCCGGCGCCATAAACAAAGATCTTCTCAGCTCTTTGCATATCCTCTACGGTTTTGGATATGTCTTCCAACGGATAGCCTTTGAGAGCTCTTTCGATAGCTTTTCCTATATGTTCAACAGATTCGGAAAAGCGCTCACTCATCCTTCTTCTTCCTCCTTAATTCTTTACCCACTTCACGGGTAAAATTCCTCTCGAAGATGACCCGCATGTACATCGCATCATGTTCCTTTAAAGGTGAATTTGAGATGATCGTGAAGTTATCTTCACTGGATATCAGATGTTCAGCGAGTGGTTCAAATCTAAGATCTCCCCTCTTTATGGGTGTCATACGGTGTTGGCCGATCCTTCTACTTTCCACACCGGAGTATGTAATATAGTACTCTCCGTTGGTGATCTTTCTGCATGACTCGAATACCTCTTCAAAATCCTTTGCCTCTTCAAGTTCGTATTCATCTCTAGCCTTTACATTTGCAAGATTTATCACCGGCTGAGTTCCCGATACTTTATTGCAGACGTGGATCACATCGTCCAAACCGCCGAATACGTCATCTCCCATCTGAGTTTCCAAGCCGATGAGAGGGCCGTCTCCGAAATGTTTGTTTGTCCAATTCCTCATCTCTCTGACATTGGCTATAACGTTATCGATAACGTCATCACACGTTCTTCCCTCCTCCATCAAACCTACGTGAGTGACCACCATATCCGCATTCAACTCGGCAGCCATGACTGCACCGAATTTATATCCGAGTTTGGACCGCTCTACCAGTTCCCCTTCTTTTTCGGTGAACATCATGTAGTATGGTGTGTGTAGAGTGAGTTTGACGTCGATCTCTCTTGCGATCTGACCTATCAAAGAAAATCTGTAGAATTCTTCTGCCACGCCTCCTTTTAGATAGTGCAGCATATCGCCGGGTTCTAATTCCTTGTCCAAGTCTTCCAGGTATAGATCATGACATTTATCTCCTCTGTTTACACCTGTGATGAACTTTCCTTCCACATCTCTGGATAGCAATCCGGCATCTTCATCTATATCTACAGGTGAGGTACGCACGTTCATCCTGAGAAATTGCACCTCCATGGACGTTAATCCAAGTTTGTGTACATCGCTTACACCATCTAAGAGCGTTCTTCCCTTACACGAAAGAGGAATGCCGCTCGGACCAAAACGTATCATCTCTATATATCTCCCGGGTCGGATGTTATAACCATTTTTCAACCCATAAAGCTTTCCTTTATTTAAATCTACCTCAAGATTTATTTTTATTATCTTTGACGATAGCAAAATCTTTATTATTGAAAATCTATGCAAAGTTATCATGGAACGTGAGTTCGCTCCTTTAACGGTCATAGTCGTTCTGACTATCTTACTAGTAGCCTTATCCGGATGTCTTGACGGAGAAGAGGAAGTCAACGACGATAACGAAGACGAGATGCCGGCCTATATACCACACTATGAGAACGCCAACATCTCTCTGAGCATAGTCAATATATATACAACGGACAGCCTTTCCGGTGTAGATGATGAAGGTAACGATTTTACCATCTATGCCAAAGATTATGAAACCTTCACCGTGATTCTACTCAATGTAACAAATACGCGCGTACGTGATTCGATACAAACAGAAGAAAGGCAGTTTTCAGTCTACGATCGTAAAGGCGATGACAGATCCATCACCAAAGACGTGTTCATCGACGATCCTCACAGCGATGAAAGTTACAAGCTTTCAAACTTCGACTTCACCAACCAGACGGGCTACATGGAGATCCCTGACATACTTCCCGGAGAAACGGTAAAACTCGCCGCCGTGGCTATGTCGCCTCCGAATTCCATAAGAACGTTGGTCCTTGCATTCAAGATCATGTCCATGGGTGAGTTCCAGCCGTTCCAGAAGGTCAGTATCGAAGTGCCGGTTTCAGGGTGAGTTGATACCTGTCGGACAGAGATCTTAAAACTATAAAGGTTCCGGGTAAATTATATATCGTTGTAATACATTTACCGAATTATAAGGTGAGAACATGAGCAATAGGATCACGATATCGACATGGGTATTAACTGTAAGTAATGATCGAAGAGTAAATTTGAAGGGGGAACTTTGATGAGAAAAAATTTATTGTCTTTTGGAATGGTGATGATGTTGATACTTTCTCTATTTGCAAACGCAGCAATACAAGGTGAAGTATCGTCGGATCAGGAAGAGAAGATTGCTGACGACCCGGTTATCGATACTCCCGTAGAAAAGATAGAACGATCCAAATCAAAACTTGACTTGCAGGATGTAAACTGGAGAGATAAAATCTCTGTCGGGATCAAGGCGGGATTACCGTATAGTGAAGATTATGTGCCTGTTGTTGTGGCAACCAACAACATCGGAAAACTTCACCGTCTGCTTCGGCACTACGGTGGAGTTCCATACGTTAATTCTGATGCGGTTAAGCCTGATAACTTTGACTACACAGCTTTATCCTACAAGGATTCTGACAGGATGATCATGAAAGAGATATTCTTACCCGGGTACGCGATACCACATATCGCAAGTGAAAACGAAGTTATCAAGATATTCGAAAGACCAGAGATAAGGACAATGCATGTCAATAACGAATATATTAACACGATGCTTGGGATCGAAAGTTTGGATCGCAAATCTCATGGAGCTACTTTATCTCAATACACAGAACTGGGTTCCACAAGCGATCCCCATAAGGTCAAGGATGTATGGGAAAACGGTTTCGATGGAGAAGGTATCAATATCGCGATCGTTGATACCGGAACGGATTTCAGCAATGCGGACCTTATCAACCAGTGGGCCGTGGCACCTGAAGGCGATTACAGCGGAGCAGGGTATCCGATAATGTTCGATCCGGGGAGTATGGAGATGTACATTACCACCAACGCCACTGGCGTTAACAGGACAACACACGGCGGTTATCCAGTCGGTTTCGAGGACCACAGCGATTCGCGTTACACACAGACTAATTTCACTTTCCAACCGACAAATGAGCCTATAGAGGTGGTCAACGAAACAATTTTCCACCGCTATCAAGAATCACATCCCGAAGAGTTGGGATATGAGGGAACAGAAGAGTTTACAAAAAATTTGAAAGGTGTTGGTCTGCATTCAATAGATAGTGTGGATAAAGCCTTCAACGCAACCGGTAAGCTGGAAACCGATACTACTACCGAACTATTGACAGAGCTTATCGATTCAAAACCGACTGGTGCTGCACCGGATCTTGTGATGAACGATGATGGTTGGTACACGGTCGGTGCGGCGTCCCCCTTCGGTGAGTACAATTCTCTTAAATTAAATTCCTCTGGAATTCCACAT
>CAYVTG010000002.1:0-21045 GCA_964454575.1 uncultured Thermoplasmata archaeon
GATCGGTGTGATCATCTTCGGGAGTTTCGCTTTTCTGCTCGCATACCTAAAATACGAAGTCCACACCGTCGGGATCACAACTCCGGTGGCATTCTTCATCACTTTTTTGATAGGCATCATGATCCAGCAGGGCTTCGTCTTTGAGGCAGCCTTCGTCACTATATTGACCACCGCACTCCTGCTGACCAAAGAAAGGCTCCATGCCATCGCAAGGGGTTTGTGAAACGGAATATATATATATACTGTAAAGGGCAATGCTGCGACATGGATCTGCTTAAAAAGGCGAAGAAGGCATCGGAGTATGACCTTTGCGACAACTGCCAGGGTCGATTGTTCGCTCAGTTAGGTCATGGTCTAACCAATGAAGAGAGAGGCCGCACCCTAAAAGTGTTCATGGCTATGAACGACTCTATAGAGGGCGACAGATGCAGCGTCGAGGCACAGCCTGAAGAATGTTATCTATGTGGTGGACTCTGCAGTGAGTTCCAGTCCATGGCAGAGATCATAGTCGAGGAACTCAAAGATATAGAATTCCATACATTTTTGGTGGGTTCAAGGATAGACCCGGAGATAGAAGAAGTCGAAGAACAGATATGGTCCGAATTGGACATAACTACGTCTTCGCCTATCAAATCAGAGGTCAACAGAGAGGTTGGAAAAAGGGTGGACGACCTGATCGATGCCGAAGTAGATCTGGATATTCCCGATGTAAAGGCCATAATCGACACAAGATTCGATACCGTCGATGTGGAGATCGGCCCTCTTTTTATATACGGCAGATACAATAAATTATCGAGAGAGATACCGCAAACACGGTGGGACTGCAAAAGATGCAGGGGCATCGGCTGCCCACACTGTGACGGCAAAGGAAAGATGTACCCCACAAGTGTGGAGGAGATAATCGCAGAACCGCTCATCGTGATGACCGAAGGCGAGAAAGCCGTACTACACGGCATGGGTCGTGAGGACATCGACGCCCTTATGTTGGGTAACGGCAGACCATTTGTTATCGAGGTAAAAAGACCCGTACGAAGAAGCATAGATCTAAACGAACTTAAGAAAGCCGTAAATAAAGACGATAGGGTGAAGATAGACTCACTTCGCTTTTCACAGAGGAGTGAGATACAAGATATAAAGGGCATACAACCGGATAAATCATATAAAGTGACCGTCTCACTGAATGACGAGGTTGAGAGGGTAACATTTAATAAGGTAATCGAATCTTTGAAGGGAGTAACGATATCTCAGCGTACACCGACAAGAGTGAGTCACAGAAGAGCGGACAAGGTAAGGAAAAGGGATATATATGACATCCAACTACTCAACCTTGACGACACCGAAGCTGAGCTATCTATCCGATGTCAAGCCGGCACTTATGTAAAAGAGTTCATCCACGGCGATGAAGGTAGAACTGAACCTAGCTTGGCATCAGAGTTAGATGCAGAATGCAGTGTCCTCTATTTGGACGTATTGGACGTACACTACGAATAAAAAGATGTGGTAAAATGAGAAAGTCGAAAGGCATACGACAAGGTACCAGAAATATCCTCCGAAAAAAACCCCGCGAAAGAGGTTTGATACCAATAACCCGGGCGTTACAAGAGTTCGAAGAAGGAGAAAAAGCACGTATATTGATCGAACCAAGCGTTCATAAAGGTCAACCTCACCGAAGGTTCCAAGCCAATGTAGGCACCATAATCGGTAAGCAAGGTAAAGCTTTCAAACTAAAGATAAAAGACGGTAATATGGAGAAGATATTGATCGTCAGAGCAGAACATCTTCGTAAGATGGATTAGAGGTGGAAAAAATGGGTGACGATGAAACCAGGTATGTAACACTTTCAGAAGTTAAAGAACTGATCACGACTGAAGCGGAGTCAAGGGAGTTAAATTACGAACAAACACTCGCACTTACTCATGCGGAAAAATTCGTTGATATGGAGCCTGATAAAGCCAAGGAACTATTGGCAGAGTTACAGGAAAACTTCGATTTTATGCCTAAAAAGTTAGCTTACAAAACCGTAGACATTTTACCCACCGACAAAGACGGCGTCAGAGCTATCTTCGCACGTGACCGTTTTACACCCTCTGAAGAGGATTGTAACAATATAGTCAAGATCGTTAAAAAATATCTCTGAGGATGATAAAATGGAAGATTATGCATATGTTTTGGATTATCTGGCGGAAGGCAGACCTGACGACAGGGGCTATAAACACGAGAGCCTTGTTCTAGCCTTAGGTCAAGACGAATTCAAGTTATTTGAACTGATCCCCAAAGGGGATGAAACCATCGAGATCGGCGAACGAGTTTATATCGGAAAAGATCTGGACGATAGAACTAAGATAAAACACGTTAAACGCAGGATCAAATGGGATGAACTGACGCACACAGCTCAAAGCGAAGTACCTTATGTGGTGGAAGAGATAATCAACCTGAAGGATGATCATTTCATCGAATTCTTTAACAATGCCAGACCGATAACCAAAAAATATCATATGCTGGAACTACTTCCGGGGATGGGCATGAAGAAGATGGAAGCTGTCCTGAAAGAGAGAAGAGTGAATGGAAAATTCACAGATTTTGAGGACCTGGTAACACGGGTTCCTATGGTACATAAACCTAAAAAATTGATAAAAGAAAGGATTATGAAAGAGCTGCAGAATCCGGATATAAAGTACAAAGTATGGGTGGCCGAATGATCTTTCAAACAAAAGAGCGGGTCTGATGTTCGACGAACTCGACCTTGAATTAGATTACGACATGGTTGCCGACCCTATCGAATATCTACGTATGTTCTTTGTCTTCGACTCGGTACTCGAGACTTCAGGTATGGGATCTTCAGATGCAGTGGAACTTTTTGAGTTGATACAGCAGCAATCACTACAATAGATAATTTTTTATCTGAATAATATCTATAGCTCTTATATGTCGGAGACTCGAAGATTTGGTTCAGATATATCCGATTCCGCTGAAAGGCCGGATACATTAGCTTTTGGCATCGGCGGAGCAGGCCGTAATATACTTTCTTCGATCAGGGACGACAAGAAATTTGCAAATATGAAAGCCTATGAAGTCGGCGTTTCGGACAGACTACCGGAACTCCCCTTTATACATGTGGATATGCAGGAGATGAGCGATACCTTCAACACAGATATATCACTGATACATAGACCTATGAATCAAACAGAAGAAAAGATGATACGCAGGTTAAAGGGTATGGATATCATGTACATACTTTCCGGCATGGGCGGTGAAACAGGCAGTTGGACTTCATACACATGCGCACAACTTGGCGAAAAACTGGGGATGTTGACCATGGCTCTTGTTGCTCTTCCCTTCAAGACAGAAAATCCAACACGCCATGAACTTGCGGAGGAGGCAAAAGATAAGATATCAAAACACGCCGATGTGGTCGCTGTCTTCCACAACAGTCGACTCATGAGATTGAACCCGTACATTTCGATGAACAAGGCATTCAGTGTGATGAACTCGATAATCCGACTTCCCATGGACGACTTTAATACCGTTATCACACGGGAAGACACCCCGCATCTCAAAAGATTCTGCAGCGGTGTTGACGAATTCAGGATCGGAGCGGGATACGGAAAGGGACGAGAGCGTGGAAAGCGAGCATCCATGGACGCACTGCGCTCTCCCTGGTTGGATGATATGGAAGACTACGAGACCATACTGGCCGTCGTCACAAGCGGTGTCGGTAGTGCTGAGATGGAAGCACAGGACGCGATAGATGTCTTACTGGATCATGCACCCAACGCACATCTGATGTGGGGATTGAGAAAGGATACTTCCATCGGAGAAAGGACCAGAGTAACTCTATTAGCCGGAACGTAAAAAAAGAAGAAAGGGGTTTTTTACTGTTTTTTCTTTCGTATGACGATATATACCACCGGAACAACGGCTGCGACCATCATCCATACAAATCCCGGAGCAGGCGTACTCTCTGCTTTTAACTCTATCCACTGTGTACTGAAGTTCTCTATGTGGAAAACGTACATCGCACCGTTCCCTGCACTGGCGTTTGAATTATCCATTCCTTCATAGTTCACAGCATCGCTCGTAGAGATATCGAGATTTCCCTCGGAATCTGCCAGATACTTATCTGCGAAGGCCTTGTTTATCAGTATGGTCACGTGATTGGTAGTGTTGCTGTCGGTAGCTTCGATCCGTAGCGTTTCGTCTTCGAAACTGATAGTGACCATGTCCACACCTCTCGGGTCTCCTGCGTTTATCACAAGAGCAGCCCAAGGCTCGTATCCGTCCACCATAAGGAATGTGGCAGCACCGTTTGCGGCAGCGTTCTGAGCTTGGTCTTTGTATGCCTGTCCACCGTCTACGGGAGGTTCGAAGTCATTGGGTTCAACAGTTGCGGACATCTCGATCCATTGTGTACTGAAGTGGTCAATATGGAACACGTACACCGCTCCGTCGCCGGCACTCTCGTTGGAATTATCCATCCCTTCGTAGTTCACCGCATCGCTTGTAGAGATATCGATATCTCCCTCGGCATCCGCCAGATACTTATCGGCAAATCCCTTATTTATCAGGATACTCGCATGGTTCGTTGAATTACTGTCGGTAGCTTCGATCCTAAGAACGCCGTCTTCGAAACTAACAGTTACCATGTCCACTCCCATGGGATTTCCCGCGTTTATCACCAATGCCGCCCAGGGTTCGTATCCTTCTACCATAAGGAAAGTGGCAGCTCCGTTTGCGGCAGCATTTTGAGCTTGGTTCATGTATGCCTCCCCACCGTCTATAGGCGGCTCGAAGTCATTTTCCAGTATTCCGTCCACGCCTAACGCTGTGAATGTTCCAGCGATCAACATGGCAGACAACACCATCATACTTATTATCACACCAATTTTTTTCATCATTTTTATCACTAAGTGATGATTACGTTCTTTTGTTATAAAGTAATTTTGGTGCGAATATGAAACAGAGATTTAACCGAATATGGTACCTACGCCTGCGGCAGCAGCATCTTCGTTTTCCTTTATGGATTTATATACCGCTTCCGGATCGTCTGTTTCCTTTACTTCAACTTCGTCGAACATCTCCTTTGCCTTTTCAACGGCATCCTCACTGCCTTCGATCATGACATAGGTTATCTCGTCATCCATTCCAAGTCCTTCACCGTCCCTTACTACGGTTGTCTGCCTGCTTATCAGATCGTCGGACACTATATCCGCGATATGTTTTGTCTTATCCTTCTCAACTTCAAATATGGCATACATGTCTATCAGTCTCCGGAACATGGCATCCAATAAAAAAATTACTGTCTATATCTGTCCCTTGTCAACGGAAGAAGAGATAAGAATATACCGACTATACCTGTAGCGACCCCCAGTACGGCAGGTATATCATAAATCACCGTAAGGATTATACCTGTGATTATGAACATTACACCTAAACATACGATGAACACTGATGCAAGTCGTGTGTTATCTGTCATATAAAAACTAAAAGACGACCGAATAATAAATTTAACTGTCTCTTTCTTGGGTTTTCAAAAACATGAGCAGTGATATCTGACCCTTGGTGAGAGGGCTGACGGACTTCATACCTTCCACATCGTCTTCCTTAAGCATGGTAAGCAGTAAAGGCGACCCCTTGGTCATCTGCATTATCCTCTTCAAAGATTCGGCATCGAGTTCGACGCCCAGTAATTTTTCAGCATCATCGCTGTTCAGTGGTGTAACCTTGAACTCTTCTACCACACCGTTTTCGACGTGCTTTTTGTGATAAAAGCGTTCGTAAACAGGAGTTCCCTCTCTTACGGTTATGATCACCTTCAAATTGACGTCAGTATCCAAGTGTTCAACGAACTCCGTAAACATATCTACTATATCATCCTTTACATCATGATAACCGTCGAAAACGATCAAAGCCATCTCTCGTTTCAGGCATTCAAATATATCATCTTTCGGTTCACGGCCCATGGCCACTGCAAATTCTCTGAGTGTATCCTCTATTTTCTCCTTTGTATTATCATGGATACTCACCCAAAGGAGATGTCTGTCTTCAACGGAATCCAAGAATCGTTTTGCAGTACTGGAAGCCCCGAAACCTCTGGTGCCATAGAGAACGGCCGTGGGTATATCTCTGTCCATCCAATCGTCTATCTTACTCAGTAGGTCATTTCTACCGTATATCCGGGATACATCCGGTGCTTCATCAAGCATGACCACCGGTTCTTCGGGGACCATGGAATCAAGATCCAAGACACCGTCTCCGGACTCGATCATATCTATAGCATCCATGAGACACAGTTCATTTTCTATATCTGCCAAAGGTACGGTGTATCGCTCTCCGTCTTTTATCACATCGACCTTCAGATCCCGTATCTCATCCAAAACATCCTTCGCAGCAGCTATGCCTTTGTCCGTGAGCGTGTAGGTCTTTAATTTACGCGTACGTCCTCTTACATGTGCCGTTCGTTCGTCCAGATACCCGCCTTTCTTCAGCCCCTGTAATATCCTGGAAACATGTGTCCTTGACATGTACACTCCTTCAGCTATACCCTCTTGGGTAATTTCCTTGGGTAGGAGTTCATCATCACAATTGACGTAACCATCGAGATATAGGAGTATCTTCTTTTTGTATGTAAGGCTCAGATCATCTGACATTCTAATACACATATGTATCTAATGTTTAATAATTTTTCTTTAGTTAAGGTAGTTTACAGTGCCTTTCTATGTATTCCTGAGTATCGTCCAAAAAAGTGTTAAGAAGTTTTAACCGTTCAGGCATATACTCTTCCCGGAGTATATCCAACATAAACCAATCGATCCTTTTTCCATAAAGATAGTCCGATTTTCTTGACGTACCGGAATGTTTGAAACCGACCTTTTTCAACACCTTCTGGGAACGAAGATTTATCGAGGAAGTCCATGCTGAGAGCCTATCATATCTATGTTGGAAGAACAGCATCTCACACAGGCCCATGGTGATCTCTTTCCCTATGCCTTTGTTCCAATAATCCTTATCACCGATGAATGCACCGATGGTAGCGTTTCTTACATCACGAGAGTGGTCTTCGTAGGATGCAAAGCCGATAGCCTTGTCATCCTCCCGGGTCTCGACAAGGAACCGCTGTTTATTTTTGTTTTCAAGATACTCCTCGTATTGTTTTTCTATCTCATCCATATTCTTGAAAACCATGGGCTGCCCCCTGGCGTACAGTGTACCTTCATGGAAGTTTTCCCATGATTCAAGGAGGTGCAGGTCCTCCCTCTTGAACGCTTTAAATCTGACCCGTCCGATCTCGAGCATCTATCAATATTCCCTCCATGTGTTATTACATTTAGTGCATCGATATATCCTGGTCTCTGGCTCATCAGCCGCCCTTGTTTGTTCAAGACGCCAGTATGCCTTGTTGTTTTTACACTTAGGGCATCTGACTTTTGTAGTGGGGAATACTGATGTTTCATCCTCTATGATGACCACTTCACGCTCTTCACGTTTAGTGGTTATTATCTTGTGATCATCGGATTTTATCTTACGAGAAAAATCACATTTCTTACAGACCCATTTACCGTCTTCCGTTTTCATCAACGATTTGCATTTATCACAGAACATATTAATTCAGTATGATAGTGCTGAGGCTTTATTATAAACTTTACTGGTGTTCAGCCTAGCAATTCCAGGGCCTTTTCCTTTTCGATCTCCAGTGCATCCAGCATATAGTAAAGGCTCTTCCTCAGTATTATCTCTTCGCCGCCTTGCTGCAGGAATTTCTCCATCATCACTGGAGCCTTGAAACGGTATCCAACGGCCATATCCGACATGAAATTAGCTCTGTTTTCAGGATCTAGTTCACCCGCTCGTTTATAGTGTTCCTCTGCAGTATCGAATTTACCCACCTCTATACAAAATTCAGCCAGTGCTTGGTGATAAAAGGGATTCTCATCCAACTCGATGGCCTTTTTGTAATCTTCGATTATCTCTTCGGAATCGACGGTTGGTACACCGAGTGCAGCTTCTGCTTTACCGAAGTATGCACGGGCATTCTCTTCGGCCTTAGCAGCCTTCTTAAACTTCTTGTATGCACCTTCATGATCAAATTCGTTTAGGAGTTGTTCCGCCTTTTCTATCAATTTCTCTACGTCTGTCATGCAGATAGCATGAGTTAAAGGGCGCAAATAAATGTTTCTGAGTAAGCTTTATATATCATCTTCTTTCACCCGCAGGAACTCCGTACACTTTTGTTCCCTTCTTTACGCTGTGTGTGACCACGGATCCTGCACCGACCAGCGAACTTTCCCCGATGGTGACTCCCGCCATTATGGTGGCATTGGCGCCTATCCTGGAACCTTTCTCAACTATAACCGGTTCTATGTTGGAATCCATCATCCTGTCGTTGATCATACACACCCGAGGCCCCAAGAACACGTCGTCCTTTATCACAGTCCCGCTCGCCAGATATACACCGCTCTGGATAGATACGTTTTTGCCTATTTCACAGTCCGATTCGATTATGCATCCCGAACCGACAATGGTGCCGTCCCCGATCCTGCATCCTTCTCTTATCAGTACATGATGTCCTGTCTGTACACCCTTTCCGAGATGAACGTCGGCGTAAATGATAGTTTTATCTCTTAAGAGTACTTCGTCGTCTATCTCTGTTACCGGCAGCCGATCGGGATCTTCACCCTTGAACATCTCCCGATGATATTTTCCCGGATACCCGAGGATCACATCGTCGTCGATGTGGGTATCTTTTCCTATATTAACGGGTCCTATCCTTTTCATGCGATCACAGCTCTATCTCTCCGCCTTCTTTTAGAGAACGGTGTGCAGCTTCAACCACACGCATACTTTCTATGCCGTCGGCTCCGTCTATCAGCGGTGGATGTTCACCCTTTATTGATTCGATAAAATCGACCATCTCTCTCTTCAACGGCTCCTGTCTTTTTACAGAAAATTTCCTTATATTATGTTCCAGTGGTATATCGAAAAGGTTGCTGACATCGTATTCCCTCAGTCTCGACGAAGTCACAATCAGGGATTGTGTGATATAATCAACCTCTACGTAATCGTTAGAGCATGTGATGGACAGGGACCTCACTTTATGAGGTGTAAGCCAATTCACTTCAAGGACTCCGGTCACCCCGTTATCGAACTGCAGCATTATATTCGCATGATCTTCGTATGTATTCCCGTTGTTCGTGGGTCCGCCTGTAGCGTAAACTTTGACCACTTTGGAATCCAACATATACCTCATAACGTCTATGTCATGTATGGCAAGATCGTGTATGACCCCCATATCCGATACACGGCTGGGGAACGAGCTGACTCTACGTGAACTGACAGAGATCACATCACCGACGTCGCCGTCGGCCAGCAGGGTCTTTGTTGTTGATACTACGGGATTATATCTCTCTATCATCCCAACAGCCAGGACCAGATCTTTCTTACCTGTCAATTTCACTATCTGCTCCGCCTCACTTACCGTCCTTCCCAACGGCTTTTCCACCATCAAATTTGTGCCTGAATCTATCACCTCACGGGACACATCCAGATGTGTACTCGCCGGCGTTGCGATGGTAACCCCTTCGGGTCCTTCGGCTAGCATGTCAGCGATGGTGTCAAAATATGGAACTCCAAAGCGTTTACTCACCTTTTTTGCCATATCTTTATCGATATCCACAACTCCCATAAGGCAATCTAACTCGTCCAGCACTCTTGCGTGATTCTGACCCATTGACCCTACGCCTATTACTCCTATCTTCATCGAACCGATGGGTAATGGACACTGGTTTATATAAGTTTACTCTTTGATAAAGCTGCTGAGAAATTGTTTTGTATTGCTCAATGCCTTCTCTCTTTTAGCCGGATAACTCTCTATCTTTGCACGCACCTTGATCACGTAGTTTCCATCTGACAACTTCGGTTCCTCCAGATAGGCACTAGCCTTGTCCAACCTGAAGTAAAAATTACAGGCCTCGTCCACCCTCTTTTCCAATGTCTCTATCAGCGATCCGATCAACTCTTTGGGAAACTGATCAAACATAGATCTGAACTCCGCGCGTTTCTCTATCTTGGACTGCATGATAGTGATAGTATTACCATAGTGTCCTCTGACCGTCTTTTCCTCTATCTCAGCTTCGCTACCTGCTGCATTCAGAAGAGCTTCCTTGACTCTCGCCGGGTCTTCGGTCGCATGGCAGTACGTTGTTAACTCGATATAATGGAAAGACATCATATCACGATAGTAAGTTTATAGTTAAATATTTGCATTAAGTTTATTAGGTATGTTCTAGTAACAGTGTTCATATGGACGACAATGAAGAAATAGTCATGATAACTAAGAAGCGCAACAGTCTTTTCCTGTTTCCCGAAGACTTTCAGTACAAAGACCTTGCACCCGCTTTTCCGGAGCTTTACGATCTCTTCATGAGGATATGTGACCAGTACCCGGAAGACGTAGGCGACGAGTACATGTTGATGCTGATACGTCAGAATCTTACCGACTTAGCGCAGAACCGGAAGCCCATGGGACACAACAGGGAGGCCCGGTACCGTATGATATTCCCCTATGGTCGTGATAGGGTACAATTCTTCATCTATCCGCGTATAGCCGAAGAGGAATCAGAGATAGATGAGATAACCAAGAAGATCAGCGACTTTTTGAAGAAAAAGAAGTTGAAACACGAAGTGCTCTGGGATCAGATGGAATTCCTCAAGGAAGAAGAGAAAAAGTGATCAATCGAAGAATTCCGCGCAGACCGCTTTAAGATCATCTGTTTCCTGAAACTCGAAGTCGTCCGGCATCATATTTTTGTAATGTGGACGGTTGAAGCGATTGTCCATGAGGACAATTATACCTTTGTCAGTACGACTTCTGATGCACCTCCCGGCGGCTTGGATCACCCTGTTCATAGCCGGAAAAACACGTGCGTACTCGTATCCTTTTTTGCTGTCGAATTTAGCGGTATAATACTCCTCAAGAGCCTTGGTTTCCGGCGACGGGGGTGGAAACGGTATCCCGGCTATTATGACCGCACACAGTATATTGTTCTTGTAATCGACTCCTTCGGACAGGCTGCCACCCTGTACGCCTAACAGTAAGTTACTGCCGGTGAGCTGCAGCTGGCGTACTATGTTCTCCCGGTCCCTCTTGGAGTAACGCCTATCTTCGAGCATCATATCCTTCTCCAGATGCACCATCTCCAGCCTTTCTGCGATACTGTTCATCAACGAATAGGACGGAAAGAAAACCGCTACATTACCGGGAGAATTATTTGCAACGTCTGCGATGGCGTTGGCGTATGCCTGGTACATGGGTATCCCCCGCTCTCTGTATGAAGTGGTCAGATGGCCGACACTCACTATCCTGCGGTTCTCCTCGGGAAACGGTGAACTGTAGCTCTGTATTATCGGGTCGTTTATACCCAACAAGTCCGCGTACATCTCACCCGGATGCAGCGTACCGCTCATTAGAACCGCGCTGTGGACGCTACTGAATACTTCTCCAGTTATCTTCGACGGGTCCAACAGTCCAACTTTCATGGACATATTATCTCTTTCGAACACTCTGTAAACCATATCCCCTTCCATGGACCAAGTGGTGAAGAACGAATACAATCGCATAGGTGCCGAAGCCGCAGTGTCTTTTTCCAAGATATCACGTGCGGCGGTTTCCAGTTCCGGCAGCAATTCTACTAAACTCTCGTACCTGCTGAATCCCCCTCTCAAGGCGATATTTATCATATCGTCGAGAAAATATTTCTTTACGCGCTTGTCCTTTTCTTTCACACCGCTGAACTCCTTGGCCAGTCTTTTGACGAATGCGGCTAATTCGGGATCATAGGTATCCAGCAGTCTGTATGATTCTCTCAAAAGCTCAAGGTTGATATATTCCTCCATATGACTTCTTACTCTGTCAGGCAGATTGTGTGCTTCGTCGACTATCAGCATACAGTCCTGCAGCTCGATTTCCAAGAACGATAGGATACGCTCGCTCATGTCCGAGAACATGTAGTTATAGTCGCACACGATGATATCTGCGTCCCTGCCAGCCATCAGTGCCGTCTTGTGTGGACAGACATCGTACCTCCTGCACATCTTAACTATCTGCTCCACGTGGAAAGTATCCCTGTTCAATTCTTCTACCACTTTGTTCATGTTTTTATTGAACAGATTACAACGCTGCTGCCCGGTATCGCTGCAGAACTTTTCGAACACCGGATAAGGCAGGCTTGACTCTTCCCTGGGACACATGGCCTGTTTCGAGATAACGTCTATGGCTCGAATGTGATTGGGCATGTGCTTGACGGTCTCTATGGCTATATTGTGCTGTGATTGTTTACTGGTGAGAAAGAATACTTTGCGGTCGTCTCTTACCTTCAGTGCCGATGCCAGTACCGCTGCGGTCTTACCGATACCCGTCGGTGCGTGTGCGATCAGCGTTTTACCTTCTCCGAAGGCTTTTTCCGAATCCTCCATGAACTGTTCCTGTCCATCCCTTACCTTCTTAAATGGAAACAAAGAGCCGCTCTTGGTGAACTTTACACCGCCTCCGGAGGTCCCGCTAGTACACTTAGGACACTTCTGGCCCTTGGACGATAGTAACGTTCCGCATCTCTCACAGAAGAGTGACATCCGAAGGTTGAGAATAGGAGCTATGTTTTAGGTTTTTCGTTGGGCGGGGGGTATGTTGCAAAACCATCGATCGTCTGGGCAGTGAGATCGACAAAGAATATAAGCTATAGGGAAAAACACTATTGATCATCGTTAGTGACGGGATACCTTTCTGCGGATATGGGATGTCAAGTACGATGGATCAGTAACAACCATATCAACATCTTTGGTGGCTGCTTTTGCATCTCTATACAGCATACTCCCACCACCGATCAGATATATTGTTACATCACTATCAAGGGCTTCACCTAGCCGCTCCAATTCCCGTTCCATATAGTCTATTCCAAAGGTTTTTCTATACATCTATCTCGTACTCCCTGGCCTTGGTTTTATATTCTTCCCATGGAGGAAAATACTTTGCTTTTTTCTTTCCACGGCTATCCATGTACTCTTTTAGGGCTGCAGCAGTATCTTCAAGCCCGTATCTTACAGATTCACTTTTCAGATAACTCCAATTCACTTTGTTCTTTCCTATCGCCAGTAATACGTAAAGGAGGTTTCTGGTACTGCTACTATCCGTTATTAAGGTATGTAAGCACACATCTTCCAACACAAGTTCGTCTTTCATCTCGGTATAAAAGTAATACCGGGATTCTGTGGTGATCAGGGGGACACCGAAGTCGGCTAATCTATCATATCCAGTAAGAAAATAATGTTTTTCTTCATTCGTCTCTCTTGTCTCGATTAAAAATTCTTTTCCTTTCTCCCATATCATGGTGGATGTTGGAGAAAAAGAACGAGATCTTTTAACGTTTAGATACGACTGAAATTCCGATATGAACTCAGATAATACAGCATATCTGGGGTTGATGCTGTAAAAGTCTCCTTCCTTAACTATCATCCCTCTCTCTTTCATACGGCCAAACACCCTGGACACCGTTCTTTCGGAATAACCGCACCTTTTGGAGACTTCGGAGCGGCTGAGATCATCTTCAGTGATCGGCTGAAGAACTTCCAGAGCGGATCCTGATAGACAGTTCTCGAAATCCACCGGATGCATGGCAAAGAGTTTTTTTAACACAGATGCGTGCTTACTGTTTGTAACGGAAATTTTTTTGGAAAGGCCCCTTTTTTCAAGATCGACCAATCCCTTATTTTCCAGATCACCAACAACAGAGGATATCCTGGATTGGCTCTTATCGAGCTCCAGCGATATCTGCTTAAGGGTTCCGTATTCCCTCTTCATCAAGCACTGCAGTATCTCGATCTGAAGTTCATTGAGTCTTACTTTCATCTTATGTCAATTATCAACAATAGTATTTAAGTATTGTTGTATTTTGTCACACGTCAGCCCGAATATCAAACTGTAAATATCACACACTGGACTTATCATATCTCTGCGTTCGTCTCTCCCGCCGTCGTGCCAGCGTCTCCCTTGACACACATTCCTATCGTCTTGTTCCTCTTTCGTCGGGGCCTGGACTGGCCGATGCTTGTACGTGCTGCGAACATGATCGTTTCCTCCGGTTGTTTCGGGTGTATGGATGTACGGGGATAAAACCGTTTCGGAGATTCGTCGAACTAACTATCGAGAGAAAAGTTTATAATATATTATCAAATATTATCATGCGGTGTTGTATATGCCGAGTGCTTACAGTTTGCCGAAATTATATCAGCAGGAAATAGGAGCCGTGGTCAAGGCGGGATACTACTCCAACAAATCAGAGGTGGTTAGAGATGCGATCCGTGTATTATTCGAAACTAGGAGTGAATTGAGACAAGCTTCAGCCATCGAGTTGTATAAAAAAGGGGACGTTACTCTGAGTAGAGCTGCCGAGATAGCCGGTATGAATATGTTCGAGTTAAAAGAGATCTTGAAAGATAGAGGTATCAAGATCAGAAGTCCAGGTGGAAGTAAGGAAGAATTGGAAGAGGAATCAGAGGTTCTAGAGGAACATAGATGATCCTAATAGACACTAACATCCTTTCTACGTTCGCTAAGATAGACCGGCTTGACCTGCTCGAAGAAGTGTTTGGAGAGATGCATATCTCACCGAACGTTTTGGATGAAGTGAAAAAGGCTGAAGAACTCGGTTATTCTCATGCTGAAAAGATATTAGAACTTATTAGGGTGGGTAAAATACATATCTCCTGTCCTAAAGAATACGAAGTTGAACTCATGGATAAGATACCGTCTAGTTTTGGACGAGGAGAGAGGGATTGCGTAGCGATGGCTTTGAAAAGGGACGCTCTGATCGTTACAAATGAACGAAAAGTTTTGAATTATTGTGAGGAAAACAGGGTTGCTCATGTTCGGTTAAATACTATCTTGAGAAAATTATGGAAAGACGATATCATGGTGGAAAAAGAAGTGCGTGACTTGATACATAAGATAGAAGAAAATGATAACTTGATCGTTGCTGATAAAGAATCTATCTTCTCTTGATCGAATAATGGTTAATTTGTTTGAAACTTAATAATCCGCTGCCACACATTATTGCGACACGATGGTGCTTTCAACACACATTCCTATCGTCTTGTTCCTCTTTCGTTGGGACCTGGACTGGCCGATGCTTGTACGTGCGGTGAACATGATCTTTTCCTCCGGTTGCTGCGGGTGTATGGATGTATGGGGATAAAACCGTTTCGGAGAGGTTTGTGATGCATGAGTTATCCACGAGACACACAAACAATTAATAAACACCTTTGTAATCGGAGGGAAGGTGTTCAAGATGGAATGTAAGAAAGAAGAGAATATGGAGAACTGTAACTGTAGTTATCCGGGATGTCCGCGTAAAGGTGTGTGCTGTGAGTGCCTGGCCTATCACCTTTCGATGGAGCAATTACCGGCCTGTGCGTTTCCGGATGATGTGGAGAAGACCTACGACCGCTCGTTCAAGAAGTTCGCTGAGATACATGGTTGAGATAGTTTCGTTTCTGAGCATGGGTTTTTCCTCCAATGTTTTCATCGTTAAGGGTGATGAAAACTTCGTTGTAGATGCAGGTATAGACACCGCCGATCGGATAGTGCGATACGTGGAGTCGGAGAACCTTGACATAGACAGGATAATACTGACGCACCGGCACTTCGACCACAGCGCCGACGTGGGAAAATTATCCCGGCTGCTCGGAGTGCCCATATACGCCAGCGAGCCGGAGGCGGAAGCACTACGTAAGGCGGACGACAGGACCATAATCGCCAGCGCCTTCGGTAAACAGATGGAACCCTTGGATGTAAGCACGCTGGAGGAAAACGAGTACGCCGGCTTCCGTATACTGCAAACGCCGGGGCATACAGACGGCAGCATCAGCTTATACCATCAAAAAGAAAAGATACTGATATCCGGAGATACCGTGTTCCCGGATGGTGGAGTGGGAAGAACCGACCTGGCAACCGGAGATATGAAAAAGCTGATACGATCCGTAAAAAAACTAGATGAACTCGATGTGGAATCCATGTATCCCGGACACGGCCGTGCGGTGGAGAGCGGTGCAAATGAACACATAAAGATGGCTTTGAATTTGGTAAAATACATATAGGTGTAGAGATGAAGTTAAAATGTGATAAAAAGACGTGCGACGGGCGATGCAATCCGAATATGATCACCATGGCGGAAGAGGTACTTGCCGCCGGAGAGTTGATAGTTTATCCAACGGAAACTCTATACGGTATAGGCGGTGACGCTTTGCTGAAGCCCGCGATGTTTTACAAGATCAATATCTTGAAAGGTGCACCGGAAGACAAACCGATCTCGGTTGCTTATTCCAGTATAGAGCACGCATCGGAACACATCGATATGCCGGAAAAGGCACAGGAACTCGCAGAACGGTTCCTGCCGGGTCCGCTCACCATAGTGATAGATACACCGGAAGGTACCGAGGGTATCCGTATACCCGATCACCCGCTGGCAAAAGCGATTATCGAACGTTTCGGACCGATAACTTCCACCAGTGCAAACCGACACGGTATGCCGCCGGCCATCGACATAGAGACGGCGCAGATGCAGTTCGGTAACGATATAGCGCTTTATATCGACTGCGGCAGGACCCGTACCGACGAAGGCACCACCGTTGTCAAGGTCAACGAAACCATCGAGATACTGCGTGAAGGGACGATAACAAGGGATGATATTCTTGGATGAACTCAAACATTACATAAAAGCCGGTAAGATAGCTAGTGGAGCTCTACAAGCGGGAAAAAAGGTATGCGCCCCTGGAGTACCGTACTTCGACGTGGTAAAAGCCGTAGAAGAACACATACGAAAAAAAGGTGCGTTCCCGGCATTCCCTGTCAACGTTAGTGTGAACAACGTAGGAGCACATTACACACCCTATCCCGGCGACGGTAAGATATTCAAGCCCACAGACGTGGTGAAGATTGATGTCGGCTGCCATGTGGATGGATACATAGCCGATACCGCACTAACCGTCGAGGTCGAAACGGATATGCACAAACAGATGATCTCAGCGGCGGAAAATGCACTGAAAGCCGCCATAGAGTTGGTAAGACCCGACGTAAAAGTACGGGATATCGGTGCAGTCATAGAGAAAACCATCAATGACCACGGGTTCAAACCTATCAGCAACCTCACAGGCCACCGTCTCGAACGCTACGTGCTGCATTCAGGATTATCCATACCTAATGTAAGGTCCGGAAGACGCAAGCTGGAAGAGGGCATGGTAGTTGCCATAGAACCTTTCGCTACCAACGGAGCGGGCAGGGTCGAAAATGGTCAAAATGGAGAGATATACATATTGCGAAGAAGAAGACGACTTAACAAAGACGATGATGACTTCTACCAATGGCTGAACAAACATTTCAATACCCTCCCCTTCGCATCATACTGGTGCCACCCTTACTCGGATGATTATATCAAAAAACTAATGCAGCTTGAACGTCGAGGTGCGGTGATGTCGTATCCTTTACTGATAGAAGAAAACAACGGTATCGTGACTCAGAGAGAGCACACCGTTCTTGTAACAAAAAAGGGAGCAAAGATACTGACAGCCTAAATATCCTTCTTCCATTCACCCATACATTTTGGATCTCTTCTTATCCTGTCCCATTCCCCTTCTCCTTCGATCTTTGGGACTGTGTACGCTATCAATATTATCACTATGAAAAAAGATATCAGCGCGGCAAATATTATCGTACCTGAGATACCAAAGAATTGCGCACGTTGGACTATAATCGAGATATCGTTGGTCTGAGTCGGATGTATGGCAAGTTTTCCCAGCCAAAGAAGTATACAGACTGAAAAGAGCCAGATGTACACCCTTCGTACACGATGGGACAATGCAGTCCAAAAAGAGATCTTGAAGTACGGGTTCTTCAGATCCTCCGCAAGTTCCTCCATCCATCTTCTACTTGTCACCTTCTCTTTAGGATTGATGGTCCTTGCGATATAATCTCTTTCCAGAGCTCTTACACGGCTGTTCCATAGATTATAGTACATATACCGCCTGGATTCGATAACGAGTAGAAGGCCGACGAATACCAGTGAAAACAGTAAAAGTTCATGGGGATTTGACGGATCGCTGAATGTCCATGTTATAAGTGCGGATAGCAATAATATAGACCAGTTTGTGGTGGTATCTAAACGAGATCGCCATGTGTATGCTCTCTGCATTTCACCACGATAAAGATGAGTCAGGATAGATGTGAATTCGCTCACATCCTGCTCTTCAACAAAATCTTCAGGGTCAGGCGCATTCATACAATTTCAGAACATGAAGGGCCATATATAAATCTAGTCATGTGCAGTGCCGATAAGATCTTCCAGATTATCGATCTGCTGCTGTTCCATGATATCATACATCTCTTCTGTGATTAGCCTAGGTGCCTCTCTTCCTCTATAATAAACGGCCGAGCCTATCTCCAAAGCCGAAGCACCGGCGGTAACGTATTCCAATGCATCTACACCGTTGGATATCCCACCGCAGCCTATGACCGGTATGTCCACGGCACCATAAACTTCGTAAACGCATCGTAGTCCTACCGGCTTTATACCTGGACCGCTGTATCCGCCCACTCTGTTACCCAAAAATGGTTTGCGTGTTTTAAGATCGATGGCCATAGCCTTCAACGTATTCACGGCGACGATGCCTTCCGCTCCGGCACCCTCTACAGCTACTGCTATCTTTGATATGTTATCCGTGGGAGGGAGCTTGGCGAAAACAGGTATGTCCACCGAATCACAAACTGCAAGCACCATGTTTCCTGCTGTTTCAGGGTCTGAACCGACGGCGGCTCCATAGCCTTTTGCATGGGGGCAGCTCAAGTTTAGCTCGACGGCATGTACTCCGCAGTCTTCCATCCGACCGGCTAATTCTGCGAATTCTGCAGTATCTGAGCCGAATATACTCCCGATAACCGGCTTATCAGTTATCAACGAAAAGAGGTCGTCCAACTCGTTTTCAAAAGACTCTATGCCCTGGTTGGGAAGTCCCATGGCGTTGAGAAGCCCAGTCTCCAATTCCAGCATCGTGGGATTCGGATGACCACTTCTAGGCTCTTTTCCTATGGATTTTGTAACCACACCGCCGAACCCGGATCCGAACATCTTCTTCATGGTCTGTGCGGTCTGGCCGAGTATTCCGGATGCTAGGATGAGTGGATTCTCAAAGTTCAAGCCGGCTATGGTGGTTTTTAAAGATACCATACAGCCGGATTCTCATATTAGGATTAAAACTTTGGGCCTAAAAACAATCGATAGCCTTAAATGTGAAATAGTTCATCGGGGTATAATAAAGTGATAGACATGTTTAGAGATACGATACCAGGGCTCGATAGGGTGTTCAACACCGACATAAAGCCACCCAAAGTCGTTCTGATAACCGGTCCGCCGGGTTCAATGAAGACCAGCTTCTGCTACTATTTGATGACAAAATACGTGGAAAATACGGGTAACTTCGGACTTTACACCACTCTAGAAGAGACTGTAGACAGTCATTTGAACAACATGCAGAGTTTGGGCATAGACCTGAGTTTGAACATGCAGATATCGGATATCACAGACATCCGCGATATAGATCAGATCGTTGAAGAGGGAGAGGAGACGGATTACGTTGACTTTCTCGAAAAGATGCTGAGGCACTTCAAAGAAGTAAGAGGAGACCGCTTCAAGGTATTTGCTCTTGATTCTCTGGGTGCATTGTATTCCTTGATGGAACACGAAGAGAATATGAGAAAAAAGATGTTTCACTTTTTCAAGCTCCTTCGAGACTTGGACCTATACTGTTTCATCGTTATGGAACGAAGTATAGGGGGTGAAGCAAACCTCCTGGGTAACGAAGGGTTCCTTGTGGACGGTCTCATAATGCTTGGACTCGACAGGAACAGAGGTAAATTGACCAGATACTTACAGATCGAAAAAATGCGTGCTTGTAAACATAGTATGGAAAAACACGCACTGGAAGTAGGAGACAACGGGCTAACAGTGCTAGGCCCGATATTTGAGTGATGATACCATGCAAGGTATTAGTAAGTTATATAAAATAGAAGCACTATTAGGTAACAAATCAAACTCAATAACATTGGGGGAATAAAATTGGCAGAAGATGATGGATTTCTTAACGAAATGGAAGGCTTCATGGGGAAGCTTAAACAACAGAAGAAAGAGCTAGACGAACGAGCGGAAGGACTCTCAGAAAGAGAACGGAGTCTTGAACAAAAAGAGAGCGAGATTCTCGAGAGAGAAAATTCTATCGAATCGAAACAAAGCGAGGTCGCTCAAGAGGCAGAAGAACTCAAAACCATAAGGTCTGAGATAGAAAGTTCAAGACAGCGTATAGAAGAGGCCAGACAGGAACTCGACGAAGAACGCAGTGAACTTAAGTCAGTCAGAGACTCTTTGCTATCGAAAACTAAGAGTATAGAAGAACTGCATGCCAGCATCTCTTCAAAGCAATCATCGTTAGTCAGTAGGGAAGAATCTATACTTGAGAGGGAAAACGATCTCGATGAAAGGGAGAATGCCATCGTAACGAAAGAAGAAGATATCCTTGTAAAAAGAAGAGAGATCTTGGATTCCCTTGGAGAACTGCAAACATCCCTTGGTGAAAACATCGACACAAGCAAGGACATCATAAGTAAAGAACGTATGCTGCTGGATCAGGATAAGAAATTATCAGATACCAGAAGTAAGCTTCTAGAGGCCCACCGCAAGATGCTGGAGCGAGAAAAGGAAGCTTTAGGTGAAGCAGCTGAGATATCTGAAACGGATATTCCTTCGATGCCTTCACGTGTAGAAACACCTTCTGCCGAAGAGATCAGCGAGGTTCCCGATGTTGAAGCTCCTCCGGAACGTGAAGAAGAGGAAGCCGAAGAAGAAGCTGAAGAGGAAGCCGAAGAGGAAGCCGAAGAAGAAGCCGAAGAGGAAGCTGAAGAAGAGGAAGCTGAAGAAGAGGAAGCTGAAGAAGAGGAAGCTGAAGAAGAGGAAG
>CAYVTG010000002.1:21145-49749 GCA_964454575.1 uncultured Thermoplasmata archaeon
CTGAAGAAGAAGGCGAAGGACTATCCTGCCCCAACTGCGGTACCGAACTCAGCGAAGATGCCGAGATATGTTACGCATGTGGTACTGAGATAGGCGGCGAAGAAGAAGAGGAAGCTGAAGAAGAGGAGGCCGAAGAGGAAGAAGGCGGAGCTATAACCTGCCCCAACTGCAGCACCGAACTAAGCCCCGATGCGGAGATATGTTACGCATGTGGTACGGAGATAGGCGATGGAGAAGGATCTTCGGACGGCTTGAAATGCCCTGTTTGTGGTACGGAACTCAGCGAGGATGCCGAGATGTGCTACGCATGCGGCGCCGACATCGAGAAAAAGGAAAAATCCACAAAGAAAAAGAGGATAGTCTGAGTTCAGAAAACCTTTTATCACCCCCTTTCTTTTTTATTTTTGTTTAAATTCCGTCCATTCGGAGATAGATAATGCAATCAACATCACCATCGTTATACGGGAATTGCTCCCAAGAAACTGTGCGCTTATTGGATGAAGCAGACAAACTGTGCGATACCGGAGATCATCCTCAGGCCATAGAACTGTACGATAAAGCACTTCAGAAGGAAAGTAACGAGATAATATACAACAATAAAGGCGTAGCTCTAGATGCTCTCGAAAGACACGAAGAGGCGATCGGATGTTACGATTCTGCACTCGATCTAGCACCAAACTACATAACTGCATGGCACAACAAAGGCAATTCCCTTGCATACTTAGGGAGATACAAAGAGGCGATTGAGTGTTACGACGAAGCTATCTCATTAGATGAATCATATTACGAACCATATTTCGATAAAGCCCTTGCCCACGCAGCCATGGGAGAAAGACGTAAGGCAAAGAAGAGTGCCGAAGAAGGTGTGAGATACGGAGAAGGAGACCCGGATATCCTAAAGATGTTGATGGGCGATATACTGAATGAGACCGGAGCCCACCGGGACGCCCTCAAGATATTTGACGAGATACTCGATGATGATGAAGACAATATCGACGTGTGGAAACGTCGGGGTGATACTCTCTTCAATCTCGGTATGCTAAAAGGTGCTCATGAAACCTATGATCTGGTACTCTCTTTGGACCCGGATGACGAAGAGATATGGAATAACAAAGGCTACGTTCTATTCTCCATGGGACGTTATCCAGAGGCGACTTCATGTTATCTAAAAGCACTTGAAATAGATCCGCATTTTGGTTCCGCACACTACAATCTAGCTTATCTTTATCACACTCAAGGCGATTACAAGAGTTCGATCTTCCATTACAAAGAGGCGTCTAAATCAGATCCAAACAACGAAGTACTGTGGAATAATCTAGGTAATGCTCTTTACAACATGGAGAAATACGACCAATGCGTACCCTTTTTTCTAAGAGCTATCGAAGTTAACCCGGATTACGCTATCGCGTGGAACAACATAGGGAATTCGTTGGATAAGCTGGGAAAATACGAAGACTCCATAGAGTACCACCGGAAAGCTATCGAATTAAGACCGGATATGGACTACTTCCACTTCGCACTGGGCTACGCACTAGCAAAAACAGGTAGTGAAGAAAAGGGTTTGGAGGAAGTGAATATATCCATCGATCTAAATCCGAAGAATGAAAAAGCCTGGTTAACAAAGGCCACCATATTGAAGATGCTCGGCATGATCGAAGAAACGTTAGAAACACTCGATGAGGTGATCCGATTGGATCCTAATCATGCCGAAGCGTGGGTCATGAGGGGAGGATTACTGGAAGACCTAGGAAAATACGAAGAATCTTTGAGAGCCTTTGAGGAGGCTCTAAAAGCTTATGAAAGGAATTTCAAGAACTTCGGGGTAAAGAGCTCTCTGATATCAAAGGGCGAGCTTCTACATGAACTGGGCCGCCACCAGGAAGCATTACAGACTTACAAACGTTTGATCAAACTGGACGAAAGTTATGGATCAGGTTGGATCAAAGAGATAGAGATGCTCATAGAAACCGGTCAATTCAGAGATGCGGTGGTCGATGCTAATCGTGCCATCGAGATATTCCAGGACCCTATGTTATACGTTTTTAGAGGACGTGCATATAGCGGTATGGGTAACCACGAAAAAGCACGCTCTTCTTTTCAAATAGCTCTGGAATCCGATGGTGAAGAGGCCAGGATGGCATTCGCCAGATATCTATCAGATATAGAGGACTATGATACCGCTTTATCACTTTTAAAGGACGAAAGTTGGGAAGAAAGACTCCTAAGAGGAAACATACTTCTGGAAAAGGGAGACAATGAAGAAGCTAAAGAGTTGTTCGATGGATTGATCAAAGAAAAAGAAAATAGTGTTAGGGCTTCATACGGTTTAGGTGTTGCACTCTCAGAACTAGGTGATGTAAAAGGTGCTCATAATGCCTTTGATGCATGTATCGGTATTTCGGAAGACTTCCAGCCCGCGTGGTATGAAAAAGCAGTTTTGTATATGCAGTCTGATAACAAGAAGAAAGCACTGGAATACGCACGGATCCTAAATGAATTATCATCGGGAGAATATCCTAATGTAAAGAAACTGATCAAGAAGTTGGAAAGCGAAATAATATAACCTTGTATCGGTATGGGTCTAAAAAAAGGTAGATACAATGGAGGTAGGACTCGTTGGGAAGCCTAACGTGGGCAAAAGCACCTTTTTCTCAGCAGCTACAAGAGCAGATGTTGAGATGGCATCTTATCCGTTCACCACTATCGATGCAAATACAGGAGTAGCATATGTGAGGAGTAAATGTCCCCACGAAGAGCTCGGAGTACTTTGCAATCCTAACCATACGCCCTGTATCGATGGTACAAGGATGATCCCTATAAAGATAATCGATGTGGCCGGTTTAGTCCCCGATGCACATAAAGGAAAGGGGTTAGGAAACAAATTCTTAGACGACCTTAGACAGGCGTCCACGCTGATACATATAGTCGATGCCAGCGGCAGCACAAATTGTGAAGGGGAACCATGCAGCCCTGGAGAACATGATCCAAGGGAAGATGTGGAATTCCTTGCAAATGAGATCGACCACTGGCTCAAAGGCATACTGGAAAAGAATTGGGACCGAGTATCAAGACGTATAGAAGTGGTGGGTGGTAATGTCGAACGACTCATATTCGAGCAGTTATCCGGACTCGGGATCTCAGAGCCAAAAGTCGTACTTGCCATGAGGGGTTTAGATCTAAACCCAAATCCAAAGGGGTGGTCAGAAGAAGATATCTTCAGATTAGCTCATAGTATACGGATGAAAAGCAAGCCCATGATAATAGCCGCCAACAAAGCGGATATGGCATCTGAAGATACCATAGAGTCTCTCAAGGAGATGCCATACGAAGTGATACCAACCTCTGCAGAATATGAACTTGCACTACGTAAAGCATCGGAAGCAGATATCGTGGACTATATACCCGGAGATAACAGTTTTAAGATACTGAAGGATGATATCAACACTAGGCAAAAGAAAGCACTTAAGACCATAGCCGATTTTATGGAAAAGCACGACGGTCTAGGTGTACAAAACACTCTCGAAAAAGCCGTGTACGACCTATTGGACATGATTGTGGTTTACCCCGTAGAAAACGAACACAGCTATACCGATAAGGAAGATAGGATACTGCCGGATGCCCATCTGTTACCTCGGGGTAGCACTGCTGAGGACCTTGCATTTTCAGTACATACCGATATAGGCAGCGGATTCATACGTGCGATAGACGCCAAGACCGAAAGGGTCATCGGTAGAGATCATGTATTGAAAGATGGTGACGTGATAAAAATTGTCTCAAAATGAGTGTATCGAAGAAAATGTAAGGATCATATCCGGCTCCTATAGTCAGACCGATGACGGAGTAAAGGTAGAACTCTTCGGAAAGAACACCGACGGAGAGTCGATCACACTGATCATAAGGGGATTCAGACCGTATTTTTACATCGTCGAAGCCGGTAAAACCATCCAGAACGATCTAAGGGAAGAGGATGAAATAGTCAGATTGGAAGATGCAAAATTATGGGTCGACGGGAAAGAAAAATCATGTAAAAAAGTTGTTTGCAAACACCCGTGGATGGTACCAAAGTACAGAGACCGTTATAGGTCAGACTATAAAATCCTCGCAGCCGATATACCATTCGTACAACGCTTCATGTACGATCTGGATCTGAGCTCCACTGTTTTTGTCAAAGGCGAATGTGTGGAAGACGGAAAGTACACTACCGATAAGGTCGTAGAAGTTAATAAAATAGAGAGCGCCGCCCCCATCATCCCGGAATTGAAGTATTTGAGCTTTGATATCGAGAACAGTATCGAAAATGATGAGATATTCACTATCTGCTGTTACGTAAAAGATGGAGACGAGCAAGTGACGGAATGTTTCAGAGGCGAAGAGGCCGATATAATAGATGATTTCCAGCAGTTCGTGACGGATCAGGATCCGGACGTTATCACCGGGTACAATATCAACGGTTACGATCTACCTCATATCAATAAACGTGCTGATAAATTGGGTATACAGGGAGTTAACTTAGGACGAGACGGCTCCGTGATCAGAGAAGCGTACAATCGCGTATGGAATATCACCGGTCGTATCGTTGCCGATGCCTGGTGGTGTGTAAGACAGGAACTCAGTCTAAAAAGGGAAACACTGGGGCACGTAGCTAAAGAGCTACTTGGCAAGGAAAAAATAGATGTTAATCCGCTGGAGATGGATCAAGAGTGGGAAGATGATCCCGAGAAAGTGATCGTCTACTGCCTGAAAGATGCGGAGCTAGCCTTGGATATACTGCTTGAATTGGGCTCGATGGAAAAAGCCATGGACATGGCGACGGTTTCCAAGCTTCCCGTCGACGAAGGGTTGAATGGTAGAACATCGACACTAGTGGATTCTATACTGATAAGAGCAGCCGACAAAAGGGGTATAGGCGTTCCTTTGACGGGTGGAGGAAACAAGAGCGGTAAGATAAAAGGAGGGTACGTTCACACTATAAAGGCCGGATTGTACCACTGGGTAAGCGTTCTGGACTTTAAGAGTATGTATCCCAGTATAATCATCGAAAACAATATCTGTTTTACTACCATATCTCCAGACGGTAAGATAGAAAGTCCTAACAAGGAGAGATTTAAGAGTGCTGATCAAAAAGAGGGTTTGCTGCCAAATATACTTAGAAATCTGATGAACGAGAGGGACAATGTAAAGGAAAAGATGAAACGTTCCGAGGGTGAAGACAGGCTTTACTACAAGGGTTTACAGGATGCTATAAAGATATTGATGAACTCGTTTTATGGTGTTTTTGCATCTTCGTTTTACCGGTTTACCGATGAACGTATAGGAGAAAGCATCACTGCATTTGCCCGGGAGAACATCAAACGAGTCATAGATAATCTTGAAAAGGACGGTTTACAGGTCATCTATTCAGACACGGACAGCGTGTTTTTCCGTTCTCCGTACGATGATCTAGAAAAGACAGTTGAATTGACCGAACGTATCGCCGACGAATATACTCAAGGAGATATAGTGCTCGAATTCGAGAAAGTGCTAGACCCATTCTTCAGCCACGGCCGTAAAAAAAGATACGTCGGCATGGTGGTTTGGCCCAAAGAAGAGATGCTTGTCCGGGGCTATGAACTGCGTAGGACAGATTCATTCGAGGCCCAGAACAAAGCCTTGGAAGATGTATTCAACCATGTTTTAGAGGACGATATCGACGGAGCGATAGAGATAGCTAAAGGTTGGATAGATCGTGCACGAAACAAAAATATCGATCCCGAGAAGTTGGTCATATCCAGAACGTGTAAAAAATTTTCTGGCTATGTTAATCCCCAAAGCATGCCGAACGTGCAGGCCGCTAAGAAGATGCAGGAGGCCGGTTACAAATTTACACCGGGCATGAAGGTTTCTTGGGTGGTCATAGATGGTAAAAATACACCACAAAAAGTATCTCCATGGCTGGCCGACGGTACTATGGAGGGCGAGCCGGATTGGGATTACTATGCAGAACGTTTGGCACGAACACTATCTCGTGTGACAGAAGTATTCGGCTGGGATAAGAGGGGATTGATGGCCGGTAACAAGCAGTCTGATCTGTTCTCAGATATGTTCAATGATGATAAAGTTAAAAAGAAGAAGGGTGTTAAAAAAACTGAAAAGACAGTTACTCTTCAGGATTTTATGTAGTGCTCAGACAGATTCTATCCGCGGTGCGAGTAAGAACATCACACTGCCGTTGCCGTCCGCAAATTCGAACTGCAATTTAACAGGATAATCTTTACCCATCTCAAGTTCTACTATCTTATTGCCGTCCACCGACTTGATCATGTTGGCAAAGTAATCAAGGGCGAATAAAGAGCGCACGTCTTCAGAGGCCTCTATCTCTTCAAGCTCATCTTTCGTTAGAGATAATTTAACTGAATCTTCGTCTTCTTCCGAGAACATCTCGAACCCGTTCTTACCAACTGAGATGGCGATATGATCTGCGATGTTTTGAGAAGCTTTAACACCCGTTTGTAGATGTTTACCTATCAGTTTTATATTGATGGGTAGTTCCAGCTGCGGCACACTTGGATCTGTCATACCCGCTGTATCGAGTATGGGCATCTTCTGTGTGATGTTGTTGACCTTTAGGATCAAACGGTTTTCGTCGTCCACGTGTTCCAGTGTTACCTTATCCGAAGGCGATGAAAGTTTTAGGAACTGGTCTAATTTGTTCAATGCTATCCCTAACTCGGTGCCTTTTGCTTCGTAACTGATGAATGCGTCCTTTTTCAGATGCATCTCAACCATGGCCACATGTGCGGGATCCACGGCTTTCAATGATAATCCATCTTCTTCAAAATTGAATTTCACTTCGTCAACTATAGTCTGTATTATATCGACGACGTCCCTTAATATTTCTGCTTTGATTTCGGCGTTTAACATAGTAATTTCCCCTTATTCGTATCTGATTTCGCAGGATTATACCCCCTGCGATGTAGGATTGTAGGTTAATCAGTATAAGAATATAAGGCTTATGGTCGATGTCGCATGAGCTTAGATATGAGAAATCGGTTACTCAAGTATCAGTCGTTCAAAGAAGTCGCTGTATTGGCTCCTACTCTTTTCAATATCTTCCACTCCGTTATAGATATGTGAAAGTGCAAGGGACCTACGTCCCCCTTTCACTTCGGGCAAAGCCCTCGTGTGTAGCAGGAATATGGTTCCTGCCACTGTTTTACTTTCCCGTTGTCATCGTTGAACAGTTTGTTGGGACATATCTCCGGAACACTTCTGATGAAATCTACGATGTTCATATGGTACTTCTGCTCGTCCATCAGTTTACCTGTGTGATATTGAAAATCGTATCTCAAACCAGCATGGTAAAATGGGTTATTTTTGATGAGAGATGTACCATATCTTTTTCTGTGTTCTTTTCTGATGCCGGAATATCCACATGTGGTTTTGAACTCTTTGATCCAGTTGTGGATGGTCGATTTGGATGTGTTGACCTTATACCTACGATTTACGAGTTTGGACGTATCTGATAGTGTGATGCCCGAATGGTATAGTTTTAGGGATTCTATGATCACTTCCGGCCGGTATGATTTTCCGGGAAACGGGTTGTGTACAAAGCGCTTTCCACAGTTGTTACAGTGGTACTGCTGTCTACTACCTCTTTTTGTTTCTCTCTTTCCGCACTTGACTAAGTAGGTCGAATCGCATCTTGGGCATCTCATGATATCATCGTCCTTGATCTATACTTCGAAATTGGCAAAAAAGAATGGTATTTAAATCCTTCATCCCGACGGCATATCTCACGGATTTGGGATACTAAACATCTCACGGATCTAGTACGGATGAATGGGAGATTTTATATACAAAATGGGTAGAAAACCGGATGTTCTATATCTGTGAGATGTTGTTTTAGTTATTTATGATATTCTAACACTGGTGGAATGTTGAACTTGTGCTAAATTCGGATGAAATCTCAGGGATTTGGGACGGAAATGGGAGAATGGGGGTTAACACGGTAGTATCACCAACAACGTCCAGCCTTTATTTTTATTCATTTTTTCGCCTCCGTTTTATATATTTAGATATCATTCCATAAGTTACGAGCGTTAGGGCAATAGGGATTATGATGGTAGAAAACTCTGGAACATCTATAAAATCCGGTGAACGTTTGTAATAAATCTCATAATTTCCATCTCTGTCGTCAAACCACACGACATGTATGTTTTCACTTTCCACAACAATTTTTGGCCAATAAGACTCATTGCCTTCATTGAATGTTAATCTTATATCCATGCTCCAAGTACTTCCTTTATTAACAGAATATTTATAATAAATTTCGTTGGTATTTCCGTCATCCCTTTCATCCATCCAAGTTATCCAAACATGTGTTGAGTTACAATCGACAGATGGACGATCAGCATAAACTGATGGTCCAACAATCATAATAGAAGGATTCCAGTTATTTCCATTATCTGTCGAATTACGATACCATATATTGTATTCAGAAGTGCTTACTCTCTCTATCCAAACCACATGCACCGTGCTCCCGTTCACTGCTAGGGCAGCGGGAGCCTGGTCATTAGAATCTCCCGCTATTTCTACACCCGGCTGCCAGTTAGCTCCGTTGTCATATGACACCAAATAGTATACATCTCCATCTCCGTCAGTTGAATCGTCATAGATGAGATGAATAGTGTTCCCCTCTTTAACAATATCATAAACAATAGAATCACCCGCAGTATCCGTCAGTCTACGTCCATATTCGCCTCCTTGCCCATCCTCCCATGTGACTCCACCATCTAGAGACCTAATGTAGTATACCTCTGCCCCTGAATGCCTAGTATCGGTCCATGCAACGTGTATCTCATCCCCTGCAACGGAGATTGACGGAGCATTACTATCGTACCCATCATCTTCACTCAACCGACGTTCGTTGTTCCAGTTAAGGCCCCCGTCGGTGGAGTTACGATAGTATATCTCCCGAGCATCGGATTTGGTATCCTCCCAAACGATGTGTACATTTGTATCGTTCACACCTATATCGGGGTTATGCCCCTCCAAATTAGAAGTAGATATCTGCTGAGGATTACTCCAACTCCACCCTCCGTCACTAGAATTCATATAAAATATCTGATAATCACTTCCCGCAGTAACAGTATGATGCCATGCAAGGTGTATTCGGTCTCCTTCCGCATCAATAACAACTCTATCGTCGTTTGTGGAATTGTTCGTTAATCTTTGGTCATCGCTCCACCCGTCAGGGGCAGCCTCTGCAACTGGTATCAAAGCAACAACTAGAAAAGAAAGGCAAACAATAATAGAAATAACAACAGAAACAGACCTCGACCTAAAACTCCTTCCCCTCCCCTGCTTTCGTGCGCTCAGCACCCTCGTGATCGGTGTTTTAGGCAATTATTTGCCTCCATTCACTCCATGGAATAGGAACGTAAAAAAGGTTTCTACCCCCCCCAATCCTACCATCCCGCCTAACCACTTCGATATCCGAAACGGGATACGCCATCTCAAGATTTTTCGTGTTCACCGTTTCAAAACCTTCGGGTCCCCACTTCAACTCGGTGTAAGTTCCGACGAGCGGCGGCTCTTCGGCGGTCAGTCCCACCGACTGCCCCTCGGTGGTCGATGCTGACCTCACCGCGATCACGTAGACATATTCCCCTTCGATATCCACCGACGGGTACGAAAAGCCGGTGTACTCGTACTCGTTGGCATCCACTACCCACGTAGCACCTCCGTTGGAACTGCGTAGAAATCGTATTGAAAAGCCGATGTTTTTACACTGTGTTGAGGAAAAATTTCAGCACCTATTTACTAGTAAAAATCATGTAGTTATGAATAAAAAATGATACGGCAGGAACAGGGCTTCTTCCCCCTTTTACAAACTTATCTCACTTCGCTCGATAAGATTTGTAATGTGTAGGAACTCACCGTGTTCGTTCCTTCTTTTTATCCGTTTCATCCGCTGCGCTCCTGAAACAAATAATGTGTAGGAACTCGCTGACGCTCGCTCCTCCCACTTTTTTCACTTCTTCCGCTTCGCTCCAGAACTAAAAAAAGTGCGGGGGAAGGGATTTGAACCCTCGGACACCTATGTGACTAGACCCTGAATCTAGCGCCGTTGGCCATGCTTGGCTACCCCCGCAAGAAGGAGTTGTTACGACTTCTGAGGGTGTTTTGGAAGCTTTGCTTCCAATCGCCACCCGCTTTAGGAGCGAAAAGGTTTTGAGCGGATAAAGCGGGAGTGAACAGGAACAAGGTTCCTGTGGAACCCCCGCAGAAATGAGAGGTATCGAATTTCGAGGGCAAGTTAGATCGCCAATCTAATTAATTGGCGAGAACAGGAATATCATTCCTGTGGAAGCTCTGCTTCCGATTGTCACCCGCTTTGTGGATGAGTGGACGTGAGTGAACAGAAATATTGCTTCCTGTATAACTCACACTTTGATATCTCATACTGCCGTGACCCTCATCGATATATCATTCTTGTTCGGTTATCTCGAGTAGGGTGATCTTGAATGTCAGCGTCTTACCGGCGACTTCTTCGTTGAAATCGATGGTGATGTAATCTTCACTGATACCGACAACGATACCGGTCGGCGTACCTTGTTGACCGGCGGCTCTTTTGATACCCGATACATCTTCGAAGGCATCATCTCGTTTCGATAGTCGTTCGGAATCGACGACGGTTCCCAGCTCTACGTGATTACGAACAACGATACGACCCTGTCCGCCATCCGCATTAGAATCGACGGAAACGACTTTGGAACTCCAACCTACCCCGTCTTCCCTGTATGTATCGTAGTAAACATCCACTTCGGGCGAATGTCTTAATGTAACTTCATCACCCTGTATCTGTTCTACGTATGAATCCCAATTCCAAAATGCATGGGTCACCTTTAGATTCGGATATGGATAGATCTCATATTCCTCTAAAAAATCTTCTCCGCTCATGGTTTCGTAAACGGGAATGTTCTCAACACGATCGACCTCGAACACAAGATCTTCAGAATATGTATCGTATGCCTTTTCCGTCGGTATATTTACTACCTTGGTCTGTCCTTCGCGCATACCGACTACAGCTTCGCTCCACCCCTCTATCACTCCCGATCCTACGGTGAATCTGAATGGTTCGCCCCGTTCTCGCTCTTGAAAAGTGACTGTGGTTTCTTCAGACACAACAGGTTGTGAACTGTCGAATACGCGTCTGCTGTCATATATCCTATCATCGTTGAGCCAACCGGTATAATGAACCAAGACGGTGTCTCCCGTCTCAGCAGATATTACCTCTTCTTCATCTTCTGTAAGATAGTGACTCCTTACTATCACTCCACCGACGGCTGCCGCTATTATAACAGCTACTATAACATACGTTATCCATTTTTTCATGTGTAACCAGCGCAAAGAAAGTAGTATCAGTAATAAATTTTTTGGATTGTAAACCTTAAATATCAGGGGATTATCAACTAAAACATGAGTTCGACAGTTATAGTTGGGACACAATGGGGCGACGAAGGAAAAGGTAAGATAACAGATTACTACGCAAAGGATGCGGATTACATCGTCCGATTCCAAGGTGGTAACAATGCAGGACATACTATCATAATAGGGGACGAAAAATACCAGTTACACCTGGTTCCGTCCGGTATACTTAGAGATGATAAAAAAGCGGTCATCGGAAACGGTCTGGTGGTGGACCCCAAAGTACTGATAGAGGAGATAAAAACCATCGAGGCTCGAGGAGTTAACACCGATAATCTGGTCCTCTCGGACAGAGCGAATCTTATAATGCCGTATCACAGAGAACTGGATGGTATCGAGGAAAAATTCAAAGGTTCTTACAGTGCAGGTACTACTCGTAAAGGCATCGGGCCTTGCTATTCAGATAAGATCGCAAGATTCGGTATCCGTGTATGTGATCTATACAACCCCGATGTACTAAAAGACAAACTTTCAAAGATCGTTCCTATAAAAAATAGGATATTCAAGGCCTATGGTGAAGATATAGAGTTCGATGAAGACGATATACTCCAAGAATATGTTTCATATGGTAAAAAACTCTCAAAATATGTAGATGACGTATCCGTAGTCCTTGATGAAGCGTTCAAAGACGGAAAAACCGTACTCTTCGAAGGGGCTCAAGGTACACACCTTGATATAGATCACGGCGTTTATCCATACACTACATCCTCAAATACCATCGCTTCGGCAGCCTGTAACGGAACGGGCGTAGGTCCACGGAGGATAGACGAGATAATCGGTATAGTTAAAGCCTATACCACAAGGGTCGGCACGGGACCGTTTCCCGCCGAACTGGAGGATGAAACCGGAGACTATATACGAGAAAAAGGAGGAGAATACGGCACGACAACCGGAAGACCGAGGAGATGCGGTTGGCTTGATATGGTGATGGTACGCTTCTCAGTACGAACAAACTCGCTCACTTCATTGGCGATAACAAAATTAGACGTTCTGAGTGGTATGGAAGAGATCAAGGTGTGCACGCATTATGAATACCAAGGAGAAACCGTGAAGCACTTCCCGGCAGACATAGAAAAATTAAGAGATTTCAAACCGGTCTATACCACGTTCAAAGGCTGGAAAGAAGACCTTTCAGACTATATTAGCGGTGGATACGATGAACTGCCAAAAGAGATAAAAGATTACATTGAGTATATCGAAAAAGACACCGGTGTACCCATAAAGATAATCTCTTTAGGACCTAAACGTAGTGAAACCATAATCAGAGATCAGAGTTGACCTCCACGGTCTTTCTCGCTTTTTCTCTGCACTCTCCGAAGTACTGACGTATGTCTTCGCGAACTTGGGTAGGATAATCTTCATTAAGACACGCTAAGCACAGTCCGTCTTTTGATCTCTCCAACCCTTTGACCAACCCTTCGATGGTTTGATAAGTGAGCGAATCGGCATCTATCTTCTGCCTTATCTGTTCGATGGTCCTGTTGACTGCGATCAATTCCTTTTTTGTGGGGATGTCTATACCGTAATAACACGGAGAGCGGATTGGTGGACATCCGGAAAGGAAATGAACTTCTTTGGCACCGGCTCGTCTTATAAGAGAAATCAATTTTTTAGAGGTTGTTCCTCGTACTATACTATCATCGACAAGTGCTACTCTCTTCCCCTTCACCTCTTCGATTATCGGGTTCAACTTAACCCTAACAGCGGTCTCTCTCGATGTCTGGTCCGGCATTATGAACGTCCGACCGACATAACGGTTTCTTAGAAGCCCTTCTCTGTAAGGAACTTTGAGATGTTCCGCCATGGAAAGGGCGAGTGTTCGGGCCGTATCGGGAACCGGGATAACCACATCTATATCAAGCCCTTTCTTTTTCCACTCTTTGGCTAATTCTTTACCGAGTCTTAATCGTGCTTCATAAACGTTTGAACGTTCTATGTTGGCGTCACTTCTGGCGAAGTAAACCCATTCGAACATACAGTGTCTGCGCCTTTCCGAACGGACTTGTCGATATACTACCGTTTTGTCTTCCTGTATTATGATCGCCTCTCCGCCCTTTACATCTCTCAATATATCGTAACCGAGTATATCAAGAACTATATTCTCCGACGCAACAGCGTAACTGACCCCATCTAAAGTTATCCTCTTCCCATATATCATGGGTCGTATGGCGTGTGGGTCTCTGAACAGAAGCATGCCGATCCTCGGGATCAACGCGATAACAGAATAACTTCCGTTCAATCTGTCCATCGTTCTTCCCACAGCGGAAAATATCTCTTTGATACCTATGTGTTTTTCAGCTTTTAGCTCACTGGCAAAAACGGCCAGTATGAGTTCCAGATCGCAATCGGATTCGAGTTGGCAATCCAGTTCTTCACGCAGCTGTGAATAGTTAACGATATTACCGTTATGCACCATACCTATCTCGATAGGATCTTGAGTTACAAATGGCTGTGCATCCAATTCACTATCACTGCCGATGGTTGGATAACGAACATGTCCTAGACCGGAACTACCTTCCATATCTTTAAGTATAGATTTGTTAAAAACAGAGCCTACAAGATTACTGCCCTTGGTCAATTTACCAGAATCCCCATTAGAAACGTACATACCGGCACCGTCCTGGCCTCTATGCTGTATGGCGAACAGACCGTTGTATATTTCGGAGGATGCCTTGAGTGTACCAAAAACACCTACTATGCCGCACATTTATATTCCTCATATGGATTTTTTAACCGGTGAAGTACGATAAAACACTACATGTATAAATGTATCGTTCGATAGTTAGACTTAATAACCAAAAAAATATCCGTATAATATGCAAATAGGTATCCTTGGAGTACAGGGGGCTGTAGCCGAGCATGAAGCATCGGTCAAAAATGCCTTTTTGGAACTTGGAATAGACGGTACTGTATGTTCGATTAGAGATAGTAGTTTATTGGAAGATATCGACGGACTAATAATTCCGGGCGGAGAAAGCAGCACGATATCAAGACTTTTAGATGCTTTGGAGATGAGAGATACCATCATCTCACTTGTGAAAAAAGGCATGCCGATCATGGGGACCTGTGCAGGCTCCATACTGTTAGCAAAAGAAGGGGATTCATCGGTAGAACGGTCGGATACTGTTCTTTTAGGACTCATGGATATGAGTGTTTGTCGTAATGCATTCGGCGGACAGAGAGAATCCTTTGAACATACATTGGATATAGATGATATAGCAGAACAGTTCCCGGGTGTTTTCATCAGAGCTCCGGCCATAATAAACTGTAACAAAGATTGTAAAGCTATAGCTCACTTATACGAACATATCGTCGCTGCCAAAGAAGATAATATGATAGCTTTGACTTTTCATCCCGAATTGACGGTAGACACCAGAGTGCACCAGTACTTTTTGAAGATGGTATCACGAGCTTAAACGTCTTCGCATATCTTTAAAAAATTCTTGAATATCTCCACACCATATTCTGTGTGATCCACTTCAGGATGAAACTGGAGACCGTAGATCTTCTTGTCTGTATGTTTGAATGCCTGATATCTACATGTTTCCGAACTCGCCAATGGTTGTAATTCCGGACCCAATTCCTTTACCTCATCGTTATGGGATTCCCACACTACAAATTCTGATGGTATACCCTTGAAAATATCATTTTTTTCCTTTATGTAGATGGTAGTTTTACCGTATTCCGGTACCTCTGCCGAACCTGCGGTACCTCCGAAGTACCTTGCGATGTACTGTGCCCCTACGCATATCCCCAATATGGGTATCCCCAGTTCCAAGTATTCATCGGTTTTACCCAATTTCAATTCTACATCTGAGATAGTGGGGGCTCCACCGGATAAAACTAATCCGTCTGCCTTTATATCTTCTGAAGGCGTAGTATTAGATATGATCTCCGTATCAATATCCAGGTAGCTTAAAACGCGCCACTCTCTGTGGGTCCATTGGCCTCCGTTATCCACTACATCGATCTTCATAGTTTCACTTTCCTTTCTGTTCTTGCATAGCTTTTACGAAAGCTAAAAACAAAGGTGCGGGTTTCATAGGTCTTGAGCGGAACTCAGGATGGAATTGACAGCCCATGAAGAATGGGTGTTCAGGTATCTCCAGTATCTCCATCCTTTTTTGGTTATGCGATTTACCGCTGAACACCATACCGTTTTCCTCTATCTCTTCCTTGAAATCAAGATTTACCTCGTATCTGTGTCTATGTCTTTCTTCTATCTCTTCTTCTCCGTAAATTTCGTACGCCTTTGTTCCCTTTTCCAGGACCACTTTCTCGGCTCCAAGCCTCATGGTTCCCCCCATCATGTCTATGCCCCGCTGCATGGGCATCAGGTCGATAACGGGATGCTCCGTTCTATCGTCGAATTCCGAACTGTTGGCATCTTCATAGCCGAGAACATTGCGGGAAAACTCGATCACCGCGACTTGGAATCCAAGGCATATACTCAAGAGAGGTATCTTGTTTACCCTTGCGTAATTCACCGCATTTATCTTTCCGTCTATACCTCTGGTACCGAAGCCACCCGGTATGAGTATGCCGTCCACATCGGAAAGTAATTTTTGATATTCATCTTCCTCGAGATCTTCTGACTCTATGTACTTTATGTTGATCTTTGCTTTTGTAGCCGATCTGCAGTGATTCAATGCTTCTTCATGACTTGTATATGCGTCTTTTAGGTCACAGTATTTTCCCACAAGTGCTATGGTGACTTCCGACTTAGGATTCTCATAATTATCCAGGAATTCTTTCCATTCGGTCATACCTTTAGCCTGTTCTTTTCTTTCTTCGATGATCTCCTCAAGGGCCATCTTTTTGATCACATAAGAAGTCAATCCTTCGTCGTCTAGTATCAAAGGTACCTGGTATATGTTGTCTGCATTGGGAGAACTGATCACTGCTTCCTGCGGAACATCACAGAACAGAGATATTTTTTTCTTCGTTGATTTTTCAAGAAGATCGTCTGAACGCCCGACTATGATATCTGGCTCTATACCGATGGCTCTGAGTTCCTGTACTGAGTGCTGAGTCGGCTTTGTCTTCTGCTCACCCACTACACTAAGAACCGGTACTAGAGTAGTATGTATGAAGATGAGGTTCTTACTGTCGTCGCCCAGCTCCATATGAAGTTGTCTGCTGGCTTCAAGGAACGGAGCACTTTCGATATCGCCGACCGTTCCACCCATCTCGATAAGGATTATGTCAGAATTTGTTTCATCCGCTACCTTCCATATGCGTCTGTTGATCTCATCTGTGATGTGAGGAATTATCTGTACCGTTTTTCCCAAATATTCGCCGGAGCGTTCTTTCTCGATAACGCTTCGATATACTTTTCCAGTGGTGATATTATCGTCACCCGTTAGTTCCGTATCTAAAAACCGTTCGTAATTTCCCAGGTCCAGGTCCACTTCCGTACCGTCTCTTAAAACAAATACCTCTCCGTGTTCGAATGGATTCATGGTACCTGCGTCGCAGTTCAGGTATGGGTCCACTTTGATCGCAGTAACAGATAATCCATGGGATTTCAACAGCTTGCCCAGTGATGAAGTTACTATTCCTTTACCGAGTCCGGATAAAACACCGCCCGTGATAACTATAAATTTCGTCATGTTTGCTTCACGGGATTGGGCTATTCAGTACAAGGCTATTAAGGTTTTGGTCGACTTTTAAGATAGGGTATATTGTATATATATTACGAAAAAGTGTTATACTTGGTACATGTAATATCCATCAGATGCACGAATACTCAATCATGTCACAGTTGGTATCCGCACTCATTGAAGAATTGGACGATAAACACAATAACAAGGTAGAATCGGTCCACATAGAGGTCGGTGAATTGACCTTCCTGGAGCCCGATGCTCTTGAGTTCGCTTTCTCGGTTTTGATAAAGGAAACCGTCCTCGAAGGCTCTGTTTTGGAGGTGAAAACCATCAGTTCTGAGATAGAATGCGAAAGTTGTGGTTATAAAGGGCCGGTCAATTATTCAGACGATCCGACATTTCATTTCAATATACCCATCGTTACGTGCCCAAGGTGTGATTCAAAACCCAAGGTTACCAAAGGTAAAGAAACCATGATCAGAAGCGTTACCGTATCGGAGGAAGACCATGAACGATGATCTTAAACAGTTTAAATTCAGAGACGAAGAGACAGCTAAAAACATACTTGAAAGGTTAAATTCACTAGAACTCGAACTCAGTATCATGCATGTTTGTGGTACCCATCAGGACACACTGGTGAAACACGGTCTCGAGAAGATGCTTAACGACGTTGGGGTCCGCATACTTCAAGGCCCGGGATGTCCTGTCTGTGTTACAACACCCAGAGAAGTGGAAGAGATACTAGCTCTTGCTCGTTCGGGTAAGACGGTAACCGCCTTCGGAGACATGATAATGGTACCAGGGATGAACTCTTCACTATATGAAGCAAGAAGTCAAGGTGCCGACGTTAAGATAGTTTACAGCGTCGATGACGCAGTTAGTATAGCCGAGAAAACGGATAAGGAAGTGGTGTTTATGTCCGTTGGATTCGAGACAACATCTCCGTCCACGGCGGCAGTTATATCGAAGAGACCTCCTGAAAATTTCTCCGTACTTCCTTGTAACAGAGTGGTTCCACCTGCTCTGGACGCCATATTGTCCCTGGGAGAACTGAAACTCAACGGATTGATCGAGCCCGGACATGTGAGCACTATAATCGGCACCAAGCCGTACGAGCCCCTTTCGGAAAAATATCACATACCGCAGGTGGTGGCTGGATTCGAGCCCATAGATCTGTTGATGGCAGTGTTGATGATCGCCAGACAAGTAGATAGCGGACGTGCCGAGGTGGAGAACGAATATACCCGCGTCGTTAAACCCGAGGGAAACCAAAAGGCCCTACGACTGCTGGACGATGTTTTCGACCCTGTGGATGTAGAATGGAGAGGCTTTCCTACCATCCCCGATTCCGGTTACAAACTGAAGAAACAGTACGGATCCTACGACGCGCGTAAGCGCTTCCAGGACATCCTTGAACCCATCGCAGACATGGAATTCCACGAACCCGAAGGATGTCTGTGCGGCGAGGTGTTGAGGGGGCTGATAGATTCCAGGGAATGCCCCATGTTCGGGACCGAATGTACTCCCATGAATCCCATCGGACCCTGTATGGTGAGCAGCGAAGGAAGCTGTAACATCGCATATCGGTATCGGTAGGTACGAGATGTGGTAGGCCTTGCTATTCATGGATGGTACTGCTGTGGGTTCTGTTTGATACAGATGGGGTTGTGTACTCGATATCTAACATCGCTTCAACTATCAAGTACTATATTTTCGATCTGTAAAAACATGTCGAGAGGTATAAGGACGATCTTCTTTTCGCCGATTTCAACTATATCCGCAGTATTTTTTGTCACCATCATCCCAGTTTCCTTTCCCTTTTTTTCCAAATAATATTTGGTGTTTTTACAGTCCTGTTTGGTTATATTATTTTTGAATTTAACTTCTATGGGGATATCGTTAACGATAAAATCAACTTCTCTTTTATTCTTATCTCTGAAGAATTCGACCTCCATATTCAAGCCATTGTACAGCTTGTCAAACACTGCTATCTCCACAATATTTCCTATATGTGCGTCGTCTCCCCCCATCAACGATGATATACAGGATGTTATAGGGTATACCTTATCTGCCTTCCTTTTTCTGGAATATACCGAACCTTGACGCTCTATGATTTTCAACAGATATGCTTTTTGTAGATAAAATACATAATCCTTTATGGTATTCCTAGAAATACCGACTACATCTTCCATGTTCGAGGGAACAAAAAGCAATCCCGGGTTTCTTACGATCACTTCCCATAGAGAGTAAAGAGCGTGCTCGTTGTTTATCCCGAACACTTTGGGAAGATCTTCGAAAATGATCTTTTCAATGCAGTTATTTACTACATATTTCCGGATGATCTTATCATCCTTTTCCCAAAGCATCTCTGGAAAACCTCCCTTTTTTATAAAATCGTCCAAAAGATCGGATCTTGTCCAATCCACAAATGCCTTTTCGGGAGAATGCAGTTTGAACTCTAAAACCTCTCTTTTTTCTCCCAAAAATTCTAAAAATTCCGGATATTGTAAAGGCGGTAGGTATAGGTCGTATATCCTCCCTGCCAGGCTTTCTTTTCCTTTCGTTATCTCAAGACTTGCAGAGCCTGAGAGTAAAAACTTAGTTTTCTTGGTATCATAGTATTTTTTGATCACGCCCGCCCAACCATCTATGCGTCCGATCTCGTCCAGTGCGATAACGGGTTTTTCATGCAAATTTAGTGCGAATCGGATCACCTTGTCAAGTGCGTCAACGTGTGCATATCTTTCTTCATCGAAAGAAAAGTAGAATACATATTTACCCCTATCTATCAGATGGTTCAAGATCTGCTTTATCAAAACGGTTTTCCCAACTCGCCTCAATCCCACTATCGATATTATCTGGGGTTTTTGTACCAATTCGACGATTTCACTATACATTTTTCGTTTAGTATCGGGCACATCGAACAATCCTCCAGCCATCTGTGGATTGTAGAGTTTAATATCCTCTATAGACACTTCCATGATGATATCAGCACTGCATCCGTATTTATATTTATCGGTTTTATGTCAATGCGTTGACATATAAGCCGATTTTATGTCAATACGTTGACGTTAATTAGGGTTTACATATCTGAGACACGTTCATCTTTATCGGGATATTTGTTATTTTTTTGTTCTTCGGCTTCCCACTAGGTCGCATATTTAGAACAAAAATATGTGCAAGAATGCCTAGCATTCCTCCTTTCTAAATCTTTTATCGCTTTGCTCAAAAAGTTTTAGGTTCGCTGGAACTCGCTTACGCTCGCTCCTCCTCTTTACAATTTTCAGACGGTGTCAGAAAAATTGTAAATGCTCCCGCGTCAGAAAAATCAAAGGGAATTTTTCCACTAGGTCGCATATTTAGAACAAAAATATGTGCAGGAATGCTAGGCATTCCTCCTTTCTAAACATTTTATCGCTTTGCTCTAAAAGTTTTAGATGCTCCCGCCGGGATTCAGTTCAGAATTGCTCGTTACACTTACAATTCTAAACGCTCGCAGAACTTGCTTCTGCTCGTGAACCAAAGTTCAAACCCTACGCTCGCACTTTATAAATAATAAAGTGCTCCCGCATTGCAAAAACTGAACAACGTTTTTCCACTAGGTCGCATATTTAGAACAAAAATATGCTCCCGCCGGGATTTGAACCCGAGTCCTCGGCTCGAGAGGCCGAAATGATTGGCCGGACTACACTACGGGAGCAAAAGTGAGTGTAACGAACTTTTGCGACTTAGCGGAAAAAAAGCAGTTTTTTCCGCTTGAGGACGAAAATTCTCAAAGAATTTTCGCAACTTAGTGGAATCTATTATTCCACGTTAGGTAGCAAAACGAGGTTTGCTATTGGCAAGAAAGGGTGTAGCGAATTCTTGCGACTTCTAATCTAAATTGCCTCTTTTCAAAAGCAATTTATGCCTTGGATATTCGGTACACTAACATTCCATATTTAATGATTACGCAAAAAGAAAAAATTGAAAGGGGTTTTTACTCTTTTTCGGATAGCTCTTTGACCCTAGACTCGATATTTTCCAGTTCTTTTTTTAGATCTTCGGCATACTGTTTCAGATCTTCCAACTCATCGTCCCGTGAATATTCGTATCTAGGTTCATAGTACGGATCGTCGTATATCGGAGCTGGCATCGGCACAGCACGTCTCGAAAAGAACCGTCTTCCACGGGATCCCCTTCCGAAACCTCTACCGAAGCCTCTGCCTTGTCCTCTTCCCATACCCCGACCTTTTGTAAATCCGGGACTGGCATAACCCGCACAGTGTCCGAGAGCTCTTCCGGTCATAGGTCCATATCCGTCAGGTCCTGTTCTGTCTCCTCTTGGCATGTTATCACAATAATACCTATATGTTATGTTATACTTATACTTTATGCTTATATGGGTATTAACATTATTCCCGGACCATGACGCTTCCACATTCGGAACATATCGTTTCGGCACAAGGTTTGCCCCTTGTATGCGAAACTTTATTTCCACATTTAGGGCAGACACATTTTCCCCCTGGGCCAGGAGAACCGTCCACCACACCTTGTCCCCTCCTACGCCCAGCGGGTCCTGTTCCATCTCTTCTCGGCATTTTATTTTCACCTCCTGTTCAATCTTTTTTCTAGGATATTCCATACGTCGGAAATCTTCCGGCCTATTTCACTATCGGAATATTCTATTATCGTTTTCTCTGCTATCATAGAATGAGTTGCTACTTCGTCGTAAGGAAGTTTCCCGATGACTTCAACTCCTTTCTTTTCACAATATGAAACTATAGTGTCTGTATTTTCCAGATTTATATCATATTTATTTACAACTACGGCAGATGTAATATCAAAATGATCTGCCACATCTAGGACTCTTTCCATATCCTTTATACCTGAGATAGAAGGCTCTGTAACTACTAACACAAGATCAACACCTACTATCGAACTGATAACGGGGCAACCTGTTCCAGGTGGACCGTCATTGATGACCAATCCGTATCCCAATTCCTCGGCCACTTTTTTTGCATTGTTTCTGACCATGGTTACAAGCATGCCCGAAGCTTCCTCAGCAGTATTAAGGACTGCGTGCACCATCGGTCCGAATCGTGTATCTGATATGTAAGTAGTTCCGGAAACCCTTTTTACGAGCTCGATAGCATCGACTGGACATACAAATTCACATACGCCACAACCTTCGCATCTATCCGCTAAGATATCATAGCCATCGCTGATGGCATCAAATCGGCAGTGTTCTATACACAAACCGCACATAGTGCATTTACCGGCATCTCTTTTTGCAAGCTTCATCCCATAAAACAGAATTTCTTCTCGGACGTCCGGCTTTAATATAAGATGCAGGTCGGGGGCATCTACATCACAGTCTGCAAGAACGGTCTTATCAGCTAAACCCGCTAGAGCGGCAGTGATAGTTGTCTTTCCTGTCCCACCCTTTCCACTTATGACTGTCAATTCCTTCATCCTTTCACCTCCTTGCCTATCACATCGATAAGATCTTTGAACTTATCTTTCCACTCGGGCATCTCTATCACGAAGGGTTTACCTTGAGAGTACAATCTGGCTATCTCTTTATGATACGGGATCTTCATGATCACTGGGATCTCTTCTGCCTTGCAGTACTTTTCCACCCTATCATCGCCTACGCCGTCTTTATTTATCAAAACTCCAAAGGGAACGTCCAAAGTTCTGACCACCTCTACGGCCAATTTTAGATCATATAAACCAAAGGGTGTTGGCTCAGTCACTAGTATGCAGTAATCACTGTCTCGCACGGTTTCTATGAACGGGCAAGCACACCCCGGAGGAGAATCGTATATGACTATTCCGTCTTTTTGTGTTTTGGACTTTAATGCAGATATCAAAGGCGTTGCCATAGGTTCTCCGATGTTCAATGAACCCTCTAGGATGGTTATCCCATGCAGTTGACCTTTATTGATAACACCGATATGACGTTTTACCTCGGTTATGGCATTTTCCGGGCATACCAGAGAACAACCTCCGCACCCGTGGCAGAGTTCGGAGAACAGTAGGATTTCATCTTTGATTGTGACCATAGCATTGTACTGGCAAAAATCCGAACACTTACCGCAATAAGTGCATAATTCTTTGTTTATCTTTGGAATCGGAATGTACACATCTTCTATTTTTTCTAACTCTATATCGAGTAATATGTTTGCATCTGGCTCTTCAACATAACAGTCAAGCAGCATACAGTTTTCGATACTCAATGCTAAATTTGTAGCGGCGGTTGTCTTACCGGTGCCGCCCTTTCCACTACCTATGGCAATTTTCATGCATTTATCCTCCGTCGTTCAGGAGATGATGTTCTTTGATCACATCTCTATCAACAGTGTTTATGTCCTTCTCCGTGATCTTTATCGTGAAATGCATGTTGGCTACACGCATTTTCGTCTGTCGCCGCCTGTAGTTTTTCTGCTTTCCACATCTCTATAGCATCTGCAACGGTTCCTGAGGCACCCACATATACCATGATGCCTTTGTTTTGGAATAACTGTATAGCCTTTCTACCCAGTCCATCACAGAGCATAGTTTCTACACCGTGTTCGTGTAACAGATCTGGCGCATATCCAGAACCGCCCATGTGGACGGAGGTATTTTTGATCACTTTGACTTCCTCGCTCTCCGTATCCACCAATGTATAGGTAGGTACTCTACCGAAGTGCTGTCCCACCTGCTCTTCGAGTCCTCGATCGCCCATGGTAGGTATGCATACTATCATGATATCACTTCATCCCTGTATGAGAAGCTACACTTGCGTCCTCTGCTTCTTCAAGTTGTTCGTTCTTCCACTGCTCTACCGCTTCAGCGACTGTCCCTGAACCACCGACATATGCCTTTACGCCGGATGCTCGTAGAGCATCGAAGGCATTAGGCCCTACATTTCCTGTTATAACAACCTCTGCACCTAGATCAGATATCGTTTTTACAGCTATAGGTCCGGCGCCACCTCTCTGCATCGTGCCGGAATTGTCGTGTGCGGTAAATTCCATGGTCTCCGGATCCAGGACGATGAAGTACTGGCATCGTCCGAATCTAGGATCCATCTTTGAGTCGAGTTCTTTTCCTGTTGATGTTATCGCTATTTTCATTTTTTATCACCTATTTTGATCATCAATTTATCTAGTATCTTTCTAAACGTTTTTGAGCTTTCGTCATCTGTATTGTAAAAAGGGATCCCGGTCTCCCCGCTGTTAGCAATGTTAGGATCGAAGGGAACGCTACCGAGATAATCTACTCCCAAGTCTTGAGACATTTCTTCTCCGCCGCCTTTACCCAAGAGGTTGATGAACTCTCCACAGTGAGGACACTTAAAGTCGCTCATATTCTCGATCACACCCAATATATCGATATTCAGCTTCTTTGCGAAATTCACGGACCGACGAACTGCATTGAGCGCAACATCTTGTGGTGTTGTAACAATCAAAGCTCCATCTACATCACTTAGACCCTGGGCAATACTCAAGGGCTCGTCTCCCGTACCGGGTGGTAGATCGATTATCAGGAAATCCAGTTTTCCCCAATGAACTTTTTGCAAAAATTGATTTATCATGTTGATCTTCATGGGTCCGCGCCAGATCAGAGGTGTATCTTTATCAGGTAGAAGAAAATCCATGGAAACCACTTTCAGATGTGGATTAACTTCAACGGGGATTATCCTTTCTTCATCCACACCCATGGCTCGACCGTTCACACCCAGCATAAATGGTATAGTAGGTCCATGGAAATCGCTGTCCAATATACCTATATCATAACCCCTACTTGCCAATCCAAAAGCAAGATTTGCAGCTACGGTGCTTTTACCTACTCCTCCTTTACCGCTCATCACCACTATTTTTTTGGTGGTACCCATCTCAGTTACCATATTTCAAAGTTAAAGTGTTGTTATACTTATAGTTTATGCACTAATGTGTAAAAAAGAAAGGTCGGTGGCAGGGTGTCCCTGCCACTTTTTGATCGTTTTCACTTGTCCAGGTGTACGTCCATCTGCGGATATGGTATATTCAATCCTGCTTCGTCGTACGCCTCTTTGAGTGCCTTCTGCAGATCAAAGAAAACATCCCAGTAATGGTCCGTTTTTACCCAGGGTCTTACGACCAACGTAACAGCTGAGTCATCCATGGACTTTACTTTAGCCGCAGGAGCTGGATCCTTCAATACCTTTGAATGTTTCCTAAGCACCATCAGAGAAGTTTTGATGGCTAGGTTCAGATCATCTCCGTATCCCACGCCGGTCTCCAGATCTATCCTTCGAATCGGGTTGTGGGTATAGTTTATGATGTTATTTCCCCACACTTGTTTATTCGGGATGATTATATGTTTGTTGTCAGGAGTATCCAGCTCTGTAACACTGATGCCCACGGTTTTTATGACTCCTTCCTCACCGTTTACATTAACATAATGACCGGATCGGAATGGTCTGGTGACGGCGATCATCATGCCTGCTGCTATATTACTCAGTGTATCACCCAGTGCAAAGCCGAGTACGAAACCGAGTACCACGGACACACTGACCAGTGCAGCTCCTACCTGCACACCGATGAACGAAAGTGCGATACCTATCACGAATACGTAGAGCATAATTCTCAGTAATCTAGTTATAAATTCCGTAAGGATCTTACTCATATTAGCTCGCATCATCGATTTTTTGATCGAATTCGAAACGACTTTCACTAAGATCATACCGGCTACCAGGGTAACCACAAAAAGTATTATATTCCAGATACTGAAACCCAGGTACGGCAGGTTTTCCTCCAATCCATAGCCAGCTATTTCCATTTTTTAATCACTCGGAAAGATATGATGACGCAGTATATAAGCATTTCACAATCTTTTTACGAAGATATCCCTCACTATATCCTCTTCCAGAGCGATATCAGTCTCTCCAACTCGTATGATGAAGACCGGCTGTTTCTGGTGCAACTCGATGACACTACCGGGCCCGATGTCGTATGACAAGAGTTTGTGTAATCGGGGATGACTTTTCGTGTGTATGTATGCTACCCTTACGTTCTCACCTACTTTCGAATCGGACAGTGGGCTGATGACTGATTCAAGAACGGCTTTACCCTCTTTGCAGCATCTTCCGGGTGGTATCACCATCCCATGGGGGCATTCACGTGGATGGCCCAGCAGGGTACATATCCTATCCGTCACCTCTTCCGATAGAAGGTGCTCGAACTCGCACGCGGGCTTCTCTATCTCTTCCTCCGACATATCGAAGACATCCACAAGTAATCTTTCGGCCAGACGATGCCGCCTTACGATATCTCGTGCGATGGGTCTACCCCTTTTTGTCAGCTTCATACTGCCGTTCTCTTCTGTGATATACCCCTTATCCTGCAACTTTTCGATGACTTTATCACTGATTTTATTCCTGTATCCGTGTCTGAATCGTCGTCGGTGTGAATTCCATGAGGTATCTCCTATCTTTTTCCCAACACGGTCTTTGAATCTTTTACTGTCTGTGTCACCCTCTTCTTCCAGGGTCCAAAGTATCTCCAAAGCCTCGTCTATATCTATATCCGGCATATCTTCGCATATCATCTTTCATCAACTCCAGGTATGAATTCGTATCCGCAGTTTGGACATCTGATCATATTACAGTGTCCCCCTAATATACATCCTGAACACGCTGTTTTTTCGGATCCACTGAATTTATTTCCGCATAACGGACATCTGTGTTCTGTCATTTTATAACCCCACTATCTTTAATATATAATTTAGTACGCCTGCCACAAAGAACGCGAAAGGTATGATGAAAACCGTCATAGCGAGAGCAGTCTTCAGTCCTCTTTCTTTTACCATTATGAGCAGATTGGCGATGCACGGTATGAACAATGTGATAGCTACCGTTGCCACCAGCATCTGCCTGTATGAGAGTTCCGATGCCATGGCCAGTATCCCGGCGGCACCGAAATCCCGTCTCAAAAATCCAATGATGAATGCGATGGTAGCATCTCCGGGAAGTCCCATCCAACTTTGTACCACCGGTTCCAGAAGATCGATCAGCATGTCCAGTACACCGGTCATGTTCATCAAACTGATTATGAAGGTCCCGATGATGAATAGTGGCACCAATTCTCTGAGGAACCATACTACTTTGTAGTACGTCTTACGGAGTACATTATCCCATCTGGGGATCCGTAGAGGAGGCAATTCCATTATGAAATCTCCCCTTTCTCCCGGGATGATCTTAGAAGCGAGCCATGCGACCAACATCATCTGTGAAGATATGACCGCGATCCATATGAAGAAGTATTGTATGGGTAACAATGCCATTATGACGAAGATAACTCCGAGCTGTGCCGAACATGGGATCCCTAAGGCCAGCATCAGGGTGGCGATGACCCGTTCTTTTTTTGTATCCAAGATACGAGTGGTCAAGGTGGCCATGGTATCGCATCCGAATCCCAGCACCATCGGTAGGACCGCTTTTCCGTTCAGTCCTACCTTTCTGAATCCTCTATCTGCCATGGCGGCTAGGCGTGGGATGTAACCGCAGTCTTCGAGCACGGAGAATGCAAGGAAAAAGGTGGTTATTATGGGCAATATCAATGCGATAGCCCATGTTAATCCCACGGTGATTATACCATAATCTCCAGCGAGTATTTCTGATAACGCATTATCCCCCAAAGAATTGTATACTGTAGTCTTAACCCACGGATTGATATGAGCTTCGAAAATAGTTTCTTCTATAAACCCTACTATCAATTGCGCTCCCACAAATCCTACAAAAAGGTATAATCCTATCAGAACGCCGATGAATATAGGTATCCCAGTCAGTGGCTGAGTGGTCAGCGTGCTCAATCTGTCTTTAAAAGTTGTCCTTGGAACTTCTCCTTTATCTACGTAATTGGAATATATGGACTCCGCCTTTCTTCGACGGCTGATGGATATTACATATCCCAGGTTTCTGCTGAATTTGGTTTGGAGTTCCTCCAGTATCTTCCTGGATCTCTCCATTGCTGAATCGCCTAAACGTTCACTTATAAGATCATCCATCTCATCAGGGGCAGATAGATACAGGACGGCCAAACCTCTATTCTTTAAGACCGGTAAAAGTTGTTCGATGGCCTTTTCTATCTCTTTTGGATAAGACACCTTTACTTTTGGAACTCTTGCTTCGGATATACTCGATTTCAGTGTGTTTATGCCTCTACCTTCGGTAGCGACCGTCGATAATACCGGTACTCCCAGTTCTGTCGATAACCCGTTCATGTCTATGTCTACCAATCTATCTCTCGCTTCGTCCATCATGTTGAGGTCTAAGAGCATCGGTAATCCCAGTTCGGATACCTGTAGAAATAACATCAGAGCTCTTTTGAGATTCTTTGCGTCCGCAACTTGTACAACTCTATCGGGATCGGTTCCGAGCAGGATGTTCCTGGTGACTTTTTCATCCTCAGATATGGGTGTAAGTGAATCTGCACCTGGGGTGTCGATCACCGTTCCTTTTTTTACCAAACCTTTGCTCTCCCCCATACTCATCTCGACCGTAGTTCCGGGATAATTAGA
>CAYVTG010000003.1:0-43331 GCA_964454575.1 uncultured Thermoplasmata archaeon
CAGGATACAAGCAAAAAGTATCAGGATACAGATCAATTACAAGAATGCCTGGCTCCCGGCACTTTCTCCCATAGACAAGGTACCAGAATTCTTCATCTTGGAATATCAGAAACCGAAGAAACTCATCAAAATAACACATTCGAGCAAAGAGGACTTGATCGCGGATAAAGTCCTTGCGACCTGTAACGTCGGTGGTTTCGGGCGAGAGCGTTTCAAGGATGTCTATGATATAGGGATGTTGCAGAAGGAGGGTTATGACAAGCAAACGGTATCTAAAAAACTCGGATTGGTTGGAAAAAAAGCAAAGATCGAACCTGCATCGCTCATTAAAGGTGCAGTTGAAACCATCTCGGATTTTGGGATAAGGGGCGCAGAAGCCAAAGGTTTTGCTTCCATGGCAGCCAATGCCGGCCAGGATCACGTCAAAGATTGGGAAAGTTTTTGTTTCCGTATCGCGGACGGATTGAAGGGGTTACTGGGCCACATGGATGGATACTGATAGCGACCGAAAGATTCCATGCTCCTCCATACTCTTCCGATTTGTGGATCAATCATCGGTTTTAGTCAAATTATCCAACCCTATATCGATGTATTCGATCACGTCCATCAGAGCAAGCGTGTTCTCTTTACTCCAGTCATTGACCTCGTCTTCGATGATGCACTTAAGCTCATAACCTGTGATTGATCTTTCTCTGATCGGATCCAGGTACCATCTCCTTTCGACGGTATTGTAGCTCCCTATCCGCTTTGCAATTCGAAGCCTGCGCTGGAATTCATCTTTCTCCATATAACTATCGGCGATCTCGAAGGATGTTTGAAGAGGACAGTCCTTCGGAGGGTCACCGGCAGAGTGCTTCGTCCAGCCACATTTGTGATATTGACAGTAATCGCAAACGATCATATCCGATATGTTCCTGTGGATAAAAGAAACCATGTACATGGGATGGGGGACAGGGCTTTAAGATTTTCTAAGCGTGTTTCAAAATCCGAAACGAGATCCGGCTTGATGTCAACCGATATAAGTGATTACATCCAAGGTATATACGGTGTATCAAACATGAAAAATGAAACAAAAAAGAAAACCTCCGCACTCGAATGTCCTCTGTGTAGAGTATCTTTCACAGATATTGATGATCATCTGGATCATGAGCATGGAATGAAAAGGGAAGAACTAGCCGATTTTCTTAGATATGTGGATATCTCCCGGGAAAATCAGTTAAAAAAACAAGTATTCAAAGGACTCTGTATGACCTTCTGGATATACGCATTGGTGGCTATGTGGGTAGCATTACTCTTCATCACCACTTTCTCGGGGTTCACACTTGGTTTGAATACAGGCATAATGTCAGTGTCCTCCCTATCCGTTGGTTCGATGCTGATATTACGGTCAGAAGTAACCGATGAATGACAAAATCAAGATAACCTTCTTCCCCCCTTTTTTCTATCTATATCGATGAGATAAATCGCACTAAACTATATATCTTAGAAATACGTTGATACCGTAGTGAGTGATACATGACATCTGTCCTGATAGTTGATGATGAACCGGCGGTTCTTGAACAAGCAAAGGTATTCTTAGAGAGAAAGAGTGAAGAGATCGAAGTGGATACTGCAGACTCCGCAGTGAAAGCGTTAGAGATGGTCGATGAAAATAATTACGATGCGATAGTATCCGATTACAAGATGCCGGAGATGGATGGCCTTGAACTTCTGAAACGAATAAGGGAGTACGACGATGAGATTCCTTTCATATTCCTCACCGGAAAGGGGGAAGAAAAAGTGGCCATGAACGCATTGAATTTGGGGGCCAATAGGTATCTCATCAAAGAAAGCGATCCCCGGGCACAGTATAACATGCTCACACAGACATTATTCCAGGAAGTAGAACTACATGAATCTAGATTAGAACAAGAAAGGATGAGAAGCGAACTTGCAAAGAGTGAAAAGAAGTATAGGACCATCTTCGATGCAACCGGTACCGCCACCGTCCTTATAAACGAGGATGGGACTATTTCACTGGCAAACAAAGGTTTTCAGGAACTCACCGGTTACACACGTGAAGAGTTGATCGATAAAAAGAAATGGCTTCAATTCGTTAACGAAAAGGATACCGAACGAGTCGACAGATTTCACAAGTTGGGTATGGTGGATACAAGTTTATCTCAGAAAAGTTACGAGATGAGATTGGTAGATAAAAACAACAGATCTAAAAATGTGTATGTGACTTTGTCTTGGGTTCCGGAAACCCAAAAATGCATAGCGTCAATACTCGATTTCACCGGTTTTGAAAGTCCCCTTGAAGAATTGAAAAGTCTTCATGCATCCGTATTATCCGACGATAAAAAAAGTATCGAAAAGCACCTCTCCAGCATGGTGGCAGAATTATTTGAACCCGAAGTCCTCAAAAAGCGTATAAAAGATTGGGGTTTGGAGGAGATATTCCTGCTGTTGATAGCCATAAGGGACGGTGCTAATGGTAAAGAACTCGGTGAGGACCTTAGAAGACTTTTCAATATATCTCTGAGTACCAGTATAGTATATCCCTGTCTTTATGAACTTGAGGAAGCCGGTTTTCTCAGGAAACAGGAACATATACGCACCAAGGAATATCTGATCAAAGATGAAGATCGAGCGATGGAATCGATCCAAGAAAAGATCAAACAACTCTTTGGTATTTATTCCATCTTAAAACTTCTATCATTGCAGGTGGAAATGAATGACCGTGAATGAGAAGGAGAAAGGCAAAGTAAAGATAATGGTCGTTGACGATGAAGAAGATTATCTTATACAACTAAGGTCACATCTGAATAAACTCGATGATGATTTTAGTATCGACACATTCTCATCGCCTGACAAGGCACTCAACGCATTTATAGCCGGAGACTATGATATCGTGGTTTCGGACTATCATATGCCAGGTATGGACGGTTTTCAATTTTTACAGGCATTGAAGGAAAATGATATAGATATACCGTTCATATTCCTGACCGGCAGAGGTGAGGAAAAGATAGCTGCGAAAGCTCTCAATCTGGGGGCGGACGGTTATATAAACAAAAATTCCGGGTTAAAATTGGTGGCAAAGGATATCCATCGAAATGTAGCTGCCGTACGTGAAAAAAGGGATATCACAGATGCTTTAAAAGAGAGCCAGCGGATGCTTTCCACATTGATGAGTAATCTTCCCGGGATGGCATATCGATGCAAGAACGATAAACAATGGACCATGAAATTCGTCAGTGAAGGGTGTTTCGACCTAACCGGTTATCATCACGATGAACTTCTTGATAATCGCGTCCTGTCCTTTGCTGAACTGATGCATCCCGATGATGTTTCATTTGTGGAGGAAGCGGTTAAGGCCGCCCTCAAAAATAACGAACCGTTCAAGCTTACCTATCGTATCTTCAGTAAGGACGGAAAAGAGAAATGGGTATGGGAACAGGGGAGCGGTGTTCGGGACGTTGATGATAACATCGAATTCTTGGAAGGTTTCATCACCGATATCACAGAAACGAAGACCAAAGAAAAAGAGAGAAAAGAAAGTGAAGAAAAGTATCGTAATCTTATCGAACGTGCAAATGATGGTATCGCAGTAGTCCAAGATGCAGAGTTAAAATATGTTAACCCACGATTGGCTCAGATGCTCGGTTACTCAGTGGATGATATTCTGAAAACACCTTTCGCCATTTATATAGCTCCGGACGAACTACCCAAGGTTTCGGATCGCTACAAAAAAAGGATAGCTGGAAAGGATGTTCCGCAGGTATATGATACCACCCTACTCAAAAAAGACGGAAGTAGGTTGGATGTGGAACTCAATGCAGGGATAATAGATTACGAAGGCAAGCCTGCGGATTTCGTTTTCATAAGAGATATCACCAAGCGTAAACAGGCCGAAAAAGCATTGAAGGATTCAGAGAGAACATATGTTAGTATATACGAAACCATGCTTTCCATCGCAGCGGAGGAAGAATTATCTCAAGTCATCAAAAAAATAGCCGATGAGGCAACTGAATTATTAGAAGCATCTGATTGTACCGTCTATTTAGGAGATACCACAAAGGAAGTTCTCGTCCCCATCTATTCCAATCACAAGTCTTACAGCCATGAGATAATGGACTATGAGATACCTTTTGGAAAGGGTATCACCGGTAACGCGTTCCGATCTGAAAAAACAATATATCTTAATTATGATGAAGAGGATCCATATTCTATACATATTCCCGGTACCAATCAAAGGGAGGATCAATACGAATCTGTTGTTTCTACACCTCTTCTCCACAATAACAACGTAATAGGTGTACTGTCCATAAATAAACTCAAAGAAAAATTCGACGAATCTGATGTTAAGAAATTAAACATATTTGCGAAACAAGCAGAGCTAGCCTTGAAAAAAGCAGAAGATCGCGACAAACTGATCGCTTCTCAAAAAATGCTCAGAAAGAGTGAAGTCAAGATAAAGAAACTTCACGATGTAGCAATGAGGATGAAAACGGCAAGCGGAGAAGAAGAACTTTTCAACCTTGTAAAGGATGCCGCTCGTCGCATACTTGATTTTAAAGTATGTAGTATAGATATGGTGGAAGATGATGAATTAGTAGTCAAAGCTACGATCGGTGGTGTTCAGAAAGAAGGAACCCGTTACCCCATCGAAGGTGTAGCCGGCCAGACATATGAAGAGAGAGAATCATTCTTGATCGCAGATATAGAAAAGGAAAAGAAGGCTGTTCCGAAAAGTGAGACGTATAAGTCGGCCATAAGTATCCCTATCGGTATCTACGGCGTGTTTCAAGCACTATCCGAAGAATTAAATCACTTCGATGAAAAGGATCTTGAACTAACTGAGATACTTGTGTCACATCTGACACTATCTTTAGAAAGGATCCGGCACGAACACGAACTCCGTGAAAAGGATGAAAGATTCCAATCATTAGCAAATAGTGCACCGAGTATAATCTATATGATAAACAATGATGAACACTGGTCTATGACATATATCAACGATGCTGTGGAGAGCGTCACCGGTTATCCGAAAGAGCTATTTTTAAAGGGTGAGAAGAGCTTCTCCGAGCTTTATTTACCGGAAGACAAGGATGGCATTTACAGAGATGTTCAAGACGCTGTCGCCGATAAAAAGATCTATCATCTTAATTATAGGATCGTACATGCCGACGGCAGCATCCGTTGGATGGAGGAATACGGTGATGCCATCCGTGAAGACGGAGAGATACAGTACTTCGTGGGCATCGTTTTGGATATAACCGAACGTAGGATATATCAGGAGGGCCTGAAGGCGACGAAGGAATTTCTGCGAAACGTTATGGACACCATACCTGTGCGTGTTTTCTGGAAGGATAGGGAATCAATATATTTGGGCTGCAACAAACCTTTTGCAAAAGATGCAGGTCTGGAATTACCCACAGATATACTGGGTAAAGACGATTTTCAGTTGGGTTGGCGAGAACAAGCCGAGCTCTACCGGTCTGACGACAAACAGGTGATGGAAAGTGCAGAACCTAAGATAGGATACGAGGAACCCCAAACAACCCCCGATGGTAAAAAGATATGGCTGAGGACCAGTAAAGTTCCTCTTAAAGACCCTAATGGAGAAACCATCGGAGTATTGGGTACTTACGAAGATATAACAGAACAAAAGTATGCCGAAGAAGAGTTAAGAAAATACAAAGATCATCTTGAAGAATTAGTAAAAGAAAGGACCGCTGAACTAGCAGAAGTTAACAAAGAACTGGAATCTTTTGCTTATTCGGTATCGCATGACCTACGAGCACCATTGAGGGCCATCGAAGGCTTTGGTCAGGCACTGCTTGAGGATTATAAAGGATCTAATCTTGAGCAAGTTGAAGAGTACTCTCAAAAGATGGTGGACGCTGCTGAAAGGATGGATGCTCTGATCCTAGACCTCCTCGCCTACAGTAGGATGACAACAAATGAGATAAACATAACCTCTGTTTCATCGGAGGATATCGTAGTACGGGTGATGGATCGGTTAGATAAAGATATAGAAGACAGTGGAGCGGAGATAACCATAGAAAAGCCCCTGCCGGATATCAAAGCACACCCTTCTACGATGGTCAGGATATTGACCAACATAGTTAATAATGCTATAAAATACGTGAAGCAGGAAGAACATCCCGTTATCAAATTAAGAGGCGAAAAAGTAAACGATAATGTGCGTATATGGATTGAGGATAAAGGGATCGGCATAGCTCCGGAAAATACCGATCATATATTCGAAATATTCGAACGTCTTCACGGTCGTGAAACCTATCCCGGGACCGGAATAGGTCTGGCCATCGTCAAGAAAGGAGTGGAAAGGATGGGCGGGCGTGTGGGTGTAGAATCTGAATTGGGTAAAGGCAGCAGGTTCTGGATCGAACTACCCGGTGGATAACTCAGAAATTTTTGAGTATATCCTTCAGTACGGATTCGTCCTCCACCTCTAGCTCGTATTTTACCCTGACTAGCGGCTTGCTGACTTTGAGCACTCTTTCTAGATCTATGGGTGTTCCGGAAACAACAACATCGCATTCAGAGCGTTCGATAGTTTCTTCGAGATCTTTTACTTGAGAATCTCCGTAACCCATTGCGGGAAGTACTTTTTCCAGATGAGTATATTTCTTAAATGTGTCATCGATGGAGTTAACTGCAGAAGTTCTGGGATCGATTATCTCTGCTGCGTTGTATTTTTTCGCTGCCAAAAGACCTGCTCCAAAACCCATATCGCCGTGGGTAACTGTTGGACCGTCTTCGATAACTAGGACCTTTTTTCCTTCTATCATCTCAGGTTTATCAACGGTTATCGGCGAGTTGGCTCGTATTATCTTTGCATCGGGATTGGTATTTTTGATGTTTTCTTCAAGTGCTTTAATATTTTCTTCATCGGCGGAATCACACTTGTTGATTATACAGACATCAGCCATCCGTAGATTGACTTCACCGGGATGGTATTGCAGTTCATGTCCCACTCTATGTGGATCAAGTACTGTAAAGTTTAGGTCCGGTCTGTAGAAAGAAGTGTCGTTGTTTCCACCGTCCCATATTATGATATCCGATTCCTTCTCAGCATCGATAAGTATCTTACCATAATCTACTCCTGCATAAACGACCATTCCCTTATCTATGTATGGTTCGTATTCTTCACGTTCCTCTATGGTACATAGATGTTTGTCGAGATCTTCATACTCTGCAAATCTTTGGACCGCCTGTTTTTCAAGGTCTCCGTAGGGCATGGGATGCCTGATGGCACTTACTTTCTTTCCCTTTTCGATGAGTAATTCACATATCTTACGGGTGGTTTGACTTTTCCCCGATCCCGTTCGTATAGCGCAAATAGATATCAATGGCTTTCGTGATTTGATCATGGTTGAATCATTTCCAAGGAGCACGAAATCCGCCCCGAGTGCTATAGCCGTAGATGCTTTGTGCATCACATATTCGTGTCTAACATCACTGTATGCGAATACAACTTCTTCTACATTCTCATCTACGATCAATTCCGGAAGATCATCCTCATGAACTATAGGTATACCATCGGGATATTGTTCTCCCGCAAGTGCTGGAGGATATCTACGGCCTTCTATATCAGGTATCTGAGTTGCTGTAAAAGCTATCACTCGATAATCTGGATCGTCTCGGTACACTGTGTTGAAATTGTGAAAATCTCTTCCCGCAGCGCCCATTATTATTACATTCTTTTTTTTCCTTTCCATTTTGACACCGATTGGGCGAAGTAGGATAGTGTATAACTAATTTACGGACATGCATCAATGATTCAATAATACTAAATCCCACCTGTCTTATAGCTCGAACAATGTATTGGCTTTCGTATGTGGTAATCGCGATGATCCTAGGCGGTTTGATAGTTGCCTGGAAGACTGAATTGTATATCACACAAGTACTGGTGATCGTAAATCTTTTGATATTCATGATGGTGTTCATACCGGGTATAAGATATCCGGATATAACCAATACTGTGTACCAAGATCTAGCCGGTCGCGCTGTATATCTGCAAACAGGGCGTTCGCTATACACTTTTTTTACTTTGATGTTCCTTCACGGGAGTTTTATGCACATCGCCGGAAACATACTCGTTCTGTTCTTCATCGGGATCGCATTGGAAGACCGGTTAGGTAAAAGTAAGACTGCGCTCGCTTTTTTTTCAACTGGTCTGATCGCCACCCTGGGTCAATACATGGTGAATTGGGGTTCTAGCAATCTAAATCTAGGGGCCTCAGGTGCCGTTATGGGGGTCATGGGTGTGATGGTAATCCTATATCCCAGGGACAAGATACCGATGTTTTTAGGTCCCATCTTCATGCCCGCTGTGCGAGTAGATCTAGCCGTGGGAGTCTTCATCGCCATGCAAACCGGTATAGCACTATTGAATCCCCATTCGAATATAGCACATGCGGCACACATAGCCGGGTTCGTTTCCGGTATCATATTGGCAGCTGTCATGCGAAAGACCATTGTGTCTGATGATATCAAAAAGGTACGAGATCACACGAAACTTGAGGAACTAATCACCGATGAGGCCATGGCTGAGATCTATAGAAAGATCATCCGGGCGGATACCGATGTGGTCAGAGATGCATGGCTGGAGGCCTTCCTTGAAAGGGCAAAATGTCCCGATTGTTCTGAACCCCTTGAGGGTGAAAGATGCAGATGTGGATACAAGATATGGGAGTAAGGTTAAAATAGATAGGCTGTATGTATTGTAGAAATAGGTGATAAAACATGAATATTTCCGGAACATATAATCTTATATGCCCCGTATGTGAAACTGAAACCCCTCATAAAATACTCAAGGGTGAAGTAGGAACATCCGGAAAAGAGATAACTATCGACGGCGTGGTAAAATGCGAAGAATGCGGACACACAAGGCACAAGACCATAAGAGAAAAGACCGCAATAGATGTACCTCTGATAATCAGCTGGAAGAAAGAAACAGAAAAAACTTCGATATCTCTGCTTCCGGACGAATGGGTTCATGTTGACGACGAACTTTTAGTCGATGGAGTAAGAACCAAGATAACAGCAATCGAGACCGAGCCGAGAAGGGTTACTAAAGCTAAGGCAGAGGATATTACCACGATATGGACGATAAAATACGACAAAACATTGGTTAAAGTTGCCGTTCATAAGGGACGAAATACCGTATCCCGTGTTCTCGAAGTTCCACCCGAAGAAGAGTTTTACATAAACGACCCGATACAAGTCGGCCGTTACGATGCAGTGATACAGCGGATCAAAACGACCAAAGGCATAGTGAAGCGTGGCTCAGCTAAGGCAGATGATATCACAAGGATATATGCAAAGATGATACGTTAACTCACATCTTTTTCTTAAAAAAGAGTGCAGTCATGCCTCCGATAACAACGACTATACCTACGAAGATACCGACCATCTCTGTGAACGAGAGCGGTTGAGCCGCGGATGTAACTTCTTGTGAAACTTCATAAACTCTGACTTCATGTTGTGTGGAATCGATACTTAAAAATACATGGGTTTCCCCGTTCACTATACTAACGTAATAACCTTGTTCCTCTGTACTGTGGAGTTTGTTAGCTCCCACGTATTCCAGTTCTTCACCGTCCAAAGAAACCTTGATGTCTGAAAGATCGTTGATCTCTGAACCGATGAATGCACGACTTAAATTGAGCTGAATTATCCTACTGCCTGGAATATCACTAGAAACCGTCAATTCTACATCTCCTTTTACTACCTTCCGTTTTACAACAGATATATCTGCCCCCTCTTTACTCATATATCCCTGACTATCTATAGATATCTGTGGAATATGTTCTTCGGGCTCTTGTTCCTGTGGTATGTATTCCATATAAGTGCTTACGAAGCCACCGGTATGTAGAGTGAATGAAATATCCACGATATCATGAATTTTTTCTACACGTATATGACTGCCGTCAGACCATGAGATGGTAAGTTTGTGTTCATCTGAAATTATAAGGCCAAGATGATCTTCTGCAGGAGCTTCCCACTCAATTCCCGGCGCGATGATAATTTTCACTTCGACTTGATCTATGGATGTTTGCAATATTCTTAGCTCTCCGTTTTCCGTATCGTTGAAAGTTAGATGTAATCCTTTTCTGACAAATTGAAAAGCATCATTTTCAAAGATGGAGTTCGAATCAAAGGGCATATTGAAATCACCTTCTATGATCATCTCAGAAAATACATCGTATTCCTCATCTTCATAGCTATATGTAACATCGGTAAATATGATCATATCTTCTGTGATCTCTACGTCATAGGCGAGATATGTACCTTCAAAAGATTCACTTATAGGTGTATTTTGAGGTTCATTCTGATCGTAAGTTTGGCTTAGAACTGATCCACTGTAAGGAATTGCCAAGATAAGAAACATGGCTATCAATATGATATTTTTTTTCCATTCCATGATTACCACTATCAATCTATAAGTATCTCTTTTTAAATAAACTTTGGTACAAAGGTCGAACTTCCAAATTACAACAAGACTTTAATATGCCTTTCTAACGTACATCTTTGTATGAATGTACTGGTAATAGGTGCAGGGGCTATCGGAATAGAATTGATCAAAGAATGCGAGAGCATGGATCAGGTTGAAATCTGTTATGTTTTAGATAATCATCCGGAAAAAGCCAGAAGATCCTGCGAACGATTCGGTAAGGCGAAGGTTATCAACGAATTCGATGAAGCTTTTCCAGAAGTAGACCTGGTCGTAGAAGCTGCATCGCAGGCCGCAGTCGGTGAATACGGTCCTAGATCCTTAAAAAAAGCGGTCGATCTTATGATCATGAGTATAGGTGCTCTCGTAGATGATAAACTGAGAGAAGATATATTCCAGCTTGCCGAAGACAATGATGTAAATATATATATCCCGTCAGGTGCGATCTGCGGTATAGACGGAATAACTTCAGCGGCTATCACGGATATCGACGAAATATCCTTGGAAACTCGCAAGCCGCCGGCAGCCCTAAAGAATTCGGAGTACGTGATCAAAAGAGGTATCGACTTGGATTCTCTGAAGAAAGAAACCGTGCTTTATGACGGACCGGCTTCCGAGGCAGTCAAAAAATTCCCAAAAAATGTTAATGTCGCCGCAACTCTTAGTCTCTCTGGTATAGGTTTTCAAAGAACGAATGTTAAGATAATATGTGATCCTTCGGCAAAAAGTAATACGCACACTATCAGGTTGAAGGGAAAGGCAGGAGAACTGAAGTGTGTGAGTGATAATGCACCCTCTCCGGACAATCCCGGGACCAGTTATCTCGCAGCTCTTTCGGCCGTTTCCACGTTAAGGAAAATATGTGGAAACGTTTGGATCGGTCTTTAAAGATCACATCAGTCCGAGTTCACCTAGTTTCTCGGGTAGATATACATCGGTAACGTAGTCCAAACCATACTTTGCCAGAGCCTGCTGTTCAGCTTTTTTGTTTATCTCCAGCATGGTTTCTATCTCATCCTTCCAAAATCTAGTATTGAACCTTGGGTCTTCGAGTTCCTGTTTCAATGCATTTTTATCCGTGGTACTCAATTTGTCCGTTGGTAAATCGTAGTTTAAAATATCACTGGCCGTGATACCCACATATTCTGCAGTAGGTGTGGCAAGCAGTTCAGATAGATGGGCACTATTGATCGCCCCGTACGCTACACTGGCAAAGATGCGAAAACTCCAAGGGTCTCCGTCGGTAAAAACGACTACCGGAAGACCTTGTTCTTCATTCAATCTCTTCATCAATCTTCTAGTCGACCGAGCTGGCTGTCCTTTCAGGTGGACGAGCAGTGCGTTTGCTTCTTCATCGAAGCCGTTCTCCACAAGCCTGTCGAACATACCGCCTGTCTCGATGGCGATTATGAAATCTACATTCACGTTAGAAAAGTTGAGTTTGTCCTTCTCTACATTGTATGGTATGGTGTAGCCTGAATCACCGACATCGTCCCGGCAGTTAAGCTTTCTTAGATCACCCTTTCTTGTCTTCTCTTCGACAACTATATCTCCGATTATCCTCGCTCCGTCCTCTTCTGGTCTCAGTTTAAAATCTTCTCTAAGACAGTCTGTAACTATCTCTATGTCCTCTGCGAGTCTATCCGACTCTTTTTGATCTCCGAATTTGGCTTTGTTCCATCCTTCTGAGATATAGTACATCTCCCTCAAAGTAGATGATTTTTCGGTGTCGAGCATATCTCTAATAAAATCTAGCATGTACAGAGTGCGAAGTATCATTATCGCTCCGCTTATCTTCTTAGCCGAGCGTGTGCTTTTTGAATTCCCTAATTTCCAAACACCCGCACGTTTATTGAACTTGATATTACTTTTACTACGGGTCGCGATCTTCATCTCCGGTATCTTACCTTTATCCAACTGCGTGTAAAACTGTTCCGCTATCTGTTCCAGGCTTTTAAAGGCGTTTTGATATCTATCTCTCATTCTACTCACCTTCCTTTATCTCTGCCATCTCTATGCCCCAATCAGCCGGTAGTGTATCCGCCCCTATCAATTCCGTTTCCGGAACACCTTCTATGTAAACTTCTATACTCGCCAGATCATCCTTAACAAGATCCCCGTTGTACTCAAAAGTAATCACTTGTCCTTTTGAAGGTTTCAGAGTATCGAGTTTCCACTTTAGATGATCTCCGTCGTGCACCGGTTCGGGGTCTGATGAAATAAGGACGGTCTCCGGATAGGGTTTTTCCATGTATACATGGATATTACGATTTTTACTTGTATAATTATTAATGTCTATAGTTCCACCCCATTTCTTTCCGTTCTTCTTGAAGGAATTTTCTACGTAAACGACTCCCATTATCTTCGTCATAACCTTTTCAAGTGAAGGTATATCTTTACCCACTATAGCGGAAGATTTTTCTGCTATCATGGGCAGTATATCCTTAGCGACCATGAACTTCTCAGCCATCTTTTTACGTCTTTTTCCTTTGTTCAGATGTGTTCGCATACTTCTTGCACAATCTCTCAGAGCCTTTTCGATCTCATCAACCACTTCGGGGATGTCGGCTATAGCATCCTTTGCTTCGGAAGTGAATGGAACCCTTGTGGAGGCCACATGAACAAGTATGATAGCTGGCCCGGAAGGCATGCCCGTACCTCCTCTTTGATCGAGACCGTAGATACGCCAATCGATATTCTTGATAGCGGTAGTGGTTGCACACGCACTTTTTTTGTAAAGTAGAGGCACTCGGTTGGCAAAACGCAGTACTCCTACCGAACCCTCTGAGGGTAAATTACCTCCATATACCAACCCGACTTCTACCTGGAATGGGTTTCCTCCGTAAACTGCCGGTTCACGTGTAGTCGGGGGTGCGTAAAATTCAGGTTTGTAGCCCTTTAAGACGTTCTTCAAACCTTTTTTGATCAACATGCTTTTTATAGGCGATAAACAGTCCGTTTCAGGTGCCATTATCTTGACCTTTTCCGTCGCCTTGAGTATTTTCTTACAGTCGCTTATATCCATATCAGATGGTGAAACCTTTTCGTCTATTTCTGCTTCGCCGCAGATATCTCTCACGGTCCTGTAGCTGATCCTGCTGAATTCATTGACAAGGAAAGAACTGAGATTTCTGCGGTCGGTGTCTTTGACCATCTTTACAAAGGTCCCCAATTCTATACCTCTGATATGGGGTTTGACCGCCTCGGTTTTAGGTGGAAGCTGTTCTGTAGCGCGTTTAAATATTGTCTTTTCGTCATCGCATATGAAGGTGATTTTGGCATGAGGATTCACGATAGCGGTGTTCTTAAGATATTCAAAAACAGAATGGTCACCGCTTCTCAATAGGCCTTCAAGATGCGTTTCAAACATTGTTCCGTGTTCCTTATCTTCCCACAGGACTACTTCTTGTGAAAGTATATCTGGTTTGTTTTTCTTCGTATCTAGGGTGATGTTCATCTCGATGGCATAATCCTTTTCTTTAACTTTTGATCTAACAAGAGTGGGTTTCCCGGTACTGAGTTGACCGTACATAACTACTGCGGATACTCCTATACCTTGCTGCCCCCGACTCTGGCGTATATCGTGGAATCTGGAGCCGTAGAGCAGTTTGGCGAATACATCAGCGATATTACGCTTTGGTATCCCCGGTCCGTTGTCTTCAACAGACGCACGGTATTCCTGATCCGCTACAGTTTCGATCTCGACGGTGATGTCCGGGAGTATCTCCGCTTCTTCACACGCATCCAGGGCGTTATCTACACCTTCTTTGACTGCAGTGACCAAAGATTTGGTTAAAGAATCAAATCCCAATATGTGTTTGTTCCTCTCAAAGAACTCTCCGATAGATATTTCCTTCTGCTTTCCAGCTAGTTTTTCGGCTATGGACTCCATTGCATCCCATCTTTTTCACACAGATGTAATATTTTCTTAATAAAGTTTCTGGCAAACAAACTCGTCAACAGCCAAAAAACGGTATCTAACACGCCTTCATCGGAAATACTCTTTCTCGTAATCGGAGAGGTTCGTTTTTCGATATCTCTTCCATCTCCTCTTCCTTATAACAGGGCTGTATGACAGATAAAATACCATGACTGCGATGGCAAATAGGATCATCATCAGGATCATCAGGAACAACCCCAGCTCTTCGGATAGTTCTTCTTGGGATCCTTCTTCGGTATATTCTTCTTTTGCATCAGCAGTTTCAAAACGCCAGGAAATTTCAACGGTGTTTCCGGCCAAGTCACCAGCTCGCAAGGTTACAGAATAATTTGTAGAGTGTTCCAGAGGTCCATGTGGTGTAAAGATGATGGTGTCGCTTTCGGATACGATCCAATCCCCAATCACTATCCCTCCTTCCTCTTTTTTTAACCATACCTCTACCGATGATCCATCGATATCTTCGTCAAAAGTTACCTCTATATGTGTATCGGTCATCACATCTATCGCATCAGAATAAGGACGGTGACTGAGTACCTCCGGGGCTGTTTTGTCAACGACTACCGTATACTCAGAAGTAGGCGATTTGTACTCCATATTCCCGGCTGCATCTATAGCGACCGAATAAAAGTCGTACACACCTTCATCTGATGTAGTGAAATTAAAAACACCTTCATAGATGGACAGCTCTTGATCTACCAGTGAGATATTTTTCCACACTTCCCATGGTCCGTCATCCTTTTTGGAATACAGTAAAACTCGTTCCAGCCTTGTATCATCATCAACGCTCAACATTACATGGAACCACATCTGCGGATGATACACTATCTCTTCATCCCCTACAGTGCTCCGTGGTTCTACTGTATCTACGGTCGTCATGGCTTCCGGTTCCGTTTTTTCCAGCTCTTTCCGTCCCACTATGTTTTCCGTTTTGGTAAAGAATTCGTAGTACCCTTCTGTTGCTGCCGTAAAGTTGAAAAAACTAGAACATGCAGTTCCGTTTAGATATATGGTATCGAACATCTGCCATTCGCCACCGTTTATACGATAGAACAATGTGATCTTCTCCAAACCGATGGGATCGTTTGCATGGAATGGTATAGTAAAATTCCTCTTATTGGTGTACTTCGGAAGGCTTCCTTCAGGGTCAGCACGGCTTGAAGGCGGCTCCAGTTCTTCTCCTATGGCGTAAAGATATCCTTCCGTATGTGTAATATATATTATGTTCTTCGATGCTATGGTCGGACTGTTGAAAAAACCTTTGTTCATATCGATAGGAGAAAAAAGCCACATCTCAGTACCATCGGGATGGACAGCATGTAATCGATCTGACCCGAAGAACAGATTACCGGTGTTATCTATCGAGATATCGGATATGCTATTTGGAACTGCCTCTGTGTAGTCCCATAGATGAGTTCCGTTGGATCTGAATGCACGCAGGATCCCTTCCTCTTTTGTGGATACTCCGATATACACTGAACCACTGGGGGCGATCGAAGGAGATGTTGTTACAGAACCGTTCAACGTGTGGTTCCATATCTGTTTCCCTTCGCTATTCAGCGCAAAGAGATGTCCGTCGCCCATTACATTCATACCAAGATATACGCGTCCGTTTTCATCCACCGCTGGTGAATTATAGGACCATGACCACTGTCCGGTATCGAATCTCCATCTCAATGTACCGTTTACTCCGATAGCATAGAGCGATCCGTCGAATGAATTTATGTAGATCGTATCATCGGCAAAGGCAGGAGACGATGAGATCGGTCCTCCGGTTCTAAATTTCCACAAGAGTGTACCGTTTGGACTTATGGCATATAGGTTACCGTCAAGAGAACCGACAAATAAGGTTCCGTCTTCTCCGATGATCGGAGAGGACATTATACCGTCGTATGCCGGATTCACACTCCAGAGAAGTGTGCCGTCTTGTTCTATGGCGTACATATACCCTTCCGAGCAGCCCATGTATATCGTTCCGTCGCTGCCTACAGAGGGAGAGGCATGTAGGACACCATCCGTGAGCTTCTTACTCCATCGCAGTTCCCCGGTCCTTGTCAAGGCATACAGATAGCCGTCGTGATCACCTACATAGATGATATCATCTTCACCGACGACCGGCTGCATGATGACCTCACCTTCTGTCTCAAAGATCCACTGTATCCCGCCGTCTTCGATATCGGTTTCGAAGGGACTTGCTCCCGTACGTCGCTGGTCGTGTTTGAATACCGGCCAGTCGCTGTCATGGGGCGTGACCATAGTCATGAAGCTCCAGGTATATGGTTCTCCCACGTTGCCCGCTCTGTCTTTGTAATCGCTGATATTCAGAGCTATCTCGTCGTATGTTTCCCAGGGTGCATGGGTCCAAACTGCTGTATGGTTATCTGCCCATCCTATAAATTCCCAACCCCCAGGGTCGTGACCGGCTGTCTGTTCGATGGAGGGTGTGGACGATAAATTCATGCTCTCGTTGAACGTAACAACCACGCTTGCCTCGATATCCACACCGGAGGAACCGTTCGAAGGTCGTGTCGTCTCCACACGGGGTGGGAAGGTATCGTGTTCGAGCGGAGTCACAGTTGTGAATGACCATGAATAGTCATCCTTCGGGTGTCCTTCGTATTTTCCGTTGCCATTGCCATCAAGGAAATTCTCCCGTTCATCTTTTACATAGGATGCGTTCAGTGTGACCGTGTAATCGGTCTCCAGGTCCAGCTGTAAGGGCGGTTTGAAAGTGACCATCCGATGATCGTCATCCCATGATATCTCGGAAGGCGACCAGCTTTCTTCACCGTCCGTGAGTAAAACACCCCTTTCAAACGACAGTTTATCCATCGTCTGGTCGAATTCGATGCTTATATCCGGTCGAAGATCGACGGCAGTTGCATCCCGTGTCGGTCTGTGTCCGATCAGTATCGGACTCGTATCTTCGCCATGAACCGTGACCATTGATGTTATCAAGTTCTCGAATGGTATTACCCTGTGCGGAGCAGCCACCTTTACACCAGTCGAATCCACCAATGAAACGCCCATATACGTACCCACGGGTGCGTGATCGGACAGATCTACGGCCAACAATAAACCCATGGTCTCACCGGGTTGTACGTTCAAACCGGAGATATCGATCCGTAGTTTTTTCCTGATGAAGGTACCTCCGCCCAAATACGTGTCGAATTCGGGTTCTAAAACACCGTTTCCATCGTTATCTACGTATATTTTCAACCCTGCCGTATCTCCGTCGTTTCCGCTCCCCGATAACTTGAAGCTAAATTGTTCTACGGAGATCGGATGATCGCTCGATGTTATGTTCAGTCTGCCGACCACTATGTTTGTTTCACCCTGGTCCCCTTGGATGGCACCGTAGGTGTCCACGGTCACAACCGCATTTTCGATACCCCCCATATAAACATCAGTGATGTACCAACCGTTCTTCCCTGTATTTTCAAGGTCCCATCCCACGACGAATCTGACCCGTATGATCTTACCACCGTAACCGGATAGATCGAATCTATCGTATATCCAGCCGCTACTGGAGCCGATAAAGGCCTGTTGTCCTTCGAGTGGGTTACCGTATCTCCTTGATATCTCACCGGGATAACCTCTTTCCGGAACCAAACGTGTCCAAGTTTCAGTTTCATTATCCCATACCTCGATAACTCCTCCGTCCCCATATCCGTAGAAATTATCACCGAAACTGTAATGATGCAGGAAGGAAAGCTCAACGATAGGTGAAGTATCGCTAAGATCTATATAAGGAGATATCAGTGCGCTCGTTCCTCCCACAGGCCATTCTCCATCTTCTTTACCACTCCACCATACATCTCCTATGCCGTATAATTCCGTGATCTGCCAGTTGTCCGTGATCGTCATGCCGTCCATCCTTGCGTGAGACCAATCAGTGGCGTTTTCTTCGAAGTCGCTGTCGTAAGGGCCGGTCATGGGAATGGATATATTGATACAGGCTCTCCGATATACAAGAGATGAGGAGGCGCTATCAACGTGGATGGTAACATGTTCTTGCATCCCCTGAGATAATAGGTCATCGGTGGTTGCATTAACTATCAAAACAAAGCGGTCTCCCGGCTCCATGAGGCCAGTCTCGGTGATCGACGACCATGAGGCGTCGAGTATGTCCACACTGATGTTTCCGGACGATAGGGCCGAAAGTTCGAAGTTCTCAGCGATCTTACCGCTGTTGGTGATCTCGAAGGTAAATGTGGAGGTTTCTCCAGGCCATGAATATGTTTCGATATTTCCGGTATCCAGTTCCACATCCGGCAGCGGTGAACCGATATAAAGATCGTCGATATACCATCCTTCCTTGATACCCCTGTCCGCCGCGTTCCAGCCGACTCTGAACCTTATCTTAACTGTTAGATTCGCATATTCGCCCAGGAAAAAATTTTCGCGTTCCCATAACGGAAAGCTCTCTCTGTCGGTGAAGGCTTCCATCCCTCCCAGCGGATTCTTATGAAGACGGTTCAGTGTCCTATCGTATCCCCTTTCGGGGTATATCTGGCTCCACTCCCCGGTCACATTATCCCATATCTCCACTATACCTCCGTCCATCACCGAATATCGGTAACTCTCGAAGAAGTACCAGTGCCAGAAGGTCATCTCTAAGTCGGATGGAGCTCCGGTGAGATCGAAATATGGAGTCTCCAAAGCGGTGTCACCCCCGTTTTTCCACGTGGCTATCTCCGGCCCGCTCCACCAGGAATGGTTACCGCTGTATGCTCTTACATCCGAGATCTCCCAATTGTCCGGTATGTTATCACCGCTTATCCAGTAGTGCCTCCATGCGCCTTCACCGCTTTCTATGTCCTCGTAGAAAGGCACAGTATAAGGCACCATCGTATGAACGGTGTATTCGTCTGTGATGTTATCGTCATCGGCAGATACTATCGTCAGTGGCTTTTCATCGAAACTGCCTGGATCTGCTTCGTTAGGAGGGGTAACGACCAGGAGTATTTTTACGGTCTGTTGTGGTCGAATTTTTCCAGTGTCCGCGTAACCGTCACCGTTTGTATCTGTCAATTTTGTTCCATTTTGGTGATAGAGATCATATGTCCAAGTGGAAGATTGTATGCCGTGATCTATCGGTGTTCCTATAATGATAGAAAAACTATCGTTTCTAGCCCCCAGGTTGGTGATGGAGACATTGTAGTTACCATGTCCTTCTGAAGAGATGTAAGTGCTCTCCTTGTCTATCGAAGTTTCCACGGCCGCCGGTCGGAAGGTGGCGTTCACTCTGAAATCATCAATATACCAACCGGCCCATCTCTCTGCCGCTCCTGTAGAAGTGCCGTAAAAATAGAATCTAAAGAGGATGTAATTGTCTATATATTCTGTGAGGTTGACGCTGCCTTTAAGCCAGCCGTTGCTATCCTGGCCGTAGCATCTGTCAGGATACACTCCCGGACTGATGGTTTCGTTGTATCCCTCGTTGGGGATCACATAATCCCAGGTTTCACCGAAATCTGTCGATACCTCCAGAAACCCTCCGTCGTCATTACTGTTCCCCGGGTCGTCACCCCAGATAGAGTACCAATGGTAGAAACTAATTTCAGCTGATGAAGCCCCTTTTAGATCTATGGCTGGAGATGTAAGGGTAGCTATCGCTTTGGTGTAATTGGAATCTATGTTCGTACCCCAGCAGTTATCTCCCGAATAGGGTGTTCCGGGGCCGTATATGTGTCCTGATACGTTTCCCAATTCCCATGCCGTACCTTTGTTGTTATCCAGTGTCATCCATCCACCTTTACCCGACTCCATATCGTCGGTCCAATTCAATGTTACCGGGACGAATGTTTTAACATCAGTTCTGAATGCCGCCGAAGCATCTCTGGATGAGGTAAAGGTTACTGTTCCGAAGTCGGTGGCACCGTTCGTTCCGTTGACTGGTACCTCTATGACCAATTCGATATCAACGTATGTGAGACCGGGCACATCACCGGTGTCCCTCTCGCCCGAACCGTCCGTATCCGTGAGTGACGACCCGGTAGATACGAAACGGATGTCGTACGGCCATCCGTGTATGGATGTGTAATCCATATCTACCGTATCGTTGAGACCACCTTTGTTATGTACTCTGAGTGGGATGACCGCACTATCCCCCGGATTTGCCAGGTGGGTTACTAGATCCGGCTCGCAGGTGATCTTTGGTAACGGTATAACGGTTTTTATCATCAAAGAATGAGTCACATTCGGGTCAGTAACCGATATGGCATAAACCGTCACATTATCTGTTATACCTGGTTGGACATCTTGTGGTACTGAAACACGCAGAAGTATATCTTTGTATCCTTCAGTTTCTATAATCCCCGTATCGGCCAGAGGGCCGGAGCCATTAACATGGTATGATTCTACGTGCCAATCGTTTTCTGAATTAGCTTCGAGTTCAAAAGATTCGGCTGTTTCTCCAAGATTTCTGATCCGTACCATATATTCAACGGTTGTATCTTCAGCGGCTTCTTTAGTATCCAAAGACGATCCTATATTGACTTCATGGGTATGTGGATCCAACCATGCGAGTATTCGCTGCATCAAGCTCTCCCTTGTATCCGCGTTCGCCACCGCCGCAAAATCGAATCCTGTGTAAACCGTTTTGAACGTATCGTCCACGGAAGTGGCGGCAGCGAAACCTTCTCTCAATCTGAATATTTCACGCGCGTTACCTCTGACCTCTCCGTATATCCCTCTATTATCTAGCTCCTCCAAAAATTCACCGTTTTTGTATATGTCTAATTCCATCATATCTCCGATAGGGTGACCATCGACTCCGTAAGCGCTACTCGGATACGACCACCAGTTCAATCTGGATCTGAAGCCGAAATACTGTGTCATGAAGTTTACGTATCCTTCTTCGTCGGCTATATACCCGGCTCCCTGGCTGGAGAGGTACAATTTCCCATCCATATCCAGATATGCTTTTATGGCGCTACGATGCTTATCGGGGAGAGAGTCAGTTAAAGAAGATGAGTGTGTCCCTCTATGGTTGCCGGTAAACCAGATAACGGATCCGTGTGAGGCCATACAGTTCGGGTCAGGTGGTCCTTGTTCGGCGATGACCCATTCGTTAAACGTTCGATGGGTGGATGAAACTGCATTCTTGAAATAATCCGAAGAGCCTATACCTCCGTCGTCGTTGACCAGCAGGACATGAGCTTTGGGATACGTGAACAGTACAACAGTATCCCCAACAAGAGGGTCCACAGACGAGTTAAACACGACCTCTGTTCTTTCGGGCACATCTCCAGGTAGTGCATCAGAAGGAACGGTCACATTGACCTTTAAGTTGGTTGTTTTCCCCGCATCCACAGAGATGTTATCGGATATCGGGTTCCATAAAGTATCATAGAAATTTACCTCCCAACCACGGTCAGAGAAGTGTTGGAAATTGAAAACATCGTCGGAACTTCCCCGATTGCTCAGATATATTTCATAAGTGCCATCCTCCTCGGGTTGGGCTGCTCCGCCCTGTACCTGTTCGTCGATCCTGATACCCGCCTGTGACACGGATATATTTACGTCGTCGATGTACCATCCTGCGCGAGTGGAACCATCTCCACTGGCAAAATGCCATCTGAGCATTATCGTACGGTCTATGTATTCATAAAAGTCGAATATCTCTTGAGTCCATACCTTATTAGCACCGCTGTAGGCCTCTCCTCCCAAGCCCCCAAATATTCCGCTGGTGTACGGATACCCATCTTTAGGCGTCAATCTGGACCATGTTCTACCACCGTCATAGGATAATTCCACGATCCCTCCGTCATTGATGGATTCGATGTGATACCAATGCATGAACGATAGTTCCGCGGTGTTTACACCTTTCAGTGAGATAGGGGGCGACGTGAGGGTGGTTACAGAGTGATCTGTGTAAAGTGAATCGATATTCGTTCCCCAGCAGTTGCTTCCTGAATGAGAGGAATCCGGGCCGTACTCGGATCCAGAGGGATCTCCCGATTCCCATAAGGTGTCGACGTTGTCGAAATCTACAGACCAGTTTTCTCTCCCATCCTCGAAGTCGTCGTGCCATGTGGGTACGATGGGGACGACTGTTCGTATGTTTACCTTTCCGGAGATCGAAGGATTTAATGAAGATCGGAAAACCACCGAGATCGTATCATCCTTCCGATATACGGCATCTTCGGGTACATGCACACTGACGATAATGAACTTTGAACCGCTTACGGAGATCCTACCTGTATCCGGGATATCGTTGTGGTTGCTATCTTTGATCAAAGTTCCATCGGTATACAGTATATCATGATTCCAGTGTGGATCTTCTATGTAAACATCAAATGTATCAGCCCCGTTCCTTCCCGTATTGAACACCTTGAGTTTATGTTCGACTGTGTCTCCCGGTAGCCCGTAGGCCGTCTGTTCAGGCGGACTTACGTGTACACCGACGGGAGGTTCAAGGAGCCAATCGATAGTTCTCTTTACGGAATCTATCATCTCATCGGGTCTGACGAAAGATAATTCCCATGCAAAGAAGGCTGTGCGGAATGAGTCTCTCTCGTATGCAACACCATGGTACGGATATCTTATGCTCCCGCTTTCCACCACGCCATAGGCCCCGGCCCTCGGTTTCAGTTCGTATGCTACGTCATATCGGGTAACCCCCTTCTTCCAGTGGCTTTCGATATTGCCCTCCATATCTTCCATGAAGGTTCCAAAGACACCCTTGACAGGGTTTACAGTTGGTTCGTGGTTGGAATAGAGTGCTTCCACACCCATATAGTTACGCAAAAATGAATCACCGGAAGTCACAAAGTTTCCTCTCCCGTGAAGATCGTTAGCCAAAAGGGGACCGATCAACCAGAGCGAGCCGCCCTCATCAAGGTACGATTCAAGGTTGGAAATATCTTTGGTGGTTAGAGTGCTTTCTCTCGTTCTAGAATAACCATTATACCCGGTAACCCATATTACAATCTCGTAAACTCGCATGACCTCTAAAGGCGGGCCATCCTGTCCGGAGGTGACCACATATTCTCCGAACGGATATCCTGCTGCGGTCAAAGCATCGCTGTAAAGTGGTTTATTGTCGTCCTCCACCATTCTACTATCATACGGCCCACCGTTGTTAAGACTGTTATCGTCGTCCACGAGTAATATCTTCGGCAATCTGGAGATGTTGAATGTGTAGTATTTACCATCCCGATCATCGATCTCTTTATTGCCTGCTTCGTCAACGGATTCCAAGTAGAAATAGTAGGTCGAAAGTTCGTCGAGTTCGGTGAGTAGTATACGGTGTTCCAATTGTGGTGATGGTGAATAAACCGTATCGGTGGGTGGTATCGTTTTTCCGTAAACAACTTTTGAAGAACTCGGTTCGTCGGTTTCCCACGATATTTCCGTCGTGGCGTGAGGGAGTATTTCCGTGCTAACGTTAAATATGTCCGGTGGTGTTACATCTATACGTGCAGTAGCATTTGTCCATGTGGGATCACCAGTTCTATCGTCTATGTGAAGGTAAGAAGCAGTTATTATGTCATCGTCCTGTACCTCTAGTTGGCTGTTGTTCCGGATCGCTTCAGAAGACAGTACCAGTTCGATATCACTGGTAAAAACGCCTATATCATCTCTGATCTCTGTCAGTTTTATATATTCGATATCTCCTGTAAGATGACTGGTGATATTTACAGAGAATTCGTCTGATAATTCGGTATTAGTTAGTGTGATCAAAGGGCGTGTTTCCGTATTGTAAACCTCCCTGTCGAAACCGATATTCGTTTTGGACGAGGGCGGAGAGTACGACATGACCATCGCAAAATCCTGATCTACCTTTGAGGTACTGGGTACTCCGTCGATGGGTACGTTATGGGCGCGGACCTTGATGGTATATTCCCCTAATTTTAGATCGTTCGTATCTATGTAAACAGCTTCGATATTGTTGAGATCATCTCTATCTGTCGCATAGGGATCGGACCATCCGTCGTAGAATTGATTGCCTCTGTATACTTTTCCGTCTGGCCCTGTCACTGTAAGGTCAAGATCGTTCACTAGGGTGGTCAGTGCAGTGGGTGAGGCCGGTGGGTCAGTCCATGTCACTACGACTTTTAGTGGAGTATCAAGACTGCCCACGTAAACGCTTTTTGTCATGTTATCTCCGGTGGTCAAACCTTTTATCTGGTCTTCGTAAAATGTCTTCCCGTCGGATCGTACCACGTTGCTCAAGTTCAGCCGCCCCCAGCCTTCGTCGAAGTTCGGTATTCCGCTCCTGTTCATATCGTTAGCACCCATGACCAGGGCAGCCTTTGTGAGTGCGGGACTGGGTTTCACACCGTATTCCTGTTCATAATATTGTACGAATGTAGCGGCGCCACCTGATACATGCGGTGCAGCCATGCTGGTACCGCTGAGATAATGATAGTGCTCATCTATCACAAATGGGTAGGAGTGTTTTGTTTCGCTCGATAGTGCTGATGAGATGTAAGTGCCAGGCGCGACGATATCGGGCTTTATACGTCCGTCACTTGTGGGACCGCGGCTGCTGAAAGATGCCATCTCATCGATGTTGTTCGCTCCGGAAGCCAGATAGGGTCGATAATTCTCAGATGCACCTACGGTTATCACATTCTTCGCCGTTCCCGGTGCACCTATGGTGGTAGGGTGTGGTCCGTCATTACCTGCTGCAAATACGATTATCATCGGATGTTCCCCCGACGTTCCGGGAAGTGCATCTCTAACGTAACCATCGTAGCGTGCGCTGGATGCGGTGTATTCCCCATAAACCCTTGCACCCCAGCTGTTGCTTGATACATAAGCGCCGGAGTTGTAGGTATCGGCCATCAGGACATTTGGGCTGGGGAATTGTGAAACCCCGTCATCGGTGAACACTTTTTGTGCCACCAATTCAGCGGAAGGTGCAACGCCCATACCGTACAGATAGCCGTATGAATCGTTTGTACCTGTAGAACCGTCACCTGCTGCAATGCCTGCAACATGAGTCCCGTGTCCGTGTCCATCCCGGGCCGTACCGTCGGGATCGGTATAATCAAAGAATTCTGTTACTCTCAGGTCCGGATGAACGATATTGTCCTTCCCCCCGTCTATGCCGGTGTCTACGACAGCCACTTTCTGGCCCGAACCGTCGTATCCCAAGTAGTTGACGTATGATCCAGGTCCTCCCCATGGTGAACCGGCAGTCCAGTTACCTCCGACGATCTCCGCGGAAGCCTCGTCGGAAAGGATCGGAGGTGAAAACGGTTCTATCCAATATAGGTTTCGAATCATGGCCACATCCAGCAGAAACTTCCCGCGGATGCTTCCTTCGATACCCGTGTATGATCTGGTACTCCATACGGAGAAAACAAGGTCCATGAGTTCGCTGACTAGTTCAATCGAATTTTTAGTGTTTTCATCGTTGAAAATGAGCACGGTTATATTGACAGTTCCACTGCCATTGACATCTATTTGAGGGTGGATCTTGTGTTCGGGGATATATTCTCCCGCCCATCTTACAGGCAGCGACGATAGTTCATTGGATGATATCTTCACACCGCTGTTGATACCGACCAGGTATGCATAATCCGGTATATACTCTATGATTTCAATGCCGCTACTCTGCAATGTTTCCAACCATTCGTTCTCTATCGGTCCAGGAAACTGGACGATGTAATAACCGGTACCGGATGAAGAAGAGATTGTGTTCAGCGAGGCCATCGTTGAACCATTCTCTACAGGATCAAAAACAGCTGATTTCAGCTTTATCTCTACCGGTCCGTTATCTCTTAATCTCCAGTTCAATTCTTCCTCGTTAGATGTCCACCCTAAGGTACCGCCTAGTTGCAGTGATGATATCAGCATCAACACTAGTACGATAACTACGGAGAACCTCTTAACGATCATCTTGGAAGAAGGCTTCGGCATTTTTGTTGACATCTATAACAGAAAAATACGGCCGCCTGGTAAAAATAGTTTATCGTGCTTTAATGTGCGAAGTTCGACCGTTGTACTGAAAGATTTATATATGTCCAGTCTTATCATCTGTCAGAAATATATAATGGAGGATGTTCGGAATGGGAAACAAAAAGATAGTAAGCTGGGCCTTGGTAACGTTATTGATGATATCCACTCTATCCGTGTTATTTACGGGTAATGTGATGGGACAGACGTATTTAGGGGAAATCACACCGAGAGATGTGGATGGGACTCTGAAAAATGAATTTTTAGAGGGAGATCTTCTTTATTTTAAAGTGTCCATAACGGAAAACGCTAACGCTACAGAGACATCGGTTACATTGAAGATCAAAGATGAAAACGGTATCACTGAAGATCAAATGAGTGTGACAACTGGTATAAATGGTATCTACGAAAGTTGGGAACAGGATCCACCTGTTTACTTCGACCTTTCCGGTTATCAAACTGGTACATACACACTGAATATAAGTCATCCCGTGGGAGACCATACAAACGCTACATTCGAAGTGTTTTCAAACTATGCTCACGGGTCTTCCGTAGAGACATGGCATGATAATGCCGGAGATATCGAACGGGAAAATTTTGTCAGGGGCAGTCTGATATATTACGATGGTTATATCCGTGATGCCTTCGACGAACCGTTGGAATGGGGAAACGTAGATGTGGGTATTTTCCAGAAAGGAGAGGCCAATCCTGTAAGTGACCACACTAGAAGTACATTGACGGACGGATATTTTTCCAGTTCATTTATGGTTCATCAGAACTGGGACTACGATGATTATTATCTTAATGTGACTTATGATTACGGTGGTGACATAGGCGAACAAGTCGTTGCCAGTAAACAGATAACCATCTATGAACCGGATTATACCGACAACTCCATCATAGTCACCACGGATTCGGATTACTCAACGGAGAAGGATTACTTCTTCGAAAACGAATACTTATACTATCATCTCAAAGTCTTAGATCAGCATGGTTGGACGCCCGAGATGTATCCGGACGATAGGGTCAGAGTATTCTTACAAAAACACGAAGAAGAACCTTACGAAATAGGCTGGCATAATTTAGATAACCTAGGATCGGCCAATCGTAGTTTTTATATCTCTCACTTGCCTTATGATGAACTTAAAGGCGACTATGATATCTTTCTTTACAGCCACGATAGCGATATCTCCGACGGAGAGATAAAAGGGACCCTATACGCATCGGATCCATTCTATGTTATCTCGATGGATATATATATACATCCTTCACTAACTCGCTATACACAGGGTCAGGACATAGAGATACGTATAGAGAGTAACCTTCCCGACGAAGTCGATATCACCATCGTTAGTCAGATATCCGGATCTTATGAGATACTACAGGGGGCAGAATGGGAAGACCAGGAATTCTTGGATGAATTTTGGAATGCAGATTATAGGATACCGAGTAATACACCCGATGGAGAATATTATGTTGTCGTCAATCGCTCCGACGACGGCAGGTTTATCGGTTCTCATCAATTTACTATTAGGAAATACACTCTTGATGTAGAAACGGAAAAGGAAGTTTACTTGCCCGGGGAAACAGTAAGAGCATACTACACGATCGAAAATATCCTTGATGGTTCACAATCAACGGGAGTAACAGTTCAATGGCGTGTAACCTACAGGAACGAAACAAACGACGAAGTGATGTTCAAGGGAACTACGACCCAGGGTTGGTTCAGCTTCATGCTGCCAGAAGACGCTAGGACAAATCATCAATTTATAATCGAGGTCTGGGCAAATCACACTTCCGGACATACCCATGATAGAAGGTTGACGAGATATGTGGGAAGACTATCTACAGATATAACTTTAGACGATCATGAATATCTACCTGGACAGACCATCTATCTAGATGTAGTTACAAGTGCAAACTATTATGGTTGGAATCAATATCTGGGATACGCCGACCTCAAAGTTGAATTATTAAAAGACGGCGATGTCCTTGGGGAATATACGGTAGAAACATCCACAGATTCCAGCGGCCACAGGACCATCTGGATCGAGCTGTCGGATGATATAGAAGCCGGCATATATACGATCAGAGCCAATGGAACATACAATGATAACTGGGATGAAGATGAAGAACAATTCGAAGTCGTTGACCTTAGTAGAGTATTGACGATACACCTCCGAACCGATAAGGGCGGTAATCATTACTATCCCGGAGACACCGTTACGATAACTTATTCCGTAACAAGGCAGGGAGAAATCGTCACAGGAGCGAATGTCAAGTATTATGTGAGCGACTCGCAAAAAGTACACGCCTTCGAATACGCTTCAGGCGGTTCCATCGTATTTGAAATACCCACGGATTATAACCCTGAAACCAGCGGAAATCTGGAAGTTTCAGTGTATGCCAGATATGACCAGGAAACAGTAGGATGGAACGAGATAGCTATACCTGTAGATCTAGGCAGGATATTGATTAATTCAGATGATAATGAGTTCGAAAAAGGCGGTGATAACCTTACCTTTAGATACGAACTACTTCATATCCCACAAGGATCTATAGACACGATCGAATATCGCGTTTACAATGCATACGGCCATATAGTGAAAATGGGTACGCCCGTCGGGGGAATGTTTGGTTTTTCCATACCGCAAAATCCTACGGAATATTACACTGGAAGCGTAACAGTTCTTACAACCGGTGGTAACACGATAACCGCAAATATCGACATTGCAAAGAGAGCTGGATATCTGCTTTCTGTGAATATACTTACCGGATCAGATTACACTACCGGAGTTTTCGTTCCCGGACAAAAATTGCGTGTCAGCTATGAACTGATATCCCGGGGAAACGAACCTCTTCCCGAAACGATACAATTGAGCTACAGGATATCCGGCGAAGATTTCGCCAGAACAATTTCAACACAAAACACATCCGGTGTCGTCGAGATAACTATACCACAACTAGAGGACGGAGAATATTATCTCAACTTCAATGCACAAGGATTTGCTGACAACGGTAGGATGTTCGAAGTGGAAAATGAACCTTCCTGGGTAAACAAAAATTCCGCAATAAACGGACTCAATCAGTTCGGTTTCCTTATCTTGATACTACTGATAATCGCTTTACTGCTCGGCACATTGACTTCGATAATAGTTCTTTTTAGACGTCCTAAAAGTATGAGGCAAAAGGAACCCCGGCGCAGAGAGCCTGTTGAAAGAGAAGAAGTACCGTACGAAGAACCGGAGCCGGAGATGGTAGAAGATGAAGGATATATCATCGAAGAAGGTGAGCCGGAACCGGAAGATAGATGGCAAGCCGGTGATCAGATAGAAAAAGATGAGGATATGGAATGGTAAACTACGCACAAATAGGCGTTTTACACTACCAAAACCTAAAATACTCCTAAGTTATACCCCATAAAAGGGGTATTCACTTGGCATGGAGCACTAAAACAACAAAAGACGAAGGTAAAGAGCAAGCAAAGAAAGAAGTTAAACGACCTGTAAAGAGCACGGTTTCTATAGATAGGGTACCTACGGAAGTAGTCGGCCTTGATGAAAAGATGGAAGGCGGCGTTCCCAGTGGTTTCATAGTACTTATAGCTGGTAACAGTGGTTCTATGAAGACATCCGTGGCTTTTAGCATACTTTATAACGCTTACAAGAAGCACAACAAAAAAGGCATGTACATCTCGCTGGAACAGAGCAAGGGCAGCATCATCACCCATGTGGAGCGGTTGGGAATGCCATTGAAAGGTATGGCGAACCCGGTGATCATCGACCTGTCCAAAGTGAGAAAAGATACAGGTAAAGCAGGTAAAGAAGAGAAGATCGATTGGCTGGGCTCAACGCTGAAAGTCATCAAAAAGTACAAGGAAGCCTTCGGATGCGAAATACTCGCTTTCGACTCTCTAGCCGCATTATATGCCGTAAACGAATTCGACAACCCAAGGAAGGATCTTTTCTATTTCTTTGAAGGCCTCAGAGATATAGGTCTCACTACATTCTTGATATCGGAGATACCTAAAGGCCAGGACGTTTATGGAATATATGGTGTGGAGGATTTCCTTTCGGACGGAATACTCCATTTGAAGGCAGAGGAGATGGATACTGGAACTAATATCTACCTTAAAGTTGTAAAGATGAGACAGACCCATCACAAGAGAGGCTTCATGCCTTTGATCTTCGATGACGGCAAGTTTGAAGTATTGAAAAGGTGATATTATGGAAATAGTAAACGAACTCAAAGCTATCCATGGAATCGGCGAAAAAAGGGCGGAACGATTAGTCGATTCCGGTATAAAAAATATGAACGACCTAGCCAAGAAGTCAAAAGAAGAACTTGCGGATCTGGGTCTTAACGAACGTGTTATAAGGAATGTTTTGGAATATTTCGAAGACTTCAATGTGGTTGAGGTACAAAGTGATAATACAAAACACGAGGAATACGAATCGCAGATACTCGAGTGGGCGGCCGAAGGCTACTATGTTGTTCCCGTCGAAGAAGAACTGAACGACGCTGGGGACCCCAAAAAGGTGATGGATAAATTCGGTAATGCAGTAAAATTATCCCGGGATATGCGAAACAAGATCATAGACATGAATGTAGCAGAACATCTTGACGAAGCTGAAAATCTCCTGGATATGACATTCGATCTTGGCAAGATGGATCAATGGAAAGATAGTTTTGAAGATTTGGTCAAGAAGATAGATGCTCGCGACTTGAGGTATGAATTGGAGGATATGAAGATACCTCAATTACAGGACCGCATAGATGCTGTTGTATCACAACTAAAGGAAGAAATGGATGCCGAATCCGTAAGAGATGAAGTTGAAGATATAAAACGGTCTTATCAGGAAAACTTTTTTGTTGAAGAGTTCATCAAAGATTCGGATGAAAAGGAATATCGAGAATCTGTTCAAGTACACCACAAGGAAACTAAGATACCTTCTAAAGCCATGCCTATAGATGATATATTCCTCTTCCACGGACCTAAAGGCATACTCTTGATAAAATGGTACAAGCACAAACTGTCTCCCGAAAGAGGGGTAAAGGGCGCTAGAAATATAGTGAGTGATATACGCAACTACATAAGAACGGCAAAAAAATTCAAACCTAACATGCTGTTGAAGATGAAGGCTGCGGACGGTACGAATATAATCTTGACCCGAGGAAAGACACTTGTACTTGCAGCAACGGTTTCCGGAGGGATGTCCGATTACGGTCGAAAAGCACTCGTTAATTCAGTAAATTTGATCGAAGGGGTAGACGGGCCGATCTTAAAAGATTGGAACCGTAAGAAAGGAGAACCAGAGTACTTAGAAAAAGTGATGAAAGCACTGCTCCTTCTATCGTTAAGGAACAGAGATAAAGGGGGCAAAAGATAAATCCCGCCATCGGAAAAAACATAGGAAAAATACTCGATTCCCTAGCAAGCAAGAAAAGAAGGCAGATATACGTATGCGACCTTCCATCCGGTAAACGTACCGAACTTTTAACCACCGGAGGTCAGGGTAAATACATCCGATACAAATTGCCTACCTCCGATGATATCGGCGATATCGCACTCATACCTACTATACTATCTGCACTTTCACATTCTACCGATGGTAAGATCAAGATATCTAAGAGAGACCATAGGATAAAAGTTAAGCGAAAAAAGATATCGACCCACACACTTATCATCCTTGATGTAAGCAGCTCGATGATGGAAGGCAGCAAGTTGATGGTCGCAAAAAAATGCCTTGATGAAATCTTTTTAGATACCTATCAAAAACGTGATAGGATCGCTGTTATCACTGCCGGGGGTGAGCAGGCCGACTACCTTTTACCCTTCACATCTAATATCGAGAAGGGCAGAGAATTGATAGATTCTATCGGGTTCGGCGGCACTACACCGCTTTCTTCCGGTCTACGAAGTGGAATTCGGGTCCTTGAAGATATAATGAGAAAAGAACCCTGGATGGTACCTATAATGGTAATAATTACCGATGGAGGTGCAAATGTTCCATTATCTATGGGAGGTAGTATCCAAGATGAATTCTCCCGCCTATCGTCTGAAATGGACTATGTGAACATAAGGCCATTAGTTATCAATGTGGGTGACGATTCGGCTCTCTGCGAAGAGATGGTATGGAAGACCGATGGTAGATATCTATCTTTAACTGTTGAGGACGAATACATCTCTTCGGATCTTGAGCTTGAAAAAGAAGTGGAAGATATACTGCACGGGATATTACTTTCTTTTGTTGGTAGTAACACCACTTGTTTGTCCTATGACGGTTATAGCATGGAAGCCTTAAGTAAAGTAAAAGAGATATTGGAAGATCATCCTATCAAGATAGAGGTAAATGAAGACTGTCACTACGGATGTTCACCACATGATGACCCTTCTGATCTTTGTCGAGAGTGTCTGTTGAAAGTCAACGAGGATATGAACACTATATCAAGGGCGGCAGGCATCGGTTATGTCTCAGAACACCAAAACGAAAAAGATCTTCGAGGAGAGCTATTTGTGAGATACCTCGTTCAACCGGGTACATTGATGAAAGCTCACAACGGTATTCTTTTCGTGGAAGACGAAGCCGCTTATGATAAATTTTCAGATCTAATCGAAACAGGGATAAATAAGGGTGAATGTAATGCATCCAACGCCGAATACACAGAATCATATCCCTTCAGACCACATGGTGTGATCGTGCGGCGAGATCAAGATTATATCGACTTGGACGACAAGTTCCATGTTCGGTACAAAGATGTAGTAGAAGAAAAACTGTGGATGGTCAACGCGGAAAGAGATTCAAAAACCGACCATACTAAATTCATGGAAGAATTAGGATCGAGTCGTTTGGAGAAGATAGATATCATAAACGGTCTGATAGCCGGTGATATATACGTAAATGTCCCGGATTACATCAACGATCTACTTCGGAATGCCGTTGACCCCGATCAGATCAATAATATAATCGGCCTGGCCAAAGCTTCTGCCGCGCTCAAGGGTAAAGATAAGGCAAATCTGGAGGACCTTGCAGATGCGCTGAAACAAACAGATATCTCCATGGCCATCGATGAAAGCAATTCCCATCAATATCTTTTTAGTAAACTCGCATTCTCTCTGGCCGCCAAAGATGAAATCAAACTTTCACTCGTTGACGGATATACATATGATGAATTTAGCGATGCGATAGATATCATTTCTGAATTACCTATCACCATCGAAACATTACCGGAGTGCTCGAATAACTGCCACCCAAAGAGTGATGATCTGTGTCCGGAATGCAGGATAAGATGGGATGATAAAGATCCGGAAACAGTCGAAATACCTTTACCGCTGGTTCGTATAAAGGGAAATGAATCCCTTCAACAACTCAGAGGTGAATTATTCGTTAAATATGTATTGACCTCGGACACACTTTTGAAAGCTAACAGAGGCTTACTAGTCATCGAATCCATAAAAGATATGGATACGGATACTATTGCATTTTTAAAAGAATTATTGACCACGGGGAAATTCACAGTAAGGAACGAAGAACATTCCCAATCTTTCCATGTTGACCTCTCTGTGATCGCACTTAAAGACAGCAACAGATACAACGATCTGATCGATCATTCTATAGGACATGTGATCACAAAAGAAGATTACGAAGATATTCTACCACCGATATTCGGCGGGGATAGAGGTGACCAATTTATAGAAAGAACACTGGAGCGTATCGAAGAAACACGAAGTAACGAAACAGAACTATCTGACGAATTACTTGACTATATCATCAGAGTCTGTATGGAATTGGGGATAAACAGATATGATGCTGAGATAAAGATAGAGCGATTGGCAAAAGCAATGTCGGTATGGAATGGAAGTGAAGTTACCAACGAAGTGATAAATAAAAGCATCAGCACACTTGCACCTTTGATGGGGGAAGGTATGCGAGATAATATAAGGTGATCTTACCATGGAAAAAAGAACCGGAAATTTTCCATTCACAGCCGTTGTTGGCCAAGATCCATTGAAGAGATTTCTATCTATGTGCGCTATATCTTCTGATCTCGGCGTTGTGATGATCCAAGGACCTAGTCACACCATGAAATTACGGCTTGTTAACGCCATGTGTCATATAGCAGATGGTATATCGGATAAAGATACAGATACCTTTTTCATAGCCAATTCTTACGGATCTTATGATGTTGAAAAGATCATAAACGATACTAAGGTTGAGTACGTAGTCATCCCATCATTTGAACGCTACGCAAAATCCAAAAAAGAAGATATATTGGATTCCTGGGGAAGTAAAAAAGAACGCGACAATTTATTGATTTTGCTCGAAAACAACGACTCCTCAGATAGTTACAAAAATATCGATTTTTATTTACGCGTCAAACCGATAGATGATATCGAACGGCGTATAGAGATGGTGAAGCGAGAGAGAGATTATCTATCTAACAGAGAAGCTTTTACACAAAGATTCGATGATGTGGAATCTGAATTCATAAACCGGATCGGTAAAGCCAGGAAGATACTTCCTGAGATCAACATAGCAGAGACTTTAAAAATAGAATTACGCGAGAAATTGAGTGGCATATTTTCAGCGAAAGATAGTCAAAGACCTTATGATCTTGTTTTAAAGTATGCACGAGCCGAAGCGGCGTTCAACAACAGACGATGGGTTTCACAAAACGATATCGAATCCGCATTTAGCTATCTCAACTATCAAACCGTCCAAAAAGTTCCTTCTCCTTACGTATCAAACTGATCTCAACTTTGTCCAATTCATCCTTTCTTGCCATCATGGATGATATCATCTCTTGCAGATATTTTCTCTTTTCTTCTAATTCTTCTATCTTTTCATCGTACTTGGCTTCCGTCCTCTTCAAGTCCATCTCTCTTTTCGACAATTCTTCGCTTCTTATATCGATGGTTTTCTGGATCTCTTCTAGTTTTGCTTCTCTCTGTTTGATCTCCCGACGTAGATCTAGTTTTCTATTCTCTAGTTTCTGTATTTCTTCGTTCAATTCCTCTTCCTTAAACTCAAGTTCCGTTTCCCTCATATCTGCATCGGCAAGACGCTCTTCGAGATTTGTCTCTAATTCTTTTAGTTCGTTCTCCTTATCTAAGAGTTCATCACGTCTTCTTTCAAGGTTTTCTCTTAATTCGTTTAGTCCCTCTTCTCGACTCTCGACACCTTTCTGTTTTTCTTCGAAGATACGCTTTTCATGCTGTAATTTTTCTTCACCGGAGATGATATCCTGGACTCTCTTGTTCAACATCTCGTCTCTCTTAGCCATCTCTTCCTTCATTATGTCGAGTCGTTCCCTCAACTTGAGGGCTTTTTCCATCTCCTCTTCTCCTTCGCTCTGAATAGTTAAAGCCTTCAATTCCATCTCTTCCGCTTCCACCTTTCTTTCGTCGAGTTCTTCTTTGTAAGATCTCAATTTAGACTTAACGCTCTCAATTTCGTTTTCTTTTTCTTCGATCTTCTCTTCCCTCTGGTTCAATCTGGATGAAAGTTCATCTATATGAGATCGTTCTTCGGATATCTCTTTTTCCCACTCTTTGAGTTCCGATTCTTTTTGTTGAAGTTCTTTTTCTTTGTTTTCAAGAGTGGTCTTTCTGCTTTGTAGTATATTTGTAAGGTCAGAAACACTACCCACTCTACGTTTAACACGACGGACTATACCTTGTTTTTCTTCATCATCACTTTCCTTTTCTTCCTTTTCCATCTTGATCAAGGATTCTCATCAAAACATAAATACTTTCTGTCTTAAACACCCGTTATTTTTATTTACATCCATTGGCATGAAGGTTCATAAAAACAAATGGGGAATCTACTTGAAAACCGGACTAAACTACCTGCTGTACGAGGAACGACCTGATAAAAGCTTCGTGTTACTTGAAGAACTGATCAAAGAACACCCAGTACTGTGTATAACTACAATTTACCCAGAAAAGCTTAGAAAGATGTATGATCTGGAAGCCGCAGCCATAGTATGGTTAACAGATTCAGAGGGTGGTGACGACACAGTCCGTCCCGAAAGGTTGGACTTCGAGCTGTCCAAAGGTGTGATGAACTTTGTAACCGACAATCCGGGATGTGTAGTGTTGATAGAGGGCTGCGAGTATCTCATGCTGGAGAACGATTTTAAGAACGTCAAGAAATTCTTTAAACGTATAAACGATCTAGGCTCCGTGAACGGATCTACGATCATGGTATCCGTTAGTCCAGACGCCTTCGATAGAGAGACCGTTGCCGCCTTTTCAAAGGATTTTGATAAAGCATGCAAACCGGAAGAGCTTTCGGAGAAAATACCTGAAACAGCCCCCGCTAAAACGGAAAAAGAATCACCTAAACCTCAACCTACCCCTCCGCAACCAGCAAAACAGCCGGAAGTTGCCAGCCAACCACCCACAGAAGAACCATCGGAATCTACCACTGATCTTTTAGCCAAGGCAGATAGGTATATGAAGAAGCGAGATTACAACCAAGCGGTTTCTTTTTACGATAAATTACTCAGATCCGAACCTCATAACACAAGAGCATTGTTCAACAAAGCTGTTTGCCTCCAGATGTCAAACCGTTTACAGGAGGCAGTCAAGGTTTACGACCAATTACTAGAGATAAATCCACGTGATATAGATTGTCTTATCAATAAAGGTCTGGCACTGAGAAAGATGGGAGATATGCAGGGGGCTGTGGAAACCTATCGAAAGGCGGGAGAGATCAACCCAGGCGACTCTACCGTTTGGAATAACCTTGGTATAGCACTAAAAAGCATGGGTAAGTGGGAAGAAGCCATAGATGTATATGACAAAGGACTTTCTGCAAGACCGAACGATGCCGGGTTGTGGAGTAACAAAGGTGTTGCCCTTAAAGAAGCAGGCAGGCTGCAGGAAGCCTTGGATTGTTATAATAAAGCACTCGCCATCGACCCATCTAGAACGATGACTAAACAAAATAAATCTCTACTGGAAGAAGAGATGAAACGAAATTAAAGCTTATATCCAAGTCAAACTTTCCAGTATAAGAGTTTTTTCAAGTAATTGGTGCTTTCTTTCTTCGTTGCTATCAAGAGCGATAGCATCATTATAAAATTTCAATGCGCTATCCGTGTTAAAACTACGTAAGTACTGATCACCTGCTTTTATGGAATATTTTACCGCTTTTTTACGGATGATATCGTATTTAGATGCGTAGGGCAGCAACAATTCGGCGATGCGGATGTTGTATTGAGGGGAATTGTTTTTGATCAGTGCGGCCGCGACCCTCAACTCTATCTCCTTTTTTTCTTTTCCTTGTATACCTTCGAGTGCACGTTCCCTTAGGCGGCTATTGGCAAATCTATTACCTTTTATTATGCCGGCCTTCTTCAGTTTATCCATCACATCTCCGATATTTATATCGGTTTTTTTGAGCGCTTGTTTCAACACGTCCGTATCAAAGGTACCGATCATCGCGGCATAACTAAGTAATGTCATAGCTTTGGGTTCCACATCGGTTAATTTTGAGCGTACGAGTTCTTCTATATCTATGTCTGAACGTATAGAAATATGTGTGCAATTACCTTCGTCCTCCTGTTCCCTTATAAACTCCCCCACGGCTTCGTTAAATTCAGTTTCATCTAGAACATCCGTATTGTGCTGACAGATCACGACGGCATCTGTGTTATGTACCACATGTTTTATCAAGTCCAAGGAAAGCGGATCTATCGTTTCGATATCATCAAATAAGAAGGCTAGTTGGTCACCCTTCGCTGAGATCTCATCGACTTTCTCTGATAGATATGTTTTGATCTCTTCTTTATTTTCCATGATATCTTCCATATCTAAGACGCCGTCATATCTTCCCGACCCTAGGAACGTTTTATTCAGTTCTTCGGTGATATTATTTAGGAAAGACTCATTCGTGTTTCCCGACCACTCTTTAAGATCCGTAAGATGATTTTCATTGATATATCGGATGGTTTTATCCAGGTCACCTTCTATCGACCTTGATATGTCTCCTTTGTACGTGACGATGAGAACACAGTCTTCTCCCCTTCTGATACGTATGGTAAGATTTCCTAGATTTTCATCCCTGTATGACAGTGCATCCAAACCGCCTCCGTCTTCTTTTTCTTCTCCACTCCATTGTTGAATGGAATCTTTAACAAAGTTACTCACAGCGTTCAACATCCCAGAGAAGATGTCAGCATCCATACTGGATTCTTCACGATGAGCTTCCGCAAGTAGCATCCCGTTCATATCTGAGAGGTATACCATCATGACTTTAGGCGGAGTTCTGATCCTCAACATCTCCGAATGTTTTGGTAAGGCTCTGCTGAACACATTATCACTTTTGATGGATGCAGTGGCCTCACGCACATCGAAATCTGTCAATACGTTCTTTGCAAGTGTAAGACCGTCTTCCGCACCTATCTCACGTTCTATGATAACAAAATTTCCTTTATCTAGAGCTCCGCGAACTTTCCCCGAAATATCCTTTGAACTGTCCATCGGTCATGAAAATAGCTATTACCTTTATATCGTTTACTGATGAAAAAGTGCGGATTTTGACGAAAAGCATATATATGTGGCCGTGTTTAATGAGATCAGAGATTTTAAGGTTCCGTTTATTGGGTAACAGTTATCCCCAATAAGATGACTACCTGACAGATCTTACAAATCCATAAAATGGAAAAAGAGTTATATACAATAACTTACTTTTCCCAGATGCAAGATGGAGGCATCAGCTTTCATTGCGTTGGTTTAAGACTAACTCATAAGGAAAATATTTCCCAATATTCCCTTACTTGTTATAGATGGGAACGAGTGTGAAATCATGGAACAAAATGCAAAGAAAGGAACTACAACATTAGGTCTAGTATGTAAAGATGGAATAGTCATGGCTACGGAGAGAAGGGCCACGATGGGGCATATGATAGCTCATAAGAAGACTCAGAAGCTATTCCCTATAGGGGATCACATGTGCCTTACCATAGCCGGTCTCGTCGCCGATGGACAGCTTTTGGCACGATATCTCAGCTCAGAAGTAGAACTTTACCAATTGAAAAGAGAAAAGGAGATGACGCTGGAAGCTTCGGCAACTATGTTGTCAAACATATTGTTAGGACGCCGATGGATGCCATTCTGGGTCGGACTACTGTTAGGCGGAGTGGACTCCAAGGGCGGACACATATATTCTCTGGATGCAGCCGGAGGATCTATACCGGATAATTTTGCAACAACTGGTTCCGGTTCTCCATTTGTTTACGGCGTACTCGAAGATCATTACAAAGAAGGCATGACTGTTGCCGAAGGTGTAGACTTGGCAGTGTTGTGTTTGATGGTGTCTTCAAGTAGAGATTCTGCTTCAGGAGACGGGATCAACGTGGCTACGATCACAAAGAAAGATGGATTCAAAGAGATCAGCGAGAAAGAGATCGACAAAAAGATGTCGAAGATCAACAAAGAAAAAGGTCTCAAAAAACTATGAAAGCCGCGGATGATGTTGTAATATGAGGTTAAACCATTTCAAATAATCAAAATGTGAAATATTATGAGTGTTGAAGACGTTTTAAAGGAAGCCCGAAGAGCGGTTGATGAAGTTATACCGACTTCGGTAAGAATAACAGATATCGAATTCGAAGGTTCTAAAGTGGTCATATACACTAAGGACCTCAAAGAATTCACCGGTGATTCAGAGGTAGTTAAGAAGCTGGCAGAATTTTTGAAGAGAAGAGTTTCCATCAGACCTGACGCTTCGCTGTTAGACGAAATAGAAGAAGCAGAAAGTAAGATACGGGAGATCGTACCGGAAGAAGCCGAGATAATCGATATGTACTTCAAAGAAGATACTGGCGAAGTCACCATCGAAGCCAAGGCACCCGGTGTTGCCATCGGTAAAAAAGGAAATGTGCTCAACCAGATAAAGAGAGAGACCGGATGGGCGCCGGATGTTGTAAGAGCACCTCCGATACCATCGAAGACGGTAAAAGATATACGTAGTTATCTACGAGCGGTCCGAGGGGAACGCAAAACATTCCTTCAAGCACTTGGCCGAAAGATAAACCGAGATCAAAGAAAGGGAGAAACTTTTGCAAGGATAACTGCCCTGGGAGGATACAGAGAGGTAGGTAGAAGTGCGCATCTTCTACATACAAGGGACAGTAAGATCCTAGTTGATTGTGGTGTGGATGTATCTTCACCGAACAACGGTACTCCGTATCTGAACGCACCTGAGATCTTACCACCTGATACCATCGATGCCATCGTACTTACTCACGCACACCTTGACCACTGCGGACTGATACCTGCACTTTTCAAGTATGGTTATGACGGACCGATATACTGCACACCACCTACACGAGACATGGCAGCCCTACTTCAACTTGATTTCATCAAAGTAGCAGTCGGGGATGCCAGAGATCCACCTTATAAATCAAGCGACATACGTGAAGCAGTCAAACACACCATTCCATTGGAATACGGAGAAACTACGGATATAGCACCAGATATAAGACTAACACTGCATAACGCGGGCCATATCTTAGGTTCAGCCGTAGCTCATATGCATATCGGTGATGGAGATTACAATGTGGTATTCACAGGAGATATAAAATACGATAAAACATGGCTCTTCAATCAGGCGGTTAATAAATTCCCGAGAGTCGAAACTGTAGTCATGGAGGCCACTTACGGTGGCTATAATGATATACAGCCCAGCCGTTTGGACGCTGTTGAACAGCTAAAAGATATACTGATACAGCACCTTGACAGAGCAAAGGGAAAGGTTCTAATTCCTGTGTTCGCCGTCGGTCGTTCTCAGGAAGTGATGATCGTTATCGAAGAAGCTATGAGGAAGGGCGATATCCCCGAAGTACCCATATACCTTGACGGCATGATCTGGGAAGCTACCGCCATACATACCGCTTATCCCGAATTTTTGAACAATAAACTCAAACGAAAGATATTCAAAGAGGACGAAAATCCATTCCTATCGCCGGTGTTCAATCAGGTAGATAGTATGGATATGAGACGCGAGATATGCGACTCCGCTGAACCGTCTATCGTACTGGCTACAGCTGGTATGATGAACGGTGGTCCCGTACTTGAATACTTTAAATCTTGGGCCGGGGATCCGGAAACGGCCATAGTATTCGTAGGTTATCAGGGCTCCGGAACCATCGGAGATCGTATCCAAAAAGGATATGACCATATCACCCTAATGGAAAACGGGACACCCATAGATTACAATATCAAGCTACGCGTACATACTTGTGAAGGTTTTTCCGGACACAGTGATAGGATACAACTTTTACATTACATAAGCGGCATGAAACCCTCACCGGAACGTGTGATTGTATCTCACGGTGAAGAGGGTAAATGCACTAATCTTGCAAGTACCATCTACAAAAAATACGGTATGGAATCTAGAACACCATGGAATCTTGAAACCATCAGATTGTACTGATAGTTGATATTACAAGCGTTGTTCGAAATCGTCCAGTTCGAAAGTAAAATCTTCCCTTGTCTCTATCTTACCCTTTTCGAGCATGATCTCCCGTGCAAGTAGCCAAAATACTAGAGCAAGTGCCTTTCTACCTTTATTGTTGGTAGGTATGGCAAGGTCTACATTTTCAAGCATGTTGTTTGTATCTACAAGAGCTACGATGGGGATACCGATACTGACGGCTTCTTTCAGAGCCTGTCTATCAGCAGCAGGATCAACAGCGATGATCACTTCGGGTTCTATAAATTGTGGAAGATCAGGATTCGTCAATATACCTGGAATAAAACGTCCTGCGATGCTCATGGTTCCGACGACTTCTGAGAACTTCTCTATCGGTTGGCTACCGTATTGCCTTGCGGATACGATGAGAATCTTTTCCGGAGGTATTCGGGAGAGAAATTTTGCAGTAGTCTTCAATCTTTTATTTGTTTGTCTTACATCGAGTACATAAAGCCCGTCATCCCTTACTCTGAATATGAAAGGTCTCATGGCTGCGCTTTTTTGCTGCGTACCTATGTGAACTCCAGATGTGAGGTACGTGTCTTCCTTCACTAGCATATCATCTACTTCGGTTTCAGTCATCCTTATTTCTCCCGTAAACGGTGATCGGACTCACACCCTTGTTAAATTCCATTATTGAGATATCGACTGGGTCGATCATACATTCTTCTACCTCGATCAGCGGCGGTGCACCCATGGAAATCTGTAGTGCACGAGCACCGATTATCCTGGCTTTTTCAAACTTGGTGTGTTTCCTTTTCATTTGTTAATCCCCATTCCCAAATTAGAACACTATAATAAGCTTTTTGTCTGATTGCGTTTATATTTAGCCCCATTTCTCCTTTACCAACCCTGTCAGCTTCTCTTTGCTAAATTCACCTACTTCAAACGGCTGCTTTCGCATACGGTGTGGCAATGCCAACTCGGAGGCTTGTATGATATCTTCTATCGTAACGGACGTACGATCGTTGTATGCCGCATTGGTTATTGCTGTTCTAGCTATGATTATGTCTCCTCTATGGCCGTCTATATCGAATTCTCTACATATACGGCAGATCAAATTCAGCTTCTCGTCAGACAATTCAACATCTTTGAGTTTCTTATTAGCCCTATGGATTTTTTCTCTTAAATTTTTTTCCTCGTCTTTATGCCTTCTCATCAAACCGTAGGGATCTTCAAGAAAATCACGGTTTATCTTGATCAATTCTAGTCTTTTATCTGGATCACTGATGGTCTCGGTCTCTACTTGAAGTGAAAATCTGTCCAGGAGCTGAGGTCGTAGAAATCCTTCCTGAGGATTCATACTGGCGACTAGCATGAAATCGGACATATAGTTGGTAGAGATCCCTTCTCTTTCAACAGTAACGACCTTCATGGCTGCTACATCTAAAAGAAGGTCAACGATATGGTGATCTAATAAGTTGATCTGATCTATGTACAATATATTCTTATTTGCTCTCGCTAGGAGTCCCGGCTCGAATGATTTAACCCCATCCTGAAGAACTTTTTCCACATCTATGGTACCGATCAA
>CAYVTG010000004.1:0-43190 GCA_964454575.1 uncultured Thermoplasmata archaeon
TACACGAAAAAGTAACAACGGCATAGAACAATAAACCGAACAACAACACATCCAAAACTAAGATGTCGGAAAGTGTATGTGCGGCGAAGAGCGGACCCAACAGCACGGTAGCCAGAGAGACCAGTTGGATCTTCCATCTGCTAACACGTAAAAAACATCTGATACCTTCTAAGGTATTGTTCTTATTCATAACTCTCAACAGTCCTTTACTGCTTGTTCAGTATCTCTATAACTTTATCGATGCTAACTTTGGTATCTACGCAGCCGTCCTTCAGTAGATGTATACCTTGAGGTATAGTCCCCATCAGTGCAACTTGGTCCATTGTCTCAACCAGTTCCAGATAACAGGCCACGCCTACCACCGCAGCCGGTCTTTCTCTCTTGATTATCTTCTTCACCAGACTCGCCCCGGGTACGATGTAAACTCCCTTGTAACCCAACCTCTCCGCCTCTTCAACGATCTCACCGATAGAACACTTACCGCATTTTTTACATTCATATCCGTCCTCGGTAAGTTCCGCGACACATTCTTTTGAGTTCCTCAGGCATTGAGGCAAAAACACTAACCTGTTAGAACACGGAGTCCTCTTGAACTCTTTTTCAAAGGCCATATTCTTTATTGCGGTGTAGACAACATCATATCCCTCGGGATCCATATCGAGCCTGGACAGGAAGGATTTGATGGCACTTCCCCGGGTAAAATCCAATCCCGAGCTTGCGGCCTTTGAAATTATTTCCTTCATAGAACTAATTTTTCTTACTCGCATATAAACCCTTTGCCTTTATTCGATGATTATCCTCAAGGTGTCTCCTTCCCGTAGAACATGATCTAACCCTATCTGCTGCTGTGGAAACCTTGCCGAAGGCCCCCATATCCGTGCATATCTGAATTTATCTTTAAAATCGCTGTGTAATTTAACACAGACGTCCTCCACTGTAGCTCCGTGTTTTACTATCAAAGGCTCGTCGTCTCCCTTTTCCCCCTGAGGTCTCAGATATATACGCATGAAATTCAATGAATCGAAGATGCGATCTTTGAGTTCATCGAGACCACGACCGTCCAGTGCTGAAATATAGATGGGATCCCACTCTTCGATGGTTTTGGACAATTCATCCAGATCATCTTTGCTGAACAAGTCTTCTTTGTTGATCACCGCGAAGGCCGGCACATAAACCCTGTTACCTCTTAGATGGTCTATCAAACCGTCCACGTCTATATCATCCCGTATGATTATATTGGCGTTTATGTGCCCGAAGACCCTCATCACTTCTTTTATAACTCCGGAATCCAGGTCAGTCAGTTCAACTGTACTGGCAACGTCTATCCCGCCACGCTCCTTACGGGATATCATTATATCCGGACCACTTTTGTTGAGTCGTATACCCATGGCCTCCAGTTCGTCTGCTATGGTATCTATGTCCGGTCTATGCACATCGCATACCATTATTATAAGATCCACAACCCTTACAACAGATAGTACTTCCCTGCCCCTGCCCTTACCACTGGCGGCTCCCTTGACAAGCCCGGGTAGATCGAGTATCTGTATCTCGGCACCGTTGTGATGCATTACCCCCGGGATCACATCGAGTGTGGTAAAGTGATATTCCGCAACTTCACTTTTAGCGTTGGTCAGTTGGTTTAGCAGCGTACTTTTACCAACACTGGGATACCCGACGAAACCGACGGTGGCATCCCCCTCTTTCTTTACACCATACCCGCCTCCGGATGAAGTTCCCTTACCTTGTTTTTCCTGCTGCTCCTTTAGTTGAGATAGTTTAGCCTTCAATTTACCTATATGAAACTGCGTAGCTTTGTTGTAGGGAGTCTTCCTTATCTCCTCTTCTATGTTCTCTATCTCTTCCGCTATATCTGGACTCATCGTATTACAGGCCTTCATCCTGCTACGGCGGATAAAAACTTATCGCAGGAAAAAGCAGCCATAAGGATGAAAAGAAATATATACCCCCTCTTAGTAATGACCACTTGAGTAATATGACGGCCAAAGCGGTGGGGACACACCTGGTCTCATCCCGAACCCAGAAGTTAAGCCCACCCGCGTTCTCTGCGTTACTATGGTGCGCGAGCCCATGGGAAGCCTAGGTCCCTTGCGGACCCCCGGGTCGTTGGCTTAGGTTAGAAGCCTAGCTCCCTACGGGGAGACAGGTAAATCTAACTGTTTGAAGGCCATTTTCGATCCCTGGCCCGCTGTCAATTACTCACTCTACTTTTTATCGATCAATCGATAAGCTAAACTAAAGCTTTAAAAATATTATAACTATGCCTTCACTTTATTATCCCATAACCGAGTAGATGCCACTTACCGGCTATCCTTCGGCTGATAGATATACGCTGACCCGGATTTGCACACACAGCTCTTTTTAAATTCACTTCGGCTTCGTTACCTCTTGCCGATGCTACTACACCGACGGTAGCGGCTGTACCCACGATCAACATCAACGGTTCTCTTGTCTTGATGTTCTCTATCTCTATGTCACCGTCGACACCGACTACACGGTTCAGCAGATGTACTTCCATGACGAATTTTTCGTGTACCGGCGGTAGTTCTCCAGGGTAACTCAGAACGTGTCCCGTAAGAGAATCCGCTCTGGTTATCGTCGGATCCATATATGTACCCAATCCGATCAATCCACCGGGTTTCGCTTTTTCCAATGTAATATTACCGGATGTAAGGGACTTGATCGTAGTGATGTACCGACCCCATTTTGTCTCGCCTCCGGTATCTTCTTTGTAACCCGGTGCGATCTCGACTTCGTCACCGACAGAAAGTATACCCTGACTCAGTGAGCCTCCTACGACGCCTCCTTTGAGGTTTTCGATGGAAGTACCTGGCTGGTTTATATCGAAGGACCTTGCTATGTGCATCAACGGCACCGCGTCTTCATCAAGTTCAGGAGTAGGTATATTTTCCTCGATGGCCTGTATCAATACGTCTACATTAACATCGTGGTGAGCGGAAACTGGTATTATGGGTGCATCTTCAGCGATGGTATCCTTCACGAATTCCTTTATCTCCATGAAATTTTCCTTCGCCCTCTCCGACGTTACCAGATCTACTTTGTTCTGAACGATTATTATGTTCTCAACACCTGATATCTCAAGACCCATAAGATGCTCTTGTGTCTGAGGCTGTGGGCACTTCTCGTTAGCGGCTATCAAAAGGATCGCGCCGTTCATCATGGATGCTCCGGAAAGCATGGTTGCCATGAGTGTCTCGTGTCCCGGTGAATCGACGAATGATACTGTTCTGAGTAATTCGGTCTCTCCACCGCAGTTGGTGCATTTCTTTTGTGTGGAATATGCTTGGCTGCCTTCACACTTTGAACATCTGTAAAATGCAGTGTCGGCGTATCCCAATCTTATGCTGATACCCCTCTTTGTTTCCTCGGAATGTCTGTCAGTCCACTCTCCACTCAGTGCCTTGGTAAGTGTCGTCTTACCATGATCCACGTGGCCTACCAATCCTATATTTATCTCAGGTTGATAAGGAACCTTCATTCACTTTCTCCCTCTTCCTTTCCTAGTAGTTCCGGGATATTTCCGGGACCGTACTCTATGATCTTCATGTTCAACTGTGATATATCTTGTGAAATAGTGTTTCCTCGGACCATCTTCTTACGCTTTGTTCTGTTGGGCGTTGGTCTGAAGCCGATGCCGGCTTGACCCAAGATCTTCTTCCTACCGGGTCCGGGGATACCTTTCTTCATGGGCACTCCGTCCTTGTCACTCCCGCCCATGATCATTAACTTATAACCCGGGAGATTTACGAATATTCCATCTATTTCATCACCCACTCTGAGACCGACTAGTCTTGCAAAGTGCGTTTTCTCTACCGCTGTCTGGTAGCTTTTCCCTTCTTTAGGGTCTCCGATTACAACCTGAAGTTCTGCCATTTGAATACACCTTTATGCTATGATGAAGTGGATTAGAGCTACTAATATAAAACTTTGGTGTATCATCCACCCATAAATCAACTCTATCCCATCTGCTTGACTTTAGATACACCGTCATTCTTTTGCACTAAATATTCAACGTCAGCCAGATTGACTATCTCGTTTTCATGTGATACTATGACTATCTGATCCGCAGTCACCTTTTCCATAACATCCTTCAAACGTGTCAACTGCTCACGGCTGAAGCCTGTGGTGGGCTCGTCCAGTACCAACAGATTGCTGTTCAGCCCCAACTCTTTTTTGATCATTGTATTGAACGCCAGCCGGTAAGCCAAGGCTACCGAAGTCCTTTCGCCGCCGCTTATATCGTCCACGGACGTAACATTGTTGTGAACGGTGATCGCCGGCGCAAAGTTTTCGTCTAGTGTGGCGTTTATATCCGGGTCATCCAGTATCTCGTCGAACCACACACGGAAGTAGGATTCAAAATCAGTGTTCAACTGAGCCATCCGATGCTCCTCTATGGCTCGGATACATTCCTTGAAATCGTTGTTGAGCCAAGTTTTCAGATAATCAAGCTCTGCGGCACATTTCTTAGATTCCTTCATATCCTTCAATCTATCTTCCAGTGTCTTTATCTCACTTTTTAATCGCTCTATATTTTTACCATGCGAGTTGATTTTTTCCTTGAGCATACTGGTCTCCCTTATCAGCTCTTCATGTTCTTTCTTGATCTCTCGGTAATCCTCTTCGGAGAACTGTTCATCCAGTTTTTCTAGTTTCGAGCGTATACTTTTCAGCATATCTTCTGTTTCCTTGAGCTTACCTTCCTTGTCCTTCTTCTTCCTCAGAAGTTCATCTTTCCGAGCGATCTTTTCTTTTAACAATATCTTCCTATCCCTGTACTTACGCAGCTCTTCGCGGTGCTTCACAAGTTCATTCAACTCTTCTTTGGTATGCTCAAACTTATCTATATTATCTTGAAATTCTTTCATCTTCTTCTCTGCCGACTCTACACTCTTTTCCATATCCGGTAGTTTTGCGAACTCTTTGGACAACCTTTCCATGTCCTTTTTTCTATAGCCGAGTTTTCTTTCGAGGTTCTTTTTTTCTTCCACGGTTTTACGTATAGTGTTTAGCTCTTTTTCCTTTTCCTCCAACGAGTCGTTTAAGTCAGACAATCTCCCCTCTACTTCTTCCTTGGATCTCCGCAGTTCATCCAGCATATTCTCTACGTGCTCTTCACTTAAAGATTGCCTGCACTTGGGACATTCTCCTTCACCTTCCAAACCAGCCATATCTTTGATCTCTTTATCCAAAGAACGTTTCTCCTTTTCGGCGGATTTGATATCCCCCTTCAGGTCAGTTATATCTGCCTGGATCATCTCCTTCTTATCTGTTAGTTTATCCAGATCACTAGTCTCTTCCTTCAGCGCTTCTATCTCTTCTTTGATCTCTTCCAGCCTTTTTCCTTGTTCTTGTAACTCCTCCAACTTTTCGGTAGAGTTCTTATGTTCCAAAGACAGTCTTTCCAGCTTTCTTTCCAAGGCAGTCCGTTCTTCGATCTCCTCTCTTACCTTCTCGACCTCTTTGCTTATCTTCTCGAATTCTTCAACGTACTTTCGTATCTTACCCAACTCTGCCTCCCCTTCCTTTATCTCTTCGAGCATTTTTTCCAGGTCATCTATGCTCTCTTTCAGCGATCCGGCCAAGCTCTTGTGTCGCTCCGATCCCGAGAGCGCCTTCTGCTTTTCATCTTTTAATTCCTCCGCTTCCTTGACCTTAACAGTGGTAGTCTCCAGTGATCCTTTTTTTTCCTTCAAGTCCTTATCTAATTCCTGCTTATCTTCCACGGTTTTTACAAGCTCGTTCTTCTTTACTTCCAATCTCTCCTGCTCTTCCTCCATCCTCTCCGCTCTTGTAACCAACGTTAGTATCTCGTTTTCCAGTCCTCGCTTCACTACGGATACGTTATCCAGCGCCCTCTTGTATTCCTCAACATTGAATATCTTCCGTACCGCCTGCAGCCGCTCTTCATCCCTCATGGACAGTATGTTGTTCATCTGTTCCTGCGGAGTGAAAATGCTCATGTGGAATGTCTCCACTTTACCTCTGCTCTTTTCTCGCAGTTTAAGAAGCTCAAGTATCTTCTCCCTCATCTCCTCAGGACTCAATTCGGTGATGACTCCGTCGCATGCCAGATGTGACTTATCTGGTTTCATACCGTTACTGGTCCTCTTTATACTCCTGTAAGCGGTGTAATCCGTATCATCAACGTTGAAAACTAACTTCACACTGGCACTGTCCGAATTGTGTCGGGTTATCTTGTCGTAGAATCCCTGGTTGATGGCACCGAAGAGTACGAACTCCAGCCCCAACAGGATGGACGATTTACCGGAGCCGATATCTCCCTGAAACAGCAGTATGCCTGGTTTGAAGTCTATGGATTCCTTTACATAACTACGTATATTCTCCAACTCCATATGCTTGAGCATCATCGAGAACCACCTCCAAAATCGATCAGTGACACTTGCCCACCTTTTTCACCACTCTTTTTTTCCTTCGGTGCTTCGATATCGTTTATCAAAGTCCACGCGTTGCTCCATAATCGTTTTTCGTAGTCGTCCTTTCTTTCACCGTCCGCCTGCTCTACCTTCAATATATCCAGCAGCTCTCCGGCAAAGCCGACATCGATACCTTCCGGAGTACCATATTCTTCGAGTAAACCTTCCTCTATCTTTTCGGTGCTCTCTTCGTTGATCTTGATCCTTTCCAGATTCTTCGCCGTCAGCTGCCGGTTGTTTAACAATACCGTCCCTGCTCCGTTTTCCTCCAATCTTTCCCGTACAGCACTGAAGTCTATATTGTTCGGCTCTCCTTCGGTGAGCTCACCGTGTATCTTTAGCAAGAATATATCACTATCTATCGGTCCCTCGCTGAGCTCTAGCAGAACCTCATCGAGCTCGCTTGCCTTCATCCCGTCGGCATCTATATCCTTCCGCTGGATACTGCATACGTCTAGCTGTACGTATTCCGGAACCCAGTCGTCGACGATAAAGAATCCCCTGTGTTCCTCTTTTTCCAGGTCCGTATATGAAGAACCGAATGTCGCCCCGGGATAAGTCACGTGGACACCATCTTTATCATGCTCCAACCGTCGGTGTATATGCCCGCCGGCATAGTATCTGTATCCTTCCGGTAGTACGGAAATAGGCACAGTAGCAGATTCGTGGATATCGGCGGGCTTCATCTCGGCAACCGGCGTATGGAACACAAATATAGCATCTCCTTCCGGCTCTTGGAAATCCAGCTCTCGATAGTAACTGGCATCCATACGATTCTTCCTGCCGCTCAACCCGGCTATGTATATACCGGAGGAATCCTTCACATGTTCCAGAGAGCCCTCCTCGTGGAGATATTGTACCACCTTTTTGAATACCTCCGCGCTCTCTAGTACATCGATCAAAGAGGCCTTGGCGATGTTGAAATCGTGTGAGCCGTAGACCGCGTAGATTCTGATACCCTGGTTCCTGGCATCTATCATGGCCTTTACGGCCCGGTTAACAACGTCCATATCCGGGTGTGGATTGTGGAATAAGTCTCCGGCGATGATGATCAATTCTACTTCCCTATCGATGCATATCCGTATGGCCTCTTCGAAGGCCTTCAGATTGTATTCTCTCAATTCAGGACTGCGCCCGAAAGCACCTAGATGACAGTCTGCCATATGTGCGAACTTTACCATATCTTCACCCTATGAACTCCAGCTTTCTTTTCTTGATACCTTCTCGTTTCACAACATCATCGAATAGGTCGATCTTTATAGGCACTGCGAACTTGGTGAATATACTGCTGACGATGGCTTCTCCCTTGTCCAGACTCGCGATGTTCTTACCATCTTTGGAAAGATCCTGTGCAGCACTGCCGATGATCGCCTCTCTTTCGCTCTTCATCTCGTTTCCCAAGATGATCTTAGTGTTCATGTTGGCCAGTATCTCCCGGGGTATCATGCTGGAGAGCTGAGTTATTGCGATCAGACCGACCCTGAACTTTCTTCCTTCCCTGGCTATCGTATGGAAAACGTTCCTACCGCCCCGGTCACCCAGCACCCTTGGAGCTTCTTCGATGACCACGCTGATGGTGGGCTTGTCGTCCAACTCACCGTGTTCTTTGTATTTCTTGTACCTCCTGAATATCTCGTCTGTAATCATCCCGGCGATGAGTAATTCCTTGTCACCGGACATGGAGCTGGTATCCAGTATCACCTTTTTACCGCTCTCCATGGCATCGGCTATATCTCGTATCAGATCGTTTGTCGTCTGGGTAACGAATATATTTCCCCTTGCCCTCACCTCTCCACCATCTGTATGGATATCCAGAGACAACCGCAGTTTACGCTGTATGACTTCCAGCGTTATACTCTGTATCCCGAAGTTGTCTCCCTGTGGATCCGCGGTCAATATGGCTTCCAACCAGTTACTTCCGTGATGATTGTAGAATACATACATGGCCTGGCTCTGAGCCTCAGTAACATCTATTATCCCTCGTAGATTCCACGGTCTGAGCAGCGTGATATTGACCCTGAGGCTGTATCCACCTTTAGGCGGATTAGGTGAATAGTACAGTACCTTATCTACCGCATCGGGATGGTCCTTTATACCAGGCTCGTTGCGCCCGAAGTATTCGTCGTGTGGATCTATAACTAGTATCCCGCACCATTCCCTGAGAACCATATCCCAAAGCATAACCTTGACCAGGTTACTCTTACCGCGTCCGGTGGTAGCCGGTATCAAAATATGGTGAGAAAGTGCGTCTCTGCCGTTTATATTCACGGGAACGTCGAGAACCGCACTTCCACTCCGAACACGGCCCAGATAAAGACTGTTAGCCGGTTTCTCCATGAATTCAAAATCGTCGTTATCTGCCCTGTTCACGGTACCGAAAAATCCCGGCAGTGTCTTTGGTATCTTCGGTACTCCGTCCTTCACGTGCACAAGAGGCTTCGCCTTAGCCGTCACAAAATTCCTTATCTCCTCCTCCATAAGCGCCGTTTCTTCGTAGCCTTCCAATTGCATACCGCTCATCCTTGCCAGATCCGTTGCTTCCAGCAGAGTCCCGTAGGCAAGGTCGTAAACCTGCAGTATTATATCGTCTATCGATAACAGATCACCGATCTCTATTATCTGACCGCTTTTCTGTCTAACGACGAGCTCGCCGTATTCTCCGCCTATTATCTGTCCTAAAACCATCTTTCTTCACCTAAATATTGCTCAATATATCATGGGCATTCATGGAGTTTATCCTGTAGCGCATCGAGCGTCCCATGGCGCCCATGCCTACCGTTTTAAGATATTCTACTTCTTCGTCCGTTACTCTAGCTCTTTTATCCGCGTCAACGAGACCGTACGGATATCCCAGGAATATTGGATCCCTTGCCTGGAGCGCCAATTCGGCCAATGCCTCTGCGGCGAATCCCTGCTCTCTGTAAAACTCCGTGCGGAAAACATAATCTGAATCAGGATGATACTTTACCACATACATCTCGCCCTTGTGGTCAGGATGCTTGTTCTCTGCGATAGGATGATAGTACCATCTGCCGCTCTCTCTTTCATCTGCCATCATCCTGATGGCCGCAAGCAGCGGATATCCTTTCGTGGTCATCAAGGAACTCGTCTTCGCCAAACCGACCATACACACACCTTTCTCCATACAAGCACGGTATACGTCGTCTGCATAGTGCCTTTCTTCCTCTACACTCGTTTGGAGCACTCCGTCCTTCACCAGTATGTCCCCATCCACCAGATATTCTTCGGTTGCATACTTCATCACCAGCCATTCCAGATATCTTCGTACAGTATGGCCGGCGTTCTTCATACCTCCTCCGTTGACATCATCGGCGTTGAGTACAAATTTAAGCTCTTTCAAAGGGATAGACGAATTGATGGGAAATAACTCAGAATGTATCTTATCATCCACCGGCTTAGACACCAGATACGCGCTCAGCGGCTCTATGTTCCTCACCCTTTTAGTTCCCTTGAAGAGGTTGAAATACACCCGCAGCAGATGAATACTCTCCGAGGGCGACTCGAATATAGTGTTGTTGCCTCCGTCCACACTGCACACGACCCGCTCCCCGCCGGCAAGCTCAAAGTCGACAAAATTATCAACAGACAAAGCTACCGTCTCGTAATATTGTGATTGTTTGAAGTACGGACTGCCCCATTCTCCCGGAGTATAGTCCATCTTTCTCAGCAGGCGCAGTAATTCCTGGATCATTATACCTATGGTATAACCTATGCATACTTAAAGGTTCACGGTGGGGGTGGAGTGAAAGTGAGAATACACAAATTTTAAATTGGTTAGAATCTATGTATTTTTTAAACAAATATCGGTGGATAAGTTGAATAAAAAGATGAAAAAGATCGAAGAGATCATCGAAAGTCACAAGCCTATACTCAAAAAAAGGTACAAGGTTAAGGAGATCGGACTTTTCGGTTCATATGTTCGCGGAGAAGAACTTGAGGGTAGCGACCTTGATATCTTGGTCGAATTCGATGATACTATAAGTCTTTTTGAATTTGTAGAGCTGGAGAGTTATTTGGAAGAGATATTGGACATTAAGGTAGATCTGGTCATGGAAAGTGCCTTGAAGCCGAGGATCGGAAGATATATCAAAAAGGAAGTTGTTTACGTATGAGTAGAGATTACGGAGATTACCTAGAGGATATTTTGTACTCGATAGATGCTATAGAAGAATTCACATATGGACTAGATTTAGAAGACTTTTTAGAAGACAAAAAAACTGTTTTTGCGGTTGTTCGCTCCTTTGAGATAATAGGCGAAGCAACTAAAAACATTCCTTTTGATATCAGAGAAAAATATCCTTACGTTCCATGGAAAAATATGGCTGGAATGAGGGATGTGGTAATACATGGATATTTTGGTGTGGATAACGCAGTTATCTGGAAAACGTTAAAAGAAGATATACCCGGTTTGAAAGGAAAAATCAAAAGAATCCTTGATGATCTCGACACAGGTTAGTCAAAGTTTGACGAACAGTCATCTTGTATAAAGGTATAATATAATTGAAACTATAATTTAGTCACCATTCTTCCTGAACTTGGTCTTTCTTTTTTTGCCTATTATCGCCGCTACTATAGCTACCGCTATTACAGACATCATCAATATAGGCAACCGGTAGTGTGTTATCAATCCGACGATGCCGGATGTTTCTTCGGCCGCTTCCCCCCCATCGGGCCCTTCCACAAGGATAGTTAAATAGTCTCTTCCCGATTGGAATCCCCCTTTTGTAGCCGCGAATTCAAGAGTATATCTCTGTAAACTGCCCGCTTCAACTCCCTGCGCATGGAATGTCACTGTAACGGTCTCACCATTTGATATATGTAAGGGAAAGCTTTCTTCAAACCCCGGATCACCTACATTGGGATGTATCATCACCGTGATGGATACGTTTTCTACTTCATCAGGGGAATTCAATTCCAGCGTTATGTTCGACTTTTCATCGTTTTGAATTATATCATAGTCCACTTTTGCATCTAGAGATAATATTGGTAGATTCTCCGGATATACCTTTATCATAATAGTATGGGACTCCCCACTTTTAACCAATCCTACTTGTAATGTTACAATTGTAAAGTCATATACATTCGGTGCGGTAAAAGTAGCGTTCAAAACACCCATGGAATCTGTAATAGGCTCACCCTTTGTCTCGAATAGAGCACCCTGATCTGTATGTGTTGTGGTCAGTACCAACTCTTGGTCAGGCATGGCATAGCCATTTTCGTGGAACAACCGGATAGTAACATTGTGTTCTGTTCCCAGGCTGACAGCAGATGGGGCTGAGACGGAAATTGTCAGATCCGAAGAAATTCCCTTTCGAACATATGCATATGAATATAGGTTGCAGATACCACCGGGCCAGGGAACCCAACCGGTCCATTCATTGCGATATGTATGAACATAGCTTCTGGAATACAATACATTGTAAGGAAGTTCCTTTGATATGATACCTTGGAGCTGCTTGACCAATTTAATCCTTCTATCTGGATCCATCTCTTTTTCTGCTTCTTCGATTATCCTATCGAATTCTTTTGACCTTAACCCCGGGTAGTTATGACCTCCGGACCTGTCGTTTCTAGAATGAAAAAGAGATTCTAAAATTGTCAAGGATTGGTATTCTGTTATCTCCCATCCTCCTATGTAAACATCAAAATACGCTCTACCTGGATCTAATTGATTATCTATAAAATATTGTAAAATATAACTATATACTTGTATCTGCACACCACATTCTTTACGAAGGGTGTCGACAACAAGCTGGCCCACTTTAGCCTCATTGTAATATGAACCCGGAGTATATAAATAGAATGTACTAGTGTCTTCATAGATGTTACCATCAGCATCTCTTCGGGGTATGGGATATACCGCAGGGGCATCTTCTGCCTTCCAAACTGTGTTGAATCCGTTAAATTCGTTTCGCCAAATCTCGTTCTGTTCTTCCAATAATTGTTTGGTCATCCCCAAGTCGTGTGCATATCTTTCCACGGTCGAATTATGATACTGAGCGTTATCCGGCGGTACCACAGACCATCCTACCGAACCAAAACCTTGCAGATAATTATTCACTATGTACGATTTATCCGTCGCATGGGTGATCGCCTGTCTAAACTTTAGACTTATATCTTCTCCGTACCAAGTACCCAGTTCTTCTCCAGCCCCGGGATAATCCTTGTAACCGAAGGCTGGTTCCCTCATGTTAAATCCCATATATGTAAAACCGAAATTAGGTGTAGACATAATATCCAAATCGGGATGTTGCTGAACACGGGAGATATAGCCGGAATCGATCGGCCACGATAGTACATCCAAATCTCCTCTTTCAAGAGCTATAACCGCAGAGTCAGTGGTACTTCTTATCAAAAACCGTAACCCGTCAATGTTTGAACGATGATCAAGTCCTTTCAAACTCATACCATAAGGTCGATGGATATCTCTTGAGCCGTCTACCCAATAATCCGGATTCTTGATCAATTCCGAGCCTATACCAGGATCCCATTCGTGCCACATGAATGGACCGTTGCCAACTATCACTTTGCGCTGGTCCTCTATGCTGCCTCCTTGCCCCAGATCCCGGCTAAGAGCATAATTTAAACCTGTATCCACCAATGTATGTTCTGCCCATACTTTCATGGATAAAGGCATCGGTAAAGTCGTTAGATAAAACATTGAGTAAGGCCTCTCCAGTTCAAATCTGATACTGTAATCGCACATATGCCTGTCTGGATCTTCAGGCATGGAGTACAGCTGCATTCCCTCGTACATTCCAGTACCGCCATTGACCACCCAGTTGCTGTCTCCGGCATCTCTTCTATCACCCAATGGTTCTTGGACAAGAGGCAAGAAACCTGACATATACTGTGGCGCATCCCATTGTAACATCTCTCCGGAGAAGACCACATCGTGGGCAGTTGCTTGTCTCATTTTACTCATGGGCATGGAGAAGGACGGGTTCTTCGGAGACTGCCACGTATCGTCTTCCCATGCATCCGCCCGGTGGAACAATATGCCAGCCCTGATCCTTACTATAACTTCGAGGTTTCCGCTGGGTAAAGCTTCGTTTTCTACAGTGTCCGGGTTTGGATCTATATATGCCTGTGAAGGATCGTAAACTCCGTTGACGTAATTTAACGATGGATCGTAGGTCCCCTCTCCGCTGGGTCCCACGGGGCTCCAATCGTATGCCATCCAGGGGATCACCAATTGTGTTTCTTCGTGATACATACTCAAACCGCTGTATATCGGATCCCTGGCAGCCATGGAGCTCCAAAAGTTCTGTATGGTCAGAGGGTTTAGATTCTCGATGGGACTGTGAATTCCTATCTTCAGATAGTTCTCTGAACGTGTCGCTGAATCATAATCTCTTTTCGGGATCTGCTGTGTACCGGATGCTACGATACTGGTTATTATCAAAAGAACTACGATGGATATTGAAAGAATTACGAGTGCGTTACTGATTTCCTCCCGTGAATAGGATTTGTTTTTTTTCATCATTTCCACCTAACATCATGTATATTATTTTACGTTTATTTATACTTTTCTTAAATAATCTAAAGATTAAGCTTTAATTAAATAATACCTTAATACCATAAAGCTTTAATACTATTATACCTTAATATGAAACATGGATCTGGACGAATTCAACCACACCGCAAGGATACTTGGTCGTAAGCACGTTCCCGCAGTACTCCGGAAGATATCCCACAAGGGAACCATCAAGGCCAGCGACCTTGCATCTTACGTTGGTATAACCGTGGCTACAGCAGTGAGCTACCTGAACGACCTTGAATCCATAGGGATTCTAGAAAAAGACCATGTTCAAGGGGAAACCGGTGAGATATGGATCTATAGGATCGCCGATCCAAAGATTTCCTTGGAGACGGTCATCGAATGAAGCCTGATGTATATGCACATAGTGTGCAAATACACCCGTAAGCATATATGGTCTAATAGTATATATAGTAACGTATCTGCCTAATAGTAAGCTTATATGGGTTAACACTCAATATTGCGTCATCAACACAAAACCACAAACGAACATTAACAAGCGACAAATTAACAATACTGTTTAACGCAACATGTTATTAACAATTATCATTAACACACACCTTTGCAATAACACCGCAAAACACCCCTAAATAACAAAACTTTACAAGAACCTTTTTTTTCACTGCAGACCCTAGGGTAAACAACGGAAATTTGCCCTTTCGTGAAGTTTCACTAGTGAGCCCCCACAACGTATATATACCCCAAATAAAGGATGTCGTAAAATGTATCTTATACGACGTTAAGTATTTATACTAAAACCTAAGACGTCGGATTTACTAATACAAATTACGAACATAATTTTTTCGAAAAAATTTCCCGGAAAAACAAATATATTCTGTAAAATATCTAAGTGCAGGAAAATCCGGCAAAGATCTTCCGAAAACACAATTGTAGTATAAATGCATAACAATGGGTAACCCTATCATCGCATTAAATAAACCACTAAACCAAACAGCCAAATAATAAATAATAAAAAACAATTCACGAACATGTTGAATATACACAAAACCACGATTTACCCATACACCAATAATATGTATACCTTTACCACAACCGCACAAATAATACTTTAAAACCATTAATCATAATATTTCAGCCAATCGCCGGACCTGATCAAGTACTCTTCCTTAGCAAAAGAACTACGTAGTTTTCTACCGGCTACGTAACAATAGGCCTTGGTCTTCTTACCGTCGGAAAGTTCTACCTTTACGATGGTCCGTTCGAAGAAAGGCTCTGCCTGGCTTGCACCTTCGATTATGTCATACTTGTCCAGCAGGGTATCTATCTCACTACAAACAAAGAGTTTACCTTTCACCCGTCCGTCTCCTTCGAGAACAAGGAAGGGAAAACCCTCTACGGCATAAAGAGTTCCTTTAACGCTTGCTGTTTTAGTTTCCTCTATATATCTTGAAGCGTTTATCCCGTGGCTGGGCTCCTCATCTTCGAAAAGGAGGGTTCCGTACGCGAATAGATTGTTCATGCAATACCTTATTATGCATACATCGTGCATATATAGTTATCGAACAGATATCAAAAACCGATGCGGATAGACTTTTATATTGCATCCCAATAGACGAAGGAATGGTAACTGGTATCCTTGAAGAAGACAAAGTTATAGTATCCGACGAAGGCGACGGAAACACGCTCTACAACAAAGGATACTTCGGTAAGCCTATGTCCGGAGGCGGATTGGAACTAGAGCTCTACGAAGCCCTGCATCTAAAAGAATCTAATCGGCTGGACATACAAGATGTAGATGGTACCGAACTTTCCCGAAACCAATTGATGAAAAAGCTTGTGGTCATGGATCCAAGGATGGTAGTTAATTATCCCGTTTACAGTGAGATGAGATCCCGAGGATATATACTAAAAAGCGCATCCAAACCTGCAGATTTTCGTGTATTCCCCAGAGGAGGCGGACCCGGTAAATCCCCATCCCAGTATTGGCTGGTGTCAAAGGCGGAAACAGATACATTCTCCATCAAAGAGTTTCAAGATATCTCACACCGGATCTATCAGATAAAGAAAAAACTCATCACCGGATTGTTGGATGAAGAAGGTGATGTAACTTATTACGATATATCGACTATTGACTTAAAAGGAACGACAAAAAAGTTTCAATTGAATTCCCCCATAGAAGGTATCGTATTCGGTGATAAATGTTACCTCGGCGAAGAAGGTCTTACACTACATGAACAAGGATTCTTCGGACACGAATACGACGGTGGGCTCCAACTATCACTCGTGGAGACACTATTTCTTATGGAAGAAGATGTTCTCACGGTAATGGAGGGCAAAAACGCGAAACCCATGGACAAAGCATCATTGAAGAAATATGCAGACAACATCCAGAAGGATTTTCCACTTCGTTATACAATATACAAGGATCTTAGAACTAGAAAGATGATACCCAAGACAGGATTCAAGTACGGTACGGCTTTCAGATGCTATGTGGGGAATCCTGACGAATATCATGCAGAATTCATGATCCAACCGGTAGAACCGGAATTCACATGCAGCTGGTATGACGTTAGTAGAGCTGTTCGTGTTGCACACACGGTAAGAAAAACATTTGTTTTTGCAAGAAATACGAAGGAAGGAACAGTTTATCTGAGGATAAAAAGGCAAACACCCTGATATCTCAGTTTTCCTTCAATTTTTCTCCCAGCTTTATCAAAAATTCGTGTTTAGATATATTCTGTTTAGCGATGATGATCCGTCCGTTGTTTTCGTACCAAGTCCTGGGATGACTTGCATTCTTTTCAACACGGTTCGGTATCTCGTAAGAATTGAGTACCTTGTTTATCTCTTCGACGGTGGGACCTTTGACGGCGATAGTTTTTGGTACTCTTCTACACTCAGATCTTGAAAATCGTTTATCAAAGTACTCCGGATAGATCACCCAAGTCTTCCTTTCCCTGGCCATCCTAATCCTCTAGGGAAATAGCGTTTATAACACCATCTTTACCGGGCTTCGATGTTATCTTGGCTCTACCCCGGGGCGTGTCGATTATGGCACCCTTTGTGAGGATATTCCTCTGAACGTAGTTAGGATTAGCCGGATTCTCTACGACGTTTTGGATCATAACACGGACTACCTTTCCATCGGACGTTGAAAGATTAGCATGTTCCGCACCCATGACCTTTGTCTTTTGTCTTCCACCTCTTCCTCTCATAGACTTATTTTTATGTGTGGCTATCACCGCAGGATGAAAATCTGTTCCTAGCTCGAACTTCCTCTTTTTGCGGTAGTGTCTGCGTCGTCCGCCGGTTATCTTTCTTCTTGATTTTGCTTGCCACATCGTCATCTTTAGGCCTCAGGAACGTTTCAGTATAAGTGTCATATATAAGGCTTTTCCTCTTCCTCATGTATAAAATGGATGGATGATACCAATAGAGCGGCCATAAAAAGTGAGAAAACCACACCGCCTAAGATGCCGGTAAAAGTTCTCATGGGATTGTTACTCTCGTAATCCGTCAGCAGCTGAATAAATCCATCTGCAGCCATGGGCGAGATCAACGCTGCACCGAAGAACACCATCACCAACCTCTTCTTCATAGGGGACAGATGCTCTGTTTTCATGGGGACCAAACTCAACAGCATATCTTTGTAGTCTTCCTTCGGATCAACGAACATCATCACAAAGAATCCCATGGTCAATCCGATAAAGATCCCCACACAACGGGCACAGACAGGTACCTGGTTACCGTTGATAGAATATGATCGTTCGTGCATCTGATGACAGTTGAAGTCGCTGAAAGTGTAAACGGCTGCATGATACGGCGATAGCTCGCGCCATAGGTCCATGTAATCGACCCGGTTCGCAGCACCGCTCAACCCCTCTACAGTTCCCGGTTCCATGGTAAGGGGTGCGATGAAAAGACTTGAAGTATATAAAAATGCTAAAATGAACAAAACGAGTGATACCCTGTTCACTTCATTCAGTTTTAAAATGCCTCAACACCTCCAAGAGTGTTTCCCTTTCGACGGTGGACTGTTCTCCACTCTTCATATTCTTGATGGTCACAGTCCCCGATTTAACTTCGTCTTCTCCGACCAGTATAGAATATTTGAAACCGGTTCTGTCTGCGTAAGAAAGAGACTTCCCAACGCTCCTGTCCATCAACTCTATATCCGTAGGGAGATCGCTGCATCTCAAAGTTGTAAGTATATCATAGGCATATTCCATACTCTCTTCACCTATGGGTATAAGATAATACGTCTCCCTGGAAACATCTTCTGCTTTGCCCTCTTTTTCCAGGGCCAAAAGGGTCCTATCGAATCCTATGGCGAATCCTTTGGAAGATACCTCAACACCGAATATATCTCCGAGAGCATAATCTCCGCCACCGCAGATCTGTTTTTCGGCTCCGAGACTCTCGGCTTCCATCTCAAAAACCACTCCTTTGTAGTAATCCAAACCTCGTACGGTACTCAGATCTACTTCATATCTTTCCGGGTCTATCCCGTAGTTCTCCAAACAGATCTGTACGTCCTGCAGATATTCGACGGTAGAAGTATCATTGATAAGACTGTTCACTTCTTCCATATCTGAGTTCAGTATCGTATTCAGCTCAGACTTCAGTTCTTCCCTACAGTCTATGTCATCCAGTGATCCGTTATCTATCGCATGATAAAAATCAGCTGACTCTTCGGTCATATCCCGCTCTTCGAAGAAAGTCTCCAAGATACCGAGATGCGATATATTAAGCTTAAAATCGTCAAGTCCCGCTCTCCTCATACACTCATATGCTAGAGCTATGTTCTCAGCATCCGCCCTTGGCGTGTCCGGCCCTATAAGTTCGGTGCCGAACTGCCAGAATTCCCTGTAACGCCCGGCCTGAGGTCGTTCATACCTGAATGTGGGTCCGAAGTAGTACAACTTTATCGGTTTTGGCCTTTCCCTTAAACCATCGGCGTACATCCGGATCACCGGAGCGGTGAACTCTGGGCGCAGCGAAAGCTCACGTCCGCTCTTGTCTTTGAATGCATAAAGGTTTTTCAAGATCGACGGACCGGACCGCTCTACGAATAATTTGGTGTGTTCGAAGGTAGGTGTAAGTACCTCTCTGTAGCCGAAGCTTTCGCAGGTCTTCCGGAATACCTCTTCCAACCTTGTTCTTATCTCCATCTCTTCCGGGAGCAGGTCCCTGGTTCCTCTAGGTCTATCTATCATCTGATTCCACCTATCGTGTAGACATATATAAGTTTTTTAAGAATAGTGGTCCGTCTCCAGCTTGGAAACGCTTTTAAATATATATAAGAAGTAAACGGTAAAGAACGAAAAAAGAGCGATGATACCCATGGAAGTGAAAAGCGTATTCCTCTTGGATTCAATCTGTTTTTCAAGTAAAAATTCTGACTCGGGCACGCGTATGTGATGGTATCGATCATAGGCATCGAAACGCTCCTGTCGGTTGTGCATAAACAGATGTAAAAGCGATGGAAAATCCCTGTCTGCCCAGTGTGGGTCAACGAAGGATATCTGCATGTTTGTTCCGCCGGTGAGCATGATCCCGATATAAACATGGCCTTCGTCTGTCAGATAGCCTGGGATGATCCTGGAAGAACGTATGGTAAAAACATGAAGATTTTTAACGCTCGGATTATTCGATCGATTCTTTGCAGCATAAAATGCATCGTAATATAGGTAAGTATAATCCATGCAGTTAACGTTTTCTTCCTTTGATAATTGTATCGAAGTGAACTCTTCGATGATCTCCAGGAATTCAGACGGTCCTGCCTCTTGGAGCCGTCTGCTGTTGTCGTCCGAGTCGTACCATATATCGAAACCACAGGGTGGCTCAACCAATTCTCTTTCTAGTACCCCGTGGATGTATTCGTACACGGTGCCCATCCCGGGCTCTGCCTTTAATCCGTGATAAGGCAACAGTCGGCCTGAATCCAGACGTATACTCAGATCTCTGGAAGATATATCGTTCAGTTCTCTCAGTACATATCTTTCACTGTCCGGTGAATTCCTGTCTTCGAAACACGTTATTATCTCTTGAACATCCGCATATTCCAAAGCTCTGAAATAAACATTGAGTTTGAAGCGCTTGTTTTCCATAACACAATCGCTCACCGTTCCGGTGACCACGGTTTCACCGTCTATGGCACCGTAAAGATCTCCGTATGTAGTTATCTCTACCTGAAGATTTGTTGCGTTCTCAACGAGCTGTTGAAGTATTTCGATGTCGCCCGTCTCCTGTGTATCGTTGTTTACGAATCCGTTGAAAGTAACCTTCAAGTTATTGTAATTTTGAGTGAAGTTGTATTCCGCCTTGATATCTCCCACCTCAACAGAGCCGACGGGATTCAAAGATTCAAGTCTCCATGTTACCGGTGTATAGAAGTACGAACCCATTCCGGCATTGTCAAGTATATCTCGCGTGGTCAAAGTGTTTGCTGCCTCCGCGGTACTAACATCGATATTTCCGTCTCCGTCCTCCATATAAGCGTGATAATCTATGAAACCAAATACGGAAGTCAGGACGATGATGATAACAAATAAGGATACGATCAGTATAGAAAACACTCTATATAATATAGGATGATGCCCTTTCAATAGCTGAAACCATTTGACCATCCCCTTACCGGGCACTATAACGTCCTTGATGTTTTTCATGGAAAGCTAGTTTGTATTACGGTTAAAAACAATATAGGTTTTTTGTACGGTGCTCATCTCAATCTTTCCACTGCCTTTTCAAGCAGTTCTAAGCCCACGGAGAATGAAAATCTGACGATATCGTCCCCTTTATCATGGTAAAAACTGCTGCCTGGAACCACTGCCACTTTTTTTTCTCGAACCAAATATTTTGCAAAGTCTATGTCGTTCATACCGAAGGAATCTATGCCTGCCATCATGTAGTAGGCGCCGTGGGGCAGTATCGGCTCGAATCCAATATCCGTAAGATTATCGAACAGAAAATCCCTGGCCTCTCTATAACTCGCCAACATCTTTTCGTAGTATCCATTGGAGATATGTTCTACCTCTTTGAGTGCATCTTGGAAAGGGGTCGGTGCACATATAGTTGTATAGTCGTGTACCTTTCTTATCGGTACCATCAATTCTTTCGAAGCGGAAGCGTACCCTACCCGCCACCCGGTTACAGAGTAAGTTTTGGAAAAACCGTTCAAAGTCACGGTCCTTTCCCGCATACCGTCAAGATTGCCTATGGATATATGATCTCCCTCATAAACGATCCGCTCGTAGATCTCATCGGAAAATACAAGAACGTCGTTATCCACACAAAGATCTCTGATCAGTTCCAGCTCTTCTCGCCGGAAGACCTTTCCCGAAGGATTGTGAGGTGTATTCAATATGATGGCCTTTGTGTTCTTACCTATCTTGGCTTTCAGATCCTCTTCGTTTAACCCGAGCTCCCTATCGATGTCGGTATAAACCGGCTTACCGGATGCCAGTGAAACCGCCGGCACATAATTTTCGTAGTGGGGCTGAAATATCAACACCTTTTCACCGCTGTCTACATGGGCAAGAACGGAGGACATCAGAGCTTCACTGGTACCGCATGTAACTGTTATCTCGTTTTCCGGATCATAACTCATCCCGTTGAAATCCGCTAACTTTTTTGATATATATTCTCGGAGTTCCCTAAGACCCCAAGTTATGGAATACTGATTTTTGTTCTTAAGACTCTCGAAGACTGCTTCCATCACATCTTTCGGTATAGGATACCCCGGATAGCCTTGAGATAGATTCACAGCATCGTATTTCTCCGCTTCTCTTGTCATCTCCCTGATGACCGACTCAGGAAATCCCTTTACCCTTGATGCCTCTCGTTTCATATCAATCGGAATAAATATATGTGCCTTCCTCTCCTTTTAAAGCATCTCCCAGACATTCTGGAGACGTGATCAAGACCTTCTTACCTCCATTCTCTAAAAATCGGATCGACGCCTTGATCTTCGGACCCATGCTACCGGGTGGGAACTGTCCTTCTTCAAGATACTTACGTGCCTCAGCTACAGTCATCTCAAAGACAGGAGTTTGGTCTTCCTTGTTAAAGTTCAGATAGACCCGATCCGGTCTTGTTAGCATTATAAAGAATTCTTCTTCTATCTCAGTAGCCAGCACTGCACTGGCAAGGTCCTTGTCGATGACCCCTTCGATGCCCTTCAATCCATCTTCGGATTCGACTACCGGTACACCGCCTCCGCCGGCTGCGATTACGATATTGCCCTTTTCACCGCTGAAAACGAGTTCCTTTATCGAGTGTGATTCCACTATCCTCTTAGGTTCGGGAGAAGGTACTATCCGTCGGTATCTATTATCCGATGTTTCACCCATGCTCCAACCCTTTTTTTTCTCGAGTCTTTCAGCTTCTTCCTTCTCGTAGTACGGGCCTACGAATTTTGTCGGATCTTTGAATGCCGGATCATGGCCGTCCACAACTACCTGGGTAACGATGCAGCATATATCTCTGTTGATCCCCCTCCGTATCAATTCATTTTTTAGAGTGTGTTGGAATAGATAACCGATCTGACCCTGTGTTTGAGCTACACATACATCCAGGGGCAGCCGAGGAACTTGTCCCGCGGCGATATCGTTTTGTAGTAATATATTACCGACATGGGGGCCGTTGCCGTGGGTGAGAACCAATTCGTAGTCGTCCAATATCATTTCCGCTAAGATCTTACAAGTTACCCTTATATGCTCTAACTGCTCTTCTACTGTGCCTTTATCTTCAGGACGAAGTAGTGAATTACCTCCTAGAGCAACAAGAGCGGTCTTCATAAGGAATTTCGCATATAGTAAGGATGTATATAAATTTTATACCGATTTTAAACAAAAACATGATATACTCCGATATCTTCCAAGCAGTGATAGGACAGTGTTAAAATGTGTGCAGATAGATTAGAAACATTGGAAAATGAACATCCCCTAAGGGATTACAAGATAACCATAGATTGTCCGGAGTTTACATGTCTGTGCCCCGAGAAGAGGGACCAACCGGACTTCGCGGTCATCACACTCACTTACGTACCCGACAAGAGGCTCATAGAACTCAAATCCTTGAAATATTACCTTACATCTTACAGAAACAAAGAGATCTACCATGAAGCTGCAACAAACCAAATATTCCAGGATCTGGTGGAGGCCTTGGAGCCCAGATATCTAAAGGTAAAAGGTGATTGGAATGTTCGGGGTGGAATTACGACAAAAGTCGAAGTCGAGCATTTCGGAGAAGATTGGAAAAATTCACAAAAAGTGATCTCACACTACCACGAGTTATAAAAAAAGGAGAGAAGGGGGAACCTACTGTGCGTAGGTTTCCAAGAACGAATCCAGCCTAGGAATTGAATATTCTTTCGATACATCCTCTTCTTGAGCCGTCATCATAGTTGTCTCGGCGGTACTATTTACTTCCGCTAAGTCCGGTTCCACCTTGGAATAGATTTCATTTTGGGCTTCGGTAGATACTCCACATTGCGTAAAGAATTCAACCAGACAGCCAAGCTGTAAACGCTTGACCACCTGGTGAAGCATCCTTCCCGAAAGCTGCATAGCCTCTTTCGGTGTTTTGTCTGCATACATCTCTACGATCTTGTCGTTTTCGAATACAGTTGTAGCGTTGCTGATCTTAGACAGTTCCTTCAAAGATTTTGTTGCGAGATGATATCTATCACCTTCTACGGAGAAAGGCATAACTGCGTATGACACTACCAGTTTACCGTTCCTCTTAGCAAGATCTGCGACCACTTTCGAAGCACCAGATCCGGTTCCACCGCCGAGGCCAGCAGCGATCACAACTATGTCCGCTTCCTCAAAGGAGTTCAATATCTGTTCTTCGTACAACTCGGCCGATCTCTTTCCAAGGATAGGGTCTCCTTGAGCACCATTTCCCTGGGTGAGCTCGCTTCCGATCAACATCTGTCTGTTCACGTCGAGTCCGTTTACCACGGTTTTATCCGTGTTTATACCTACGGTCTTTACGTTCGACATCTTCTGTTTAGTTATGTACTCCACAGTGTTGCATCCACATCCACCAACGCCAATGACATGTACATTCAAACCTTCTAAAAGTTCGTCTACCATGTCTGCTATGGCGCCTTCCATCTCATTTCCCGTTATTTCCCGGGATTCGGTCTTATTGTCGTTCATTTGGCTATTCCTCCGAATATTTCGTTTGCCTATGCGTGGTTTCCCACGATCCTATCTCTGCAGATACTCACGGTCCTTTTCTTTATGGACCTCAAGGATCCCTTCCACTCTTCCACCTATCTCGCCGTATAAACGTAATTTTGATTCGATCTCTCCAGCATCGATGGTCAATAAACCTCTCTTGACCAGTTCCTGCAATGCGTGCTCCCAGCTGTTGAAATAGTCCAAGGAGATAAGGTAGTGTATAGAATGCTTGAACCGTTTTGGTAGATGTATTCTACCCGGAACTTCGGTCTCGCCGCTTCTGATACTGTGACGAGAGATATACTCCAAAGCTGCCTCTCTTATGAACTCAGATCTGTTTTTGAAATCATGTCTCGCTATGAACGAATCGACGATTTCCAGGTCTTCGTCAGACACCCGCAGTGATATCTTGCTTTCCATTTTTTGCACCTGCCTGCCCTACTGTTTTAGGCGGCGTATTACATTTGTCCGCCGTTTTTAGTTAGGGCGTAGGACATACCCCTATTGTTAGGTACCTATATAAAAGTTTTCATCGCCATCTATTTTTTTAATTTACACAGGCATCCACGTATACTTGTAGTACATTATAATTGATGTCATACTTAAATTCTTCTATCGATCTGCTATTTTTCGAATAAGTTTTATATACGATACGTCACTGCCAGGAACAGGTGAAAAAGAGATGCTAAATGTATACAGATGTTGGATATGTGGGGAAACCTACTTGGGCGAAGAGCCCCCGTCGGACTGCCCCTTTTGCGGTGCCGACAGAAAATTCCTGAAGCCCGGCGAAGAGTACGAATACCCGGACGTAGAGTTGACCGAAGTTTCCAAGAAAAATTTAGAAGCCGCATTGGAATTGGAAGTAGATAACGCAACTTTCTATTTCTGTGCATACAACAGATCGGACGATCCGAAAAAAGAAGGCATGTTTAAGAGGTTGGCTAAAGTAGAGTCCGAGCACGCCGAAGCGATATGCATGTTCCTTGATATCGATGAACCTAAGATAAACAAGAACTCGGAAGACTGCTCGCACCACTTCCCGGACCTTTTAGAAGACGCTAAAACTAGAGAGACGGGAGCGATAAATCACTACAAAAAGTTCGCTGCAGAAGCCGAAGAACCACGTGTTAAGGAATTCTTCGAAGCCATCGTCGAGATCGAGACAGATCATCTTGAATTACACGCACACGAGATCGAAGAGTTGGGCGAAGAACACTAGTTCCGAAACACAAAATTTATTTCACCCCTCTCTCTGTGGGCTGTCCGGCAGATGGTTAATTCAAACCATCTTTAGCAATCGCCATCGTAGCTTTCTCACAATCTAGAACGAAGATTCCAAGAAGCTAAGATGACTCACTCCGTTCGCCATCGTAGCTCAGTCGGAATTTAAACAGCAAATTCCAACAACCTACGAAGGCTCATTCCATTCGCCATCGTAGCTCACTCGGAAAAACGAACAGATTTTTCCAAGAAGCGACGATTCGTTTCACTCGCCATCGTAGCTTAGCGGTAGAGCGGCTGGTTTGTAACCAGCAGGTCGGGGGTTCAATCCCCTCCGATGGCTTCTTTCTTTTTAACCCCACTTATCTTGGTTTCTAAACAATGAGGGCATTTCATGATGAACCTTCCCCCAGTCCTTATCCTCGATATGCCTATAGTTGAAATCCAGGTCTTCTCGAGTGTCTTTGATCGAGAGAGATGAGGAATTTGTAATTCCTCTAGATCAGAAAGCCGTGGTGTATCTAGATAGATGAAGTTCATCGCAGTTCCTCCGTATAGAGACAGCCTTTTCGATAAGAATTCAGATTTCTTTATCGAATCTAACATATCACATAATCGCCTCATCTTTTCCGTTATTTCATCCGAGTAACCATTCATTCAAACACCTCTCAGAAGATCTTCTAGATGTTTTGGTACGTAAAGTCCCCATCTTTTTTTTAATTCGCTGGAAACATCTCGATCGATGTAAACGGGTTTCCATCCAGGAGTCGGTCTTAGGGGTTTTAATTTTTCTTTTTCGATATGTTCGTAGTAAGGTGATCGATCTCGTAGCATCTCCAAAACATATCCGCACTTCAGTTCTAAAGTCTTGTTATTGTAGCTTGAAAGTACATCCTTTATGTTCTTTAGAGAGATACCTTTGAGGTTCGCAAGACTTTTGAGACATTCCTCCCAACCTCCGCAGAGATCGGTTCTGGAAAGGCAATCGACGAAGGTTCTTTCAAGATCCGTTACTTTCAAACTTGTGTTTTTGTATTCGATGGACGTGATGTGCCCGAGGTGGTGTTTATTTACGACGGGGATGTAACCGACCCCTTGAAAATCAAATCGTCTGAACCTATTTTTTTTCGCTACTATGATGAAGATCCTGGTGAAAGCGGAATGTGCCGAACCGTGTAATTCTAACGCGGTGTGATATCCCAGGGCATCGCATTTTTCGAGTTTGTTGCCGACTAAGTATCGGTCCGCTTGAAAATCTTCTTCCAGTTTGTCCAAAGGAATACCATAGTACAAGCCTTTCCTGACCTTCTTTAACTTCGCTTCTTTGATGAGCTTGTGTAGATATTTTCTGTAATAATATTCGTCCTCGACATCGAATACCTTTTTTGAGATATGCTTCAGGTCTTGGACGTTGACGACCTTCCTCTTCAGGACCTCTTGGTAAAACCGTTCTTTTTTGTTCATCTGGATCCCCTTTTGTAGATGTGATGCATTATGTTCTCTTATATTGGACATTAAAGAACATACTTACATATAAGTTTTTTGTGGTTCTGTTACGTAATGTTCTACCATATGAGACATTATATGAAACGATCACATTCAATTTCATCGAAAAAAAGTTCGGTGTGGTCTGCCGACGTGCGCTGTGAGAGATGGAAGTGTTCTTGATGTTATCCCTATACCCCGTTGCTTGCTGCGGCTGGGAGGTTCATTAATAAACGTGATTTTTAAAGAGCGTTCTGGATAGCGAATGCAGTGAGCTATTGTGAACAGTTGCTATTTTTATACCCCTTCATAAACCCATAAACCTTAAAGAAAGAATTATATACAAGTTGTTTCATATTCTCGTTCATGGTGAAAATAACTAGCTTTTGGGTCAAACAGGCCTGCGTGTTACTGGTGATCCTCATGCTATCCAGTATGGTCGTTGTAGGGTCGGAAGGCGATTATGGACTGTATTACGAGGATCCGCAGGAATACCTAGATTTTCCGGATGTGGACCTGAAGAGTTTGAGCTCACGGGTGGAAAATGACTATCTCGTCATCGAATTGAAAACATACGGTAAAATATCGTACGAACCCGAGTACTCCTATTCCATATATAACTCATATTCTTCATCCGAACAATACTGGTTTGACTTTTATTTTAGCGATGGCGAAGGTACCTTATATTACGAATCAGGGGACTTTTTTATAGAACTAAACAACGTATGGGATGTTTCCGACGACACCCTTACTGTGCGGGTCTCACTTCAATACATCTTTACACCTGAACAATTCGACCTGAGCGCATCTGCAGATTATTTCCCTTTGGATAATTTGTACGGATATATTTCAGATAATATCAATTGGGAACCCTTTTCATTCTTCGACAGTTCGTACAACTTTGACGAAGCGATCCCCATGGATATACCAGGTACTGCGGGAGGAATGCTGGAAGAAGAGGATAGCTGCGTTTACACTTTTGAACTTGAGGCCGGGACGGGCGTACAGATCGAGATGACGGCGAGTTTCAAAAGCTGGCCCTATTTTACCATATTCAACTCCGAAAAACAATATATTACCAGTTCGATGACGGAGGGAAGGAGCAGCACGTTGACCTTTGTACCCCAAACAGATGGAATTTACTATCTCGGTATCGATGGCTGGTCGGTATCGGGAAGATACAAGATAACAACATCCTTGCGTGGTCTGAGCGGAGAGGATTATCAAAAAGGATCGCAAGAAAATGTTCCATGGCAAACCGGAGATAGTTGGACAGCGGGTGTCTATATCAGTACAGACGAAATTATGTCTATGATGTTAGCCGGTGACAAGTACTGGGAGGACGAGTTTATACATAAATACTCCTCGGATGGTGGTTTGGCCCATTTTATGGTTGTCACCTACGCAGGCAAAGAGGGCGACGGCTACAAGTTCGACTACGAGAGCAGACTTTACTGCGACATGAGCCTGAACATGACTTTCCCCTCAACGATGTATTATTGGGAGAGTGACGATAGTTTCGAAGAGTACATGAACTTCAGCGTTATTGCAGACATCAGCTACGAAGGCAGCATCTGGTTGGGATTTTACGAGAACGGACAAGGCGATGCCTATTACGGGATAGAAAAACAGACCATAAGTCTGAACGCTTCGTTCGATATATATTCTGAGATGACTTTTTCCGACTTCTGTTCGGGTACGGATTGTGGCTATTACAGATTCGAGTCTCGTAGTATAAATAAAGTTGATCTTGATCTTACAAAAGAGAACACTCCCGGGATACCGTTTTTACCGGCAGAGGACAGATCCGTTGAAGTAGATAAAAAAGTTTCCACAACCGTCACGGGCCATTCTTATACACATACCCGAACCAGTTTCAATTCTTCAGATGCCGACTTTTTGGATTTTTACACGGACGATATGGATCATACATATGATAATGATTTTAACGACTCATACACATGGTATTACATCCTTGAATATGATTCCGAAACGAAGATAGCTGAAACAACTCCTGCCCTCACAGATCCGTTTTCATATCTCTTCATGGGTATGTATCAATCCTACGGATATGTCGACGGCGTGGCCATCGAGGACTCACATAATGAATGGTTGGACCAACCCCCGTCAAAAGCAACCTACCATCCCGATAGCGGCTTCTATTCTGCCTTCGAACTTCCACTGACCCCATTCGGCAGTAGCGGCGTGCCGATGGATGCATCAGTTGGTGGAGGCTTTATGCTCAGTTCGCTCGCAATGACGGATATCTCACCGGGCCTATCCATTGGAGGCACTTCTCAAGATGAAGCAAATTTATTCTTTGATGATCCAGAAGAATACATGAGTATGAAGGAAGCTGGACAAGCCGGTTCTGATCCCCTTCCATTCATAATCATCTCTCTGGCCCTTGTTTTTATAGCCGCTGTATCTGTGGTGTTTGCCTGTGAGCTTCGTAAGATGAACGCACAGCAAAAAGAAGAGGTAGAAACACCTTATGAATACGGGGAGGAATAACAGAGTTGGAAGTATTCATGATAAATATAGGCATTCAATCCAACGGATTCTACCTTCTAAAACAGTAGTAAAATTTATTAACTAAATAATGTATATCGTTATTAAATGAGCAAAATTTACCACCTTACACCGAACGAGCAGTGCCTGATGGATATCGCCGCAGACGCGGATGTGATCGTCACCGAGGATATCATCCAAGCTTTACAGGACGAAATCCCTACCCAGAGTGTGAGGAATGCACTGTCGTCTCTTGCGGAAAAAGGACATATCTTCCGTGTTAAGAGAGGTATATATCTACGCTGTGAGGAACCGGGTTCACCGGTGATAGAGGATCCGAAACAGTTGGCACTTCACATATTCGAAGGATACATCGGTTTTTCCTCTGCACTACAACATTGGGGATTGCTTGAATACGAATCCTTCGACGTTTTCGTAGTATCCAAGAACAAAAGTGGCAGCAGAGATATCGGCGAATATGTGATACATTCAGTTTCCATGGGCGAAAAGGCTCAAGGTATGGTATTCGACAGAGGGATATACGTTTCAACGTTAGAGAAGACGATTTTCGACTGCATATACAAACCTCAGCACGCAGGGGGCTATCCGCTCGTCGTCAGAGCCATTGCAGAATCGGATCCGGACTGGAAAAAAGTTCGTCACTGGTTCCACCTGCTGGCAAGTGATTCGCTTTTTCAGAGAGCCGGTTACCTACTCTCCATAGCGGGAAATGCACCGGGATGGTTACTGGATGATTTCAGATCTGAGTTGAAACACAGATCACGATTAGACCCTTCAGGGAGAAACAAAGGCCGGTACATAAAAGAGTGGGAACTGATAGATAATGTGGAGGTATGGGATTTTGGTTAAGACAGAGCGTACCATAAGGCAGATATCCGCAAGATCAGGACTCGGTCTGAAATTCATCTCTAAGGATATGTTCCTGACAGATGTGATAAAATATCTGGAAAGCGCGCTGGATGACTCATATGTACTCAAAGGAGGTACGGCGATATCCCGTGCAGGATATCTATCCAATCCGAGATTTTCCAAGGACATAGACCTGGATCATTACGGAGAGAACGATCAACATAAAACGGCCGATCAGCTCTTCGATATGTTGAAAGATCTCGATAACTTTTCCATAAAAAAACCGAGATTCCAGGGAGTATCCATACGGTGCGATGCTTACTTTGAAAATCACTTTGGAGAGAAGGACAGGATCAGGGTCGAAACCACTTCTCTCGAAGGTAATCCACCGAATGAAGAAAAAGCATCTAAAACACTGCTCCAATCTCCCTTCTGTTTGGGTAAAGCAAGCCTGATACGCACATATTCCAAGGAGATACTTTTCGTTCAGAAGATCGATGCCCTGTCGGGAAGGATGGACGGTAAAGATATCTTCGATCTGGTAGGCATGTGGTCACAAGGGATCTCACCGGAGAAATTAACGAATATTGAAGATAAGAGTGCAGATGAAATTGTAGATAGAGCTTTGATCAATCTGAAGAAGATGAAATCTGACATAAACAGCATAGGTAACTCTGCGAACCATTTCATACCTAGACGGGAAAGACCCAACTGGAAGATAATGGCGGCTGAACTTGAGACCATATTGAAAGACCTCAGGGCGCAACCATAAAACTCCCGTCAGTACCCTCTTTCCAAGTCCACAACGTTCCGCTCTTTGCCTTTGTTCAGATCGTTCAATATATCGGCTAGGTCGTCCATACGCTTTTTCTCTCTGCCCTCAACGTGCGTCGACATGTGAGGGCTGAACAATACATTATCGAAACGATGCAGCGGGTACTCGGATGGAAATGTGTTGGTCCGTGACTCTACGTCCGGTGGATATATCCACCATGTGTCGATGGCGGCACCACCGATTTTACCAGATTCAAGAGCGTCGTAGATAGCTTCTTCGTCTATCACAGGACCTCTACCCACATTGACGATATGAACACCGTCTTTCATGGAGCCGAATTCTTTGTGACCCAGCATACCTTCGGTCTCTTCGGTCAAAGGCAGCGTGACTACGATGAAGTCTGCTTCCGGTAATAAATCCGGTAATTCATCATTCTTTGCGAGATGATCTATCTCCGGCGCTACACCCCCGCTACGATTCACAGCCGTAACCTTCATCCCAAAAGCTTTGCCTATCTTAGCCACCGCTTTACCTACTGCGCCGTATCCGAGTACCAATAGATATTTCTCCTCCAAGGACACACCCATAGAGTGCTCGTATCGTGGGGACCAATCTCCCTTCTTCATCTTCTCGTGAACAGGACACAACCGCTTGGCGGAAGCGAGCAGTAGTGCCCATGCGTGCTCCGCCACGTAGCCGTAATTGAAATGAGAATTGATGATAGTTAACCCAGGGTGATCCGGCAGAACTGTTTTGTCCTGTGAAGGTATACCTGCAAAGGGTATGATCACATACTTCAGCTTCGCCGCTCTTTCCAAAAATTCTTTTGGAATTCGTGCTCCGATGATAGCATGGAATTCATCTGCCCGCGACACGAGTTCATCCTCCGTCGTGATATTGACGATCTCTATACCGTCGTCTAGTTTTTCTCTAAGATGTTCAAGTAGATCTTCTTCCTTTTGATCCTTGTACAATACTTTCATCTATTTTCGGTGAATACTTACAGTAATAAATATATCACCCCTGCAGCGAAGAAGTAATATATCCCCGTACGAGTCCAAGACCAATGAATATCACCGTTAAAGGAAAGAAAGAACAGGAATTCCCAAATGGAACTACAGTTGAAGATGTGATCGAATCGCTTGGATTTCACAAAGATTCTGTGATAGTTTTATTGGACGATACACCGATCCCTATCGATCAGGAACTCGAAGATGGGGCTGAGATCAAGGTCATCCCTGTTGTTTCCGGTGGATAGGCTCCCTCTTGGGTAGTCTCAAAATATTCATTATGTTCTCGTGGAATTCAGGCATCAGCTCGAAGACTGCGAAAAGTAATATCATCAATACGATGACAGAGCCGGTCTTAGCGATCTGATTGTGTGCCATATCGAAGGATGTGATACCTTCGTAGCTAAGATATATAACAAGAACGTTACGAGCTACATTGGCTATGTACAATGCCGGCAGCACGATCAACAGAGCTTTGATCTTTTGCGCTTTAACCGCAGTGGTGGTATATATCATGGAGAACGCCGGTGCAAAGGTTTGAAGCGCCGTGCATGCAAGGATTATATTGATGCCCGATCCCTGTATCGAGACCATAAGGTCTTTGTTATTTACTCGATACCACATTGGATTCCCTGCATAATTTATAGGTCCGGAGGTAAAGGAATACCCCATCCACTGCAGCACCGCTGCGGTATGATCCGCCACCACTTTGATGAGTGCTCCGGATACAGCCGGTACTCTCTGTATCAAGTAATAGATCAACATAGCTATTGATATCGAACCTGCCAGGAATCTCATCACTTCGGGATCTTCGGACCACTCTCGGGATAGGTATTCGTGGTATGCGAAGTAAACAAAGAGTGGCAATGCTATCAAGCACAATGCGGCGTTTACATGGTCCGCGATCGAGAGGAAATAAGGCGTTTCTGCTACCCAAAACGATCCGAGTAGAACATATGCCGTTATCCGGGTTTCGTGCTTAAATCGTTTCCAGAAGCACCCGTACAGCATCAGGATAATTCCGATCCAGAGGAAAACGTCTGTGTACCTGAGTAACATCTTATGACTCCTATTATCACTAACTTAGCTACTAACTTGTAGATAAAGATAACGTATAGCCCCGCCCGGATTCGAACCGGGGACTCAGGCTCCAAAGGCCTGAATGATTGACCGCTACACTACGGGGCTAGTGAACGAAGTGAGCTAGTGCCGTAGAAGGAGGAATCTGTGATTCCTGCGCACTACGGGGCTTTTGTGTTGCAAAACCCCCGAGTATTTGGAATTGCTACTCAATTCCGAAACACTACGGGGCTTTTGTGGAACTTTGCACTCAGTTGAGACAGTGGTCTTTAATAAATATTTTTCATAAGAACAGCACTATCAGCGTTGTCGCAAGAGATTGTACTGCGAAAGTCAATGCAAGTGTAAGTGGTACCATCTGGTAGATGGTCTCGGCCACCGCGTTCAAACGGTGTGAACCAGTGGGACCCATGAGTGAAAAGTTACACAGTTCTCCGGTGAGCACACCCATCTGAACAAGCTCTAGATCAGATATGGCTCTTTCAGTTACTTCACGTACATGATCTTTGATCTCGTTATGATCCATCACTTCTCCAACCGGATTGTAATCCTTAGTAAGTGTATTGACCTCATGGCTGTCGGATGTCATCACTTCGGAAACATCTATTATATCGGATATCTCTTCCTGGATAGCCTCTCTTAATCCTTGAACCATGTTGTTACCATCGATAAGAATGAAGGCATTCTTTTTACCATCGGCCTCGAAGACTGCAGCTTTGATACCTTCTCCACCTATTCCGTCAGACTTTTTTAATCCTTTTTTAGCCGCGACACCAAGTTTCACATCTGTTTTTTTCAACTCTTTGACATCGTTCATCAGATCGTTTGTGACACCCATCAAGCTCCTGTAGCGTCTAGAGGGATAATATAACTCTAGTGCACCCCGTTGGATACAGTTGTGAGTATCGACGAGTGCCATATCAAGGAAGCCTTTGTTTACAGCTTTCAAGCTGATTATCTCTCCTACAGGTGCATCTATGTCTTCGGTAGGCTTGGGAGAAAAAGATGCAGTTAAAAATAGTCCATCGCCGAACATCTGAGCACCTCCTGCAACCTGTTTGTATTTAGTTAAAAATGAAGTCCCTTTCCGAGAATATTTAAAGTCATTGAAGCGTTTATCTATATCCTCTGTCAATAACTTACAATCCTTTTCCTTTATAGGATTTTGTACATGTGTCGACGGGCCGTGGAACGTGAAAGTCATACCGAATTTATCCTCTAACTCTTCAGCCACTATTTCACTTAATCTTGAACCGGCTATGCCTTTGATCGGACCCGGATGGATGCACGGTACAACGAATAACCCCTTCGATCCTCTTTTCGATTTGAAGGAGAAAACAGTATATTTTACATCTCCTTTTATCGCGGTTTTCTTGAATACATCCTCAAGTTGTACCTCACCCACTTCTTTTCCTTTGAGTACTTGAAATGCGATCCTCAGCATGTCCATGGTGGATATACCGAAATCCCTTAGAAAAGGCCTGTTTACGATGGCCATGAAAACCACTATCGATGTGAGTCCTATCAGAGAGATTACGAAGAAATAGATTATATCCAAAAGATTTATACGATAATAATAATGGATGATGGGAAGTGCTATAATAGATTGGAAAAATGCATATGGAAGAGCTTTGAATACGTGTGCGATAAACAAAGTTCGGATTATCAGGTATCTCAAAGACAAGGGAACTGCATAAACTGTGATCAATATGATCTTAGTACTCAAACTGAAATTCAAGTAGATCAGAGATAAAAATATTATCACTCCCAAAGATACGATGGCTATCAAAGTAGATTGCCCGAAGTTTATATCCTCTTGATAACCCTTCAGTAAGGGCATCGTGATAGCTGCGAGAAATGTAGGGATAAACAACAAGAAAAAAGTCTGGACAAGGCCTTGGACATCGTTTGAAAATATGATCAAACCGGCGACAAGACTCAATATCAACATCGAAGGTATCTGTATGTAGAGTGGTGGAGACTTAAAAAAATTCAATCTGTGTTTGTGTGCGTGTACAAGCACGGGATCTATTACATCTTCTTTTTTGTCTAACTCTTTATCTGCGATATCAAACCCTCTATCGTTTTCTTCGTCCCTTTTGTTTCTTCGATGACCGTTCCGGTAACTATCACATCTGCACCGGCCTTGGCTACCGCTCGTGCTTGTTCCAGAGTTCGTATCCCTCCCCCCACTATGAGGGGTAATCCAACTTCTTCTTTGACCGCTTTGATCATCTCCACGGGTACGTGTTCTGTTGCACCGGATCCGGCCTCTAGGTAAATTAGCTTCATACCGAAGTATTTTGCTGCCAGTGCATAGTCCACGGCGAGTTGAGAGTCATCCCGCGGTATCAGGTCCGCTTTTCCCACTTTACCGACGGTCATACCGGGCTCCACCAAGAGGTATGCCATACCCAACGGCTCTATCCCCATCTTCTTTATCGCCGGTGCACCCTTTCTTTGTTCTCCGATTATCTTGTTTATATCAGTTGAGTTCAGCATACTCATGAAATAGATGGCATCTGCGTATTGAGAGATAGCTCCGGCATGTGTTGGGAATAATATCACCGGTATGTCAACTACTTCTTTGATGGCCTTTACCGTGTTGTCAACGTTCTCTTTAACCACACCAGTTGAACCTCCTACCATCACAGCATCACTGCCGGCTTCCTCTAGTGTAACTGCTATCACTGCAGCATCTTTTGGAGGCTGCTCGTCGGGATCGATGAGTCCCATATGCATCTTTCCGTTTTTTATCCTGGTGTTTATGTACTCCATGACTTTCATAGTATACCTCCGAAAAGGAAGGCCAGTAAAGCAACGACCATACCTAGTTTGATGAAATTCTGGGTTCTTTTCGGTTCTTTGAAGATAAACAGCGAGTATATAAAGATTATATCTGCAGCGATCACCAGTATCAGATAATGTACCGAGAGCAGCCCTTGGATATATGGGTAAGGCGATATGCCCACTGCAGCGATGATGGTCACTGCGGCTGATATCTTCGCCCACTTTACACCTATCCTTTTTGGCAGTGTCTTCCTTGTAAAATCACCCCTAATATCCTGAATATCCTTTGCTATCTCACGGCCTACGGTTGCCAGGAAGGCTAGCACCCCCAAGACCAATGGAACCTCTAGATGGCCGTATATGGCCCCGGCGAAGACGAACAAAGACCCGGTCAACCAAGCGATGGATGCGTTCCCCGGTAGGCCCGTGCTTTTCAATCTTAATTCATAGGATATCATCAGGACTACGCTGATCACGACTATTATCTGCGGAAGATACCAAGGAAGAAACAGCGACAGCAGTATGGAAATAACAAACAATGCTGCTGCGAAACGAAGTGCTCCTTCGGGACTCACATCCCCTGCCGGTATCGGTCTTTCCGGATGATTGATCAGGTCCTCCTCTCTGTCATAGTAATCGTTCAGGGCGTTTCCAGCGGCGGTGAAGCTCGAAACCACCAGCATCCCGAGTATGGTGAATACAGCCCTTTCCAAGGTTGGACTTTCCAATCCGTATAAGGTAACCATGATTATGGGTATGCTGACCGAGGCCAGTATGCAATTCAATGGTCTAGCCAATCGGATATATGGATTTTTCATCCTATGTGTCGAAGACCTCGACTATTTTATATTTTTGGCAGTTTTTCCACCGATTTGACAGTAATGTTTTAATACAGAGTATTGTTAGCCATTCATCTTCTCAGCGCCCTGGTAGTGTAGTGGCCCATCATGTGGCCCTGTCGAGGCCACGACCCGGGTTCAAATCCCGGCCGGGGCGCCATACCAATTTTTCATTTTTCGAGGCCGGGATTTGTTTCACGAGCTAAGACACTTCTTAGCGAGCGGTTAGAATGTTGAACGAAGTGAGGCATTCTGAGTTGAATCCGGCCGGGGCGCCATACCGATTTTTCATTTTTCGAGGCCGGGATTTGTTTCACGAACATGAATACGTTTTATTCATGTGAGCGCACTGAATAATGAGCGTAGCGAGTTATTGAGTACAGAAGGCTGGCCGGGGCGCCATACCAATTTTCATCTACCTGACAGATAAATCTCTCATTTTGGGAAATGAAGAACCAGCCTTATCACTTCCAGTCAACGTACTTTTTGTCCCTGAGTTCCATTATCAGATTTATAGCGGCGGTGGCGCCTTCACCCACCGATGCACTTATCTGTCTCACTCCACCCGTGCAGTCGCCGGCTGCATAAACCCGAGGCATACCGGTGAACTGTTTATCATCCACTACCAGTGTATTGTCTTCGATAGGTATCCCTAGACTCTTGGCGAAATCAAGAGAACCGCTGGTACCTTCAGCTATCATAAGTCCGTCCATTTTTTCGACACCATACGGCATCTCCAATCCTTCTAATTCATCCTTACCCAGCACACTGATGATTTCGTCCTTTACCACAGGTATATCTTCAATTTTCAGTTTTTTAAGGAGACTGTCAGCAGCATCCAGGTCGTTACCGTTGGTGAATATTTTGATATCTGAGGTATACTCAAATAATTCTAAAGCCTCTTTGATCACCAGGTCTTCGGAACCGATGAGTCCTACTTTGCGGTCCTTGAACAGAGGGGCGTCACATGTAACACAGTAGCTAACACCTTTTCCCTCCAGTTCTTCGATCCCCTCCAGTAAGGGTTTTTTATGCTGAATTCCCGGTGCTATGATCAGACCTTTTCCTTTATAAGAGTTTTCAGCGGTTTTGACTACGTATTTATCACCTTCGAGCTTAACCAACAGTGCCCTGTCTCCAACAACTACAGTCCCAAATCGTTCAGCTTGATTTATACCTCTGTCCAGTAATTCCGAGCCGGAGATTCCTTCCGGAAAACCCAAGTAGTTGTCTATCTTTTTCGCCTTTCTAAGCAGCTTATCCGGCTCATCCAATATCACCGTAGAAAGCTCCGCTCGGGATGTGTATATCGCCGCTGAAAGTCCTGCTGGCCCGCCTCCGATCACGATAACGTCATAGTCCTTCATATGTTTGTCCTCGCATCTATTATCCATCTTGTGTGAATTAAAGGTATCGCAGAAAACGGCGTTAACCGACGTTAACATTAAATACATCGTATATAATTTAGTTTTAAAAGGTGATAAAATGAACGAAAATGGAGAGGAAAAGTCATTCAATATATTGGTGGTAGACGACGATAAAGATCTGCGTGAGCTGCTGGTCACGTTGATCGGTGGTACTAAAAAGATCAACGCTAAGGTAGTATCCGCATCGTCCGGGGAAGAGGCCTTGGAAAGATTAGAATCTGAAAACTACGACCTGATATTGGTCGACCAGCGAATGGGCGGTATCTCCGGTACTGAATTGCTATCTACTGTTGCAGAAGAACATCCTGAAACCGTCAGGATATTGATCACCGGTTATTCCGATGTAACCACGGCTAAGGACGCCATCAACAAAGCAAAAGTACATCACTATTTGGAGAAACCCTGCGACAATGAGGAGATCATATCCACTATATACAGAGAGCTTGAAAGGATGATAGAGAGGAAATCGGCTGATGTATTTAAGGTGGATACCAAAGACGAAGCTGTTGGACTGTTAGAAGATTTCAAAGAAACTTTTTCGAGTATCTCCAAAATGCATCCCGGTATAGTATCTCTATCCGGAGAAAAGAAGGAAGGTCGTTATAGTATCCTTATCGAATTCGATGATCCTTCGGAATTTAACAAGTTTTCATTTGAGTTGAGGGAAAACGAAGAGCTACTAAACGTATACAAAGCACGCATAGAGGATTTACAGGTATTCGAGAATAGATATCTGGTGACGGTGTCCCTAAAACCTTAGTTATCTATCCAAGGATGTATCCTATTCATGTGCAGGAAAGCATATGTACAAGAACCACGCCTTCGTAGCGATCTCTCAGAGTACTCTAAATTCACCAGTATATGTGGACTGGTGGCAGGTCCATTTTTTAGACAGTGATCTGTTTCACGAACATGGATACTATGGTGATTTTCCCATCAGACGAATTTCTGACTTCACCAAACCTTTCTCAGATTCTGAAGACCCTGCAGATAATCTTCGTAATCTATGTTAGCCGAGATGCCGAATTCATTCAGTAGATCTATGAATTCTGTTAAAGGTAGGTCTAATTCATCTGCGCCTTTTCCGAGAGATATCTTTCCATCCTTGTATAACTGGAGTACTCTATATTTTCTTCCGTATTCTATCAATTCCCTTGCAGTGGAAGAAAGGTCTTTTCCTTCTTTCTTGGACAGCTTTTTCAAGATATCCTTTTCATGGTCCGTCAAACGGATACTCATTACTTCGCTCATCTCTAATACTCACCTCCTTTTATCTTATTTCTGGCATCTTCTATTATATCGGTTTTATACCAACCAAATTTTTCCAATTTTTTAAGTTTTTCCAACGCTATTTTCTCTTGAATTAAACCTTTCTGTGTAGCTCTTATAAGAAAAGTGATACTGGTAGCAAAAGGGATATCCATCAATTTTGCCGTCTTTATCTGTTGTCCGTCATCTGTGGCTATAAGCTCGCCATTTATCTCTTGGTATAAAACCAAGGTCGAGGCCTCGCCTTTATCCATGTTGAAATCCCTCATGATATCCGTCACTATCTGGATATTTTTAACGGATTTTACTGTGATATTTTTTTTCTCTATCAAGGATAGTATCACTTTGGAATCAAACATATCTTTTTTGACAGTGGCCTCTTCTTTGACGATACCGGTTATCACTATCTCTATTTCTTTTGACAAACTACCCAATAAATCTATCTTGGCTAACAGTATCAGCATTGATGCGTCGAAGATCATCATTTCATCGCCGTATACACATGTAGTACGTATGTGTTATATAAAGATATCCATGAAATTATGATCCAAGATATATTTCACCAGTCATAATCCGGCTCATCCTTTTCTACCATATTACCGCACTGTGGACACCGGATCGAACCGACCATTCCTGTGGGGGGAGGAGCAGAGAAACCACATGCAGTGCAAGTCATAATCTCTGCTGTCTGACTAGGAGGTGGTGGTGTGCTATCCGGTACTGGAGGAGGCACGTATGGTTCCGGAGGCGGTTGATAATTAGGGGGCTGTTGATACATCGGTGATGATTGATATGGATCATCCCGGAACTCTATAGTTCCCAGCTCGTAGAAGTTACCCCCTGCGGAAAGGATCATGACTGCCGATACGAATGAAAGCACCGCTGAAACTATCAGCAAATAAGCTCCAGAGCCTAAACCCCACGAGATATCTGCCGTACCATAATCCCCCAGGCTCTCAGTGGTAGAGCCTCCCATGGGTCTGGAAGATATCAGGGATACCAATGACTCTATTTCTACGGGAGCATCGCCTGCAAAGGCCATCACGATACCGCTGAGCATGACCACGAAAACCAATATTATGATGACCGGTACAAGACTCTTGATACCTCTGCCGATGAACTTCTTACCCATCTTGCCGGCTTCCCTCAATCCCAAAGTTCCGAAGAAGAAGATGATGGTGCTGAACAACAATATCCATCCAAAAGCGATGGGCAGTCCCATCATCTGTACAAGACCTCCGCCTGATTCCAGTCGGTTGAATTGAAGTCCTCTGATACCATTCAACACCAGTACGTCGATTTTACCGTCGGTGGCATAGGGTCCACTTCCTATATCAAGCGAAACCGTGTACCAAGGTAGAAAATACCCGATAACCGCTAAAATTATTGCTATCAAACCCAGCATCATACCTAATGTCCTGATAGTATTTCCACCGTAAAAGAATGGAAACAATCTAGGACCAAGTGTTCCCTGTTTTTTGTAGAGTTTGTATTTAAACAATATTTTGATGACCAGACCTATGGCCATGAAGCCTATGATCAAAGCGAACAGATAGTAAACTAACCAGTTGATCTGCAGTATACCTGCTGAGAGTATAGTTAGTTCCGATTCCCATCCCGTAACATCATTCCAAGGCCTTCCCTCCTGTATGAAACTTGGACCGTGGGGGCCTCTTTCTCCCCTCAATCCTGAATCCGGGCTACCGTAGTCGCCCCAGTGTCCTCCGAACTGGAGCCAAGGCTGTTGGTCCAGCATCTCTAACTGGTAATCATCCGGCGACAGCACTCTGCCTGAACCCGAGACTTCGTCGTTGGCCATCCCCAGCTTACCTTGGTAAGGTCTGTAGTAACTTGCATGAGATCCCAGGGCTACGTACACCTTGGGATGGTTTCCTTCACTATCGACCAGCGACCACGAAGCGGTCTCACCGGCCACGTGCTGTGAATATGCCGCTCTTGTTGGGTTGCCGTTTGCATCGGTGAAAATCGTGATGAATTCCCAATCACCTTCGTGTGTATTCAGTGGACCTTCGTTGTGTGCGTAGAAGAACCAGTACTGAACGGCGTATCCATCCTGTAATTCAGATACTCGTGCATGGATCGTTGGTGGATACTGGCTCTTGCTCGATAAAAAATCATCTTCGATCCCGTTGTCATTTATAGTGCCCATACGGTTGTCCAGGTAGTAACCACCGTTGGGGTCTGTGTAGGTAGCCAGCATAGTTCCGGTAGGCGATGAAGATATCGTCCCTACACCGATCTGGTTGAGATCCGATCGTGATATCGCATACTCAGGCGATACCGGATAGAAGGATTCCTTAGGATGAAGATAAAGATAGGGCGCCGTTCGCTGTGCCAGCCCCATCGGAGTGCCGTCCCACTGGCCCGTGGTTTGACCTGTGCTCAATGGTAACAAAATAATCGTTAGTAACATGAGCACTGCGAAGATGGTGACTTTTTTCATGATTCGATAACATATTTCACTCATATTTAAACCGTACGTAAAAATGATATATCACTATCACCGATGACCTGTCATGTCTAAGATATTGGAACTTGTTGAAGAGCATGAGGAGCACAGAGAAAAAGGTATCAATTTGATGGCTTCGGAGAATCACCTATCATCGGAGGTACGCAAAGCACTTTCCAGCGATCTCGCCGGCCGCTATCTTTCTGAATACTACGGAGGGACGGAATATGCCCGTGAGATAGTGGAGCACACCGAAGGCCTTTTCAAGAAATTGTTCGGAGCCAAGTACGCCATCGTCGAGCCTCTTTCCGGTAATATCTGCGACCTGGCGGTGATGTTTGCTTTTTCACGATGCAACGATAAAGTGGCCATGCTGCCATATACCGCCGGCGGATATCCACTGGGGTTGGAGAAGTTTGAACGGAAACGAGTTTCACTTCCCAATATCCCAAATACCTTTGAGATAGATGCGGATGGATCGAAGGAAATCTACAAAGAAAACCAGCCTGCACTTACTATACTAGGCGCATCCTATATCCCATTTCCACATCCTGTGAGGGAATTCAGAGAATTCGTAGAAAACACACTGGTTTTCGATGCTTCACATGTACTGGGATTGCTGGCATGCGGAGAGTTCCAATCACCGTTCAAAGAAGGAGCAGAGGTCATCATCGGCAGCACCCACAAGACCTTCTACGGACCCCAGGGAGGTGTAATACTTACCAATTCCGAAGAACACTATCTACGTTTCAGAGAGTTCATGGACGTGGACACAGAAACAGGTATCGGCCTTGTTGACAATCCCCATGTCAACCGCATCGCCGCTCTGGGCGTAGCCGCCGAAGAGATGCTGGAAGACCAGGGATACGGAGCCCGTGTTATCGAGAATGCAAGAAAGCTCGCCGCCGCACTACACGAACTTGACGTACCTGTTAAATTCGCAGACAAAGGATTCACCGCTTCACATCAAGTATTTTTGGATGTTACACCGGAAGAAGCCGTCAAGCTTTGCCACGGATTGGAAAAGCAGGATATCTTCATCGATACCACCGGCAGGATGGGCACTGCGGAAGTAACACATCGTGGAGTCACCGACATGGACGGTATCGCCGAAAGCGTGGCCCAGGGCTACTTCAGATTGTTTTCGTAGTTTAACTATTATGTGTAAAATTTCTTTGATGCCCGATCAATCATATTAAGAGACTTGTTAATATTTTCGGGATTCCCATTCTATTTGGGAAAAAGGTGATGT
>CAYVTG010000005.1:0-28948 GCA_964454575.1 uncultured Thermoplasmata archaeon
AGTCGTTACTGTTATTGAATAACTGGATACCATAGGACATCCCACTTTTTATCGTATTGTAGCTGATGGTATTGTTTGACGCTCCGTCTCTGAGGTAGATTTGATTACCTGTTTGCTGCTCCAGAGTGTTATTAGTGATACTGTTCCCTTCGGATTTAATCAGTAAACCGTAGCTGTCCCCGTTTATCACTGTATTTCTATCTATCAAATTGTTATCCGAAGCTCCATCGATCTCGATCTGGCTGCTCGTTGAATTTTCCACCTTGTTCATGGTGATCGAACTACCTCCGGAACTAGTCAATGTGATCCCGTTATATCCATTATTTACGTTTGTTCCGTTCACTTTTCCGTTATCCACATTGTAAAAATGTATGCCCGAACCTCTGAAATATGGTGTCGATACAAAATTAATATCATAAATGTAGCAACCGTCTATGACGAAATAAACCGTTGTGTTTCCTACGTAAATACCTGTATGAGCCCCCGCCCCGTCGATCTCATAGTTCTCGACCATATACGGATCACCGGAACTTCCGTCCCCAGGCCACCCTTCATTGGTTGCCTGCGTTGAGAATTCGGTATCACTATTAATCCGGATAGGATCATGTCCAATATAATTTTTTAAGTTGTCTTTGAAACTGGACTTCAAAGTTGGGGTTTTCTTGGCATCTAAATCATAAGAGTATATAGTAGATGCACCGGAGCTCAACAGCAATAAAACTGCTACTAGTAATGGGATCCATTTCGTCATAGATGGTTAAAAAAAAGGTTGCTATTAAAGTTTCCTAAAATTTTACAACATAATAACACTAAGATTATATGTTATCACGCACCTTATCTTAACCATCCATGAAGATTGACAAATTACGTGAAATAGCCCTGGAGATGATACTCGCGGGTGTAAAGTCGGCCGATCCAGAGAGGCTGGTGAGAGAAGCTATAACACTCGACAAAGGAACTTTGATCATCGACGATAGCATTTTCAACCTTGCAGACTACGACCATATACTCTTATTCGGTATAGGAAAGGCTTCGGTCCCCATGGCTTCTGCATTCATGATGTTGGATATCGACGACGGCCTGGTTTTGACCAACAACAAAGTGCCTGAACAGAAAAATTGCCCGGTACCGATTAGAGTGGTAGAGCATCCTTATCCATCCAAAAAGAATCTTGATGCATCCCAAGAGCTGCTCTCTAAACTCGATGAGGTAAAAGACGCTTTGATCATCTTTCTAGTCTCGGGAGGCGGGTCATCCATGTTCACTCTGTCTGCTGAAGATATCTCCATAAAAGACATCAACAAGTTGAACCGCCTTCTGGTTACTTCAGGCATGGGGATACATGAGATAAACACAGTCAGAAAACACGTTTCACAGGTAAAAGGCGGCCGCTTTGCGAAGATGTGCGAAAACAGGGGGACTCTGATCAGCCTTATCATATCCGACGTTGTGGATGATGATATCAGCAGTGTAGCTTCCGGGCCCACCTGTGCGGACCATACCACTTACGAAGATTCTGTCCGTTTACTGAAGGGATGGGAACTGTGGGATAGGGTACCGGCTGCTGTCAGAGAACATCTTGAAAGAGGTTTGGCAGGTGATGTAAAAGAAACGCCCTACGAGGTAAAAGCAGTGAACCTTCTGGTCGGTAGTAACATCACTGCGCTTGAAGGCATGAAAAGGTGTGGCGAAGAAAACGGTATACCCTCTATTATACTCACGTCAAAAAACGTAGGGGAGGCAAAGTGCACCGCAAAAAACATGATGGATATAGCAAAGAAAATCCGGGACAACGGGATGCCGTACGAACCACCCATCGCACTGATCCTCGGCGGAGAGATGACCGTTAAGTTTGACAAAGATATATCGGAAGAAAATCTCGGTGGACCGAACAGAGAATTCGTGCTAGAAGCAGCAATTCAGATCAAAGGGCGAGATAACATGGTCGTCGCCTCCGTTGATTCCGACGGTGTGGACGGCAGAGGTAAAGCGGGAGCCATAGCAGACGGTGAAAGTGTAAGACGATCTTCGATGGATGCTAAAACGTGCTTGGAAGAACATCGAAGCCAGGAATTCTTTGACCACATGGGAGATTCCATCGAGTTGGAAAGCGAGACCAACGTTAATGATCTGACAGTGATCATAATCGGAAAACCGGAATAAGCCACTTTCACTCACCCCACCCTTTGTAGTATTTATTACTAAATACATACATCATATATCATGTATACCGAATGTCCGAACTGCGGGAGTGAAACTAGGCCGGGGGAAGGGTGCTGGGTCTGTCCACATTGCGGTTGCGCCGGTTGTTGAGCAGCCTGTTATTTACCGTACTGTGCCACCGTGATACCTGCCAAAATCAATCCACCGAATACCACCGTAGGGATACCTATCAATTCACCTATCAAGAGATGTGAGAACAGTGTACCGAATAGTGGTATCAGATAGGTGAAGAGGACCTGTTTTGAGAGCTGACTGTGGATCAGTACTATGTACCATACCAGAAGGGCCACTCCATTGCATACTAGGCCTAAGAATATTATCAGACCCCAAGTGGTCACAGACACATCATGTACCTGGGATATCGGCTCCGCAAAAAGTGCCGTGGGTATGAAAAGAACAGATGAAATGATCAGCGCTAGTGCTAAAATTACGATGGGTTCATGTTTGCTAAGTGCCCTCTTGGTCCAAACGCCCGAAACAGCATAAAATATTGCACTGCTTAGTAACAGCAGATTGCCTATCAGATCGCTACCTCCCAGTACCGCACCACCCCTAGTCACCAATAGCAGTGATCCGCAGAGGGCCATGGCAAGTCCCAATGACTTCTTGATGCCGATGTATTCGCCAAGGAACATGGCGGCAAAAACTATACCGAAGACCGGTGAAGTCGCTTGAAGGATAGAGCTGAGGGAAGCGGCGGTCTCCGATGCCATCATGTTCATGCCTATGTTCTGGGCGGCCATAGGGAGATAGTACTGTGCAAGAGCTATACCTATGAATGGTTTGGGATCGGATCTGAAGATTTTAAAGATATGGGAAAAGCCTCTTCTACAGAAAACGAAGGCCGCTATTGGAACCGCGCCGAACACTATCCGTAAGAGTCCCAAAGTAAGCGGTTGTACCTCTATTAGAGATATCTTTACCGCGGGGAAAGAAAGCCCCCATAGAGCCATCGATATCACCAGAAGAGATACATTACGTGCGTTTACTGGGCGTGAGAGTTCCATCTTTTTGTGGAAACCGTAGGTTCACTAACTAAGTTTCCACCATTCAAGGGATATTTTATATCCCTCTTACCGGCTTATCGTCATTGATATCTGCAAACCTATCCGCATCGATATCCGATAAGGCATTGAATGCATATTTACGTACCCATGGATCTTCGTCGTTCAATGCCACTATCAACCCTTCAACCGAACGTCGATCACCTATAGAACCTAAAGCTAGAGCAGCTTCCCCGCGTACCTGAGGGTCGTCATCATCGAGAGCACTGATGAGATCGACGGTAGCCATGCCGTCGCCTATCTCTCCGAGTGCCCTTGCTGCACAACAGCGGATCTCTCGATGTTCCGCTGTAAGCTTTCGTAATATATCACATACCGCAGAAGGATCACCTATCGACCCTAATGCCTTGATGGCTGCACATTGTACAGACATATCGTCATCCGAAAGTTTTGTCTTTACGTATTTTACCGCCAAAGGATCTTTCAAAACACCTAAAGAATCTATCGTATCGCACCGAACCTTCGGATCGGGATGATCTATCGTTCTTACCAGGTCAACCACCGCCCTGGTATCTCCCATCCGACCAAGGGCATTAGCTGCTTCTTTACGCATCCTAGGATCTTCGTAGAGACCTTCGATAAGAAAATCAAGAGCGTTGTTGTCTCCTATCTCCCCTAAAGACCACATAGCTATCAATTTGTTAAAGGTACCTTCTCGGTTAAGCGATCTCATCAATGTTGAGGTGGCCTTTGGATCTCCTATCTCTCCGAGGGCCCATATCGCCATGCCCCTCAATATCTTATCTTCGTCTTCTATCATTTCCATCAGTGACGGTATAGCCTTTGGATCTCCTATCTCCCCCAATGCCTGTACCGCCTTTCGGCGTACGCACATCTCTTCGTCCTGCAGCATATCTATCAGCTTATCCTGCGCTGATGGAACGTCTATTATGCCAAGTGATTCCGCAGCACTCGCACGTACTAACTCTTCGGGATCATTTAACCTGTCGATAAGCGGATCTACGGCTCGGGTATCCCTTAATTCGCCCAAAGCTTCAGCGGCACGCAGACGTATGCACATTATGTCATTATCTAGCATCTTTACGAATTTATCTATAGGATCATAGTTATCATCATCGGCAAGTGTTCTTATCGCCGCCCATCTCACTTTGTCATCGCAATCGTAGATGGCGATATTGATAAGATCCTCAAAGGTATTTTCATTGATATCCATATGTCCTAGTGCTCTAACAGCTTCGCACCTGATCTGAGGATGACTCTCTGTGTTAGCCGTTTTACGTAGAGTCTTGATCACCGCATCTCCTTTTAATTTATGAAGTTCATCTAGTGCCTGGATACGTTCCTCCACAGAGCCTTCAGATAATATGCCGATAATGATGTCATCGTCTATCTCTGAATAGAGGGGTGGGCACATAAGAATTCTATAAATTGTTGTATTTAATAAATGTTTTTAAAGAAAGTACTCCCAATCAATATATATGAGGATGTTATAGGGATTAAATTAGGATAAATGAACCGCCCTTAAAATATTGATATGAAGTGATAAAATGATACTGACCGACAAAGATATCAAAGGATACATGAACGATGGATCACTCATAATAGAAAATTTCGAAGAAGATAATCTCACCCCAAACGGATACGATCTGACCATAGAGAAGATCTCTGCTGAAGGGCGAAGACCGGAATCCGAAGGGATCGCCGTTATCCCAGAATCAACATGGTTTGCCATCTCCACCAAAGAATACATCAAATTCCCACCCAATATAGCCGGGGAATTATGGATCCGAACGAGTTGGGCCCGAAAAGGTATAATCTCATCATTTGGGATGATCGATGCCGGTTTCCACGGTAATCTTACCCTGAGCGCATACAACACATACAAAGAGATAGAGATACCCGTAGGAGAAACCTTCGCACAGATGGTTTTCCACCTGTTGGGAGATGAGGTGGATAGAGATTATGCCGAACGTTCGGGGAATTATCAGGGGAAGCGAGGGATAAACATTTAGTAACCGTATTATATACCTCTATGATGACAGTAGCCATAGATGGAGATAGTCTCGGTATCGATGATGTGTATCGTGTAGCGAACAAGGGCGAGAAAGTGGTCCTGGCGAAGGGTTGTAGAGAGAATATAGAAGGATCGCGTCGACGGGTAGAGAGATTGATGGAGGAAGGTAGAACGATCTACGGCATCAACACCGGTTTTGGAGAATTGTCTAACTTAAGCATAGATGAAGATAAACTGGAAGAACTGCAGGAAAATCTCATACTCAGCCATGCCAGCGGCGTCGGTACTCCTCTGGATAGAGTGATAGTGAGAGCGGCAATGCTCCTAAGAGCCAATACACTTACCAAGGGATACAGTGGCGTGAGGATCGAGATAGTTGATACCCTACTAGAGATGCTGAACAAAGGTGTTCACCCTATCGTACCGAGTAAAGGAAGCGTCGGTGCTTCCGGAGATCTAGCGCCTTTAGCCCATATGTCGTTGGTATTGATAGGAAAGGGGAAGGCAGAGTACGGAGGTGAGATCATGGATGGACCCTCGGCCATGAAAAAAGCAGGTATCGAGCCGGTGACGCTTAAGGCGAAGGAAGGTCTAGCTCTACTGAACGGCACACAGATAATGACCGGTATCGGTGCGCTTGCCATACATGATGCTCGTATACTGTTGAAATCCGCGCAGATCGCTTCCGCCATGAGTTTGGAGGCTCTAAAGGGGACCGCGACACCCTTTGACAGACGAGTGCACCAAGTAAGACCGCATCCCGGCCAGACAGCGTGCGCCGACAACATTCGGCGGTTGGTGGAGGGCAGCGAGATCATAGCGTCCCATGCTGACTGCGATAAGGTGCAGGACCCATACACACTTCGCTGCATGCCTCAGGTTTACGGCGCAGTCAAAGATACTCTGGATCACGTTGAAAAGGTGGTTAGTATAGAGATGAATTCTGCCACTGATAACCCACTGATATTCCCCGAAGGAGATGTGATCTCGTGTGGCAATTTCCACGGGCAGCCTGTTGCTTTTGCTATGGATTTTTTGGGTATAGGTGTGTCTGAGATAGGAGATATCTCCGAACGTACAACAGATAAACTGATGTACGAAAGGGAAAGCGGCTTACCGCCATTCCTTACAAAAGATCCGGGACTGAACTCGGGGTTGATGATCGCACAGTACACCGCCGCTTCACTTGTATCCGAGAACAAAGTCCTGGCACATCCGGCCAGCGTTGATTCCATACCCACGTCGGCAGGACAGGAGGACCATGTCAGTATGGGTACCATCGCTGCCAGACATGCTAGGGACATCATAGATAATGTGGTTTACATAGTGGCGATAGAGTTACTTTCAGCCGCTCAGGGACTTGAATATCGAGATCTAGCACCCGGTAAAGGAATTAAAATCGCTTATGAATGTATCCGAAAACATGTACCACCCCTTGAGGGTGATAGGTCTCTGGCCGAGGATATCCAAGCGATAAAAGCGCTCATGGATTCTGGTGAATTGGTAGCTGCAGTAGAGAAAGAGATAGACGAGATGCTGTGAATTTCTCTTTAACTCCTTTCAAAAAATAATTATAGCACTCTCTATATCCGTGTGTGTTACCATGGGAAAAAACAGATACGATATAAAAAGAGGACATTACAAGAACGTCGAAGGTGGAAAACTAAAAGAACTCATGGAGGATATCTTCGGTTCTATCGAGAAAGACGGAGAAAAGCTGATCTCAGATTATGGTGCTATAAAACGCCTTGAAGTCTGGACTGAAGGGAAAACCGGACTCTGGGTGGATATAGAGATGGACGATGATCCCGATGGAGATATAGCCATGGAAACCATATCAAAATGGAACGATTTTCTTCTTAGAGCAACCGGCTTCGATGCTAAGCAGCGGAGTAAAAGAGCGAAGAAGAAGGCTAAAAGTTAAAAAGCCTATATAAAATCGATACTACCGTCTTCGATATGATAAAGTCCGCCGATGAGTGCTATTTTATCCTCTTCAACAGCTTTACGTATCACTTCACTGCGTTCAGGTAGCATCTTCAATTGTCGTTTGACGTTTGATACCGAATGATCTGGGTGGAGTGAAAAACTGCTGCGGATCTCCTCCAATATCGGATTTTCGTCGTTCTGTACATCTTCTGATGCCGCCACCGCACCGCAGCCTGAATGCCCGAGGATCAATAGGATTTTTACGCCGAGATGTTCCACGGCATACTCTAAAGAAAAAATAACCGACCTGTCCATAGCTACATTACCTGCAACACGGACATCGAATATATCGCCCACATTCTTCTTGAATATCAATTCGGGTATCACCCTGGAGTCCGAGCAGCAGAGTACCGCGATATCCGGATGCTGTCCCGTTAAGTTTTTCTCGATCTCACGACAGCAGTCTTTCCGGAATTCACCGCACGAACTGACCAGGCTACCTTTGATATATTCTACCCATTTATTGTCGGGCATGGCATTCACCTATTCTTAGGGCTTCACCTTAGGGTCGAATATGAAGGCCAGGAATGCAGCAAAAAGACACAATACCATGGCGGTGTAAAAGGCATATGTAAAACTCAGGCCCATGTCCTGTACGACACCCGCAAGGATGGGGCCGGCGATACCGCCGACTCCGTAGCTGGTGAATACATAACCATAATTCAGCCCTACGTTTTCCGTACCAAAGCTGTCAGATGTAGCAGCTGGATACAGTGCAAAGTTACCGCCGAAGTTGAAGCCTATCGCCGCGGCTACGATGAAAAATGTGATGGGATTAAAGACGGTAAAGAAGAAAACTCCCATCATGGCCGCTTGGAAAAGGCACATCGATATGATGGCTTTCTTACGGCCTATCCTGTCAGATATCTGGCCCCAGGCGATCCTTCCGATACCGTTCAATATGGGGAGGCAGATAGCAGCACCGATAACCGCATAGTTTGCAGCCTGATCCACATCGAATCCATAAGCCATGAATCCGTCGTTAGGATCTCTTGCAAAATTTTGAATGTTTCCTATGACCATCAATCCCGCAAGGGCGCCGATCAGGAACATCATCCACAAAAGGTAGAACTGACGTGTTTTCAACATCTCTTTGGGACTCAAGTCTTTGATGTGGGTCACTTCGTTATCCGAAGAGTTGTTGTCTTTATTGTTGGGGTCCCAGCCTGCGGGTTTCCAACCTACAGGTGGATTGATCATGACCAAAGAGCCGAGTACTACGAGTGCAAAAAAAGCTATTCCGTATATTTTGAAGCACATATCTACATTGGCGATGGTGAAAGCGTATTCACCTACCTGTCGGGTTATCAAACCCTCGAATCCTAGTATGGGTGGTGGATTAGCTAATAATATCCAGATGAACGCACCGAAGCCGAAACCTGCCACTGCCAGGCCGCTGACAAGACCCTTTTTGTCCGGAAACCACTTAAGGCCCACGGCGAGTGGAACAACGTATGCCAGACCTATACCTGCACCACCAATAACGCCTATACCGAATAACTTTAATGGGAAGTTCGCGCCTGAAAAACCACCTATAAGATAGCCTAAGCCCAGAAGCACTCCGCCCAGTAGAGCGATCTTGCGAGGTCCGTACTTCTTCTGTAACCTACCACCTATGATAGTAAAGATGGCAAAGGTGGCCAAACCCGCACTGAATATCGCCTGGGTCTGTGTGCTGGAAAAGGCAAATTCACTTACGATCTCATCATCTATACCTTGTAGAGGTGAAGTGAACGCAGACCATGCATATATAGCTCCCAAGGCCAACTGTATCATGATCGCGCCCACTACTATTATCCATCGATTCATTACCTTCGTATCTTCTAATGCTTCTGTCATATTATGCACCTTTTTACAAAGAGATGCTTGTTATTAGGGTATCAGATATAAAGTATTCGATTCTCGGTTACTGTTTTATCTGTAGATTATTTCGCTTCATCACTTCCTAAATCCATCTAAATAAAGTTCAAGCTCATGTGTGGTTTGTTTTTACACGGCTTTTCACAGGATTACTTGTTCTCTGATCAAGCTTGATTAGGATTCTGACAATCGAAGGAATTTTTATGAAAGTTCCTGTAGACTACCATAAAAGGAATATCAAAAGAATTACTCCTTTCGCTATGATCAATTTTATTTTCATAGTTACAAGCTCTTTATTCTAATGGGCGGTGTACATCGTGATACGATCGTCATGTATCTCTAACAAACATTTACATGAGGCGATTTTCAATTTTTTCCAATAACCCGATGTGTTTTCTGATATCCAGTCCTGATGATATCGCAAGTGTGTTCTCTATACGTCCGGGCTGACTTATTCTACCCTTTAATTTAGGCATCCTTCTAAGGACGATGTCCTGCCAATCATCGTTTGATTTTATCACCTCGATAACCTTATCGATGTCACTTTTTCTAAGCAACATTGCGGCATCATGATTATGCTTGTAATCCACTGGCAGGCCAAGCTTTACCGCAGTGATATGTTCGAGAGGCGGTACCCGTACCATCACTTTTTTGTCTATACTGTGATACGGTATATATCTCTCTTCAAAATTCGTCAAACTGAACTCGAAGTAATGGTGGGTATTTCGTTCCTTGATCTTGGGATGGGATAGTTCTATCCTTAACTCTACCTGGGATACAAAATCATCATCTGTTTCTACTCGAGGAAAATATTTTTTGAAAAATTTTACACCCCATTCCACAGGTCGTTCTTCGAAATCCGAGGATTCAAACAATTCCCTCAAATTCTGTAATGTTCTTTCATCGGTTACTCCATCTACATCGAGAGTATATCTGTGGTGTTCGTCTCCAAGATGAGCTCGTACTGCCCAACCACCTATCACTATTATCTCCGATGCGATTTTTTCCAGTATCTCAAGACTCTGATCTTCTATATCGTTTTTTATTGGTATAGACAACTCTTCTATATTCATAATGATCTAACTCCATGACTTATTTCATCTATATCTAGGTATAAGTCCACATTCCACCTTTCTTCAAAGGGTTCTTCCCAACCCTGTTTTCCGTACCTCTTTTCCTGAGAAAGGAAGGTTTTTTCGTTTTTGGGCTCGTATTCCAGATACTTATCAACAATATGTGTAGATACGATATCATCTAAGCTGTTGAGTATATCGAAATAGCAACCCACTACATTTACGACGTTTTCATTTTTTGCTAGTTCGAACAGTTTATCGTGATCTACCATTTCCTGCTTTATCATGAGTATACATAAGTCCGCAACCCCTTCGGCGGTAAACAATTTATTCAAAAATATCTCCTCGTTTGTAAGTTCACTTTCCACACTTTCGAGTATAGTGACCCTATCGGAATCGCCCTTCACCAGAAAACCGGTATCTTTTATCGAAAGGCTGTCGTCGATATGTTGATACAGTATTCTCTCTACTTCATCAGGCGTTTCTATTATCTCGCGGAAAGGGATGCTTCCGGGATACCGCATGGTACGGATCTCTTTTTCCGGCTGAAGATGATCTTTCAAAAGTTTGTTCAATGGATGCTCCATGTTTCGGTGGGCGATGATGGGCTTTTTTTTGCTGTACACCACCAAGCCTTTATCCTTCAGATATGCAAGTATCTTCTTTACCGATACCGCCGAATATCCGGTCTCCTTCATGATCTCACGAACGGTAGAAACATCTTCCAGGCTTTTCCATATAGATAGTGTGGATTCCCTTGTGATAAATTCCGGATCGATACCGTGTATCAAGCTCCGGACATATATTTCTGAAAGCTTCTGTGCGGGGTAATCCTCTGAGACACGGATGATGCCTTTCTTTTTTTCCACTTTATTTTCTTCTTCTAACTGACTGACGGCATTGTACACTGTTGACTGAGCGTAAGGTAGTCTGTTGACAAGTCTTCGCAATGGATGTGATCTTATCGAAACAAGGGCAAATACCGCGCTCTTTGCGTTCATATTATCGTAAAGTAAAAAGGTAATTACTATTTAAAGTTTTACTAAATTACTTTACGATATAAGATTCCAACTGTGTTTCTTTGATCATATCAAAAAATAGCGAGCGGGCACGTCCCTGCCGATTCTACGCCCAGCTGGTTGCCGTTGGCATCGTAGTCACTATCGCCCATGGTAAGCAGGCGGTTTTTATCGTCATGGATGCCCGTCAATTATTCTATCATCCTTCTTGTTGATCGTCCGGAAGAAAGAACGCGCTGAGATGCTCTTCGATAAAGTCATCCGAACGATATGCCGTCGTGGGCATGCTCCTGCTGTTGATCGCTTGGGTGGTCAACGTTCTTCCTCCGTATTTTTATCAGCAATGGGACGGTCGCTATATAGGGTTTTTGTTAGCGGTGTGAACAGAATTGGTTGAGTCGCGGACGCACTATAACCATATTCTATTCTAGCATTTTAGTCATTACATGTTCAGGTAAATTCGCTAATAACTCCTTTTCATAATGCTTAACAATAAGGAATTTTTTATTATCTTTAGTCAAAAGAACTGTCCCTTGTAATCTATTAAATAAACTCGAATAATTCTTGTAAATCTTATCTATATCATCGAATTTAACTACATTTTTTCCCATCTTCAATCTCCAATATATCGAAAATTTAAATCCCTTTTCAAATAATAATGTTGGATATTCTCTGAACATAGAAAAGATACCCCAAATTAAGAAAAAAGGAGCAAAAACCAATTGTAAAAATCCTAATCTAGGGTAATTCATCCATGTGATATTAATATAAGCAAATACCAGAAAGATTCCAAAAAAAAACATTGTATGAATTAAAAGATATTTTGTCTGCTTGTGAAGATTTGGCTTAAAAATCAATGCACCCAAATTAGTATTCTGCAATAGGAATCACTCCGGCAGCTAGTATGAATCCGGCAGCTAGTATGAATGGGGATAAATGTATTTCTAGAAGATTTGAGAAAATCACATATTCGTCAATAGCATCCTTTATATCCTCGATGTAAGGCTGAATGACCTCTGTAACAACACTCCTGATGGCTTCTAAAACCCAATCGACAAGCGATGCCAGTAGCTCCACCACCTCGCTGACGGCCGCTTTTACATCGATGAAGAAGTTTATGATACCATCCCAGAGCTTCAGTCCCCACTGTACAACAGCGTTGACCATATCGACGATGAAGTTGGCGATGGGGATCTCGTACTCTTCATCAGAATGCAACAGCATATTCAGTATCTCGACAGCATCGTCGTACGACACTTCGCCGGAGACTATGGCGACTACGGCACCTGAGGATGTGTCTTCTTTCTCTAAAAATTCATGTGTCTTCTCTTCTTTTATCACCTCTTCTGTCTCTTCCGGAAGAAAGAACGCGCTGAGATGCTCTTCGATAACATCATCCGAACGATATGCCGTCGTGGGCATGCTCCTGCTGTTGATCGCTTGGGTGGTCAACGTTCTTCCTCCGTATTTTTATCAGCAATGGGACGGTCGCTATATAGGGTTTTTGAAGGTAAGGGAGACATATGTTTATGGTTTACACACTGTTCGAATTCTTGTTATATATTTGGCTAAAGTTGGGTGTTTATGATTCAACAGTTCGTTAGTTACCTGGAATATACGGATGTGTTGGCATTATAAAAATGATAAAGATGATCAACGTGATCAGGATTGTGATGATAGAGGATTCATTACTCTAAGTCTTGGAATCCAATTCCAAGTATGTTAGAATCACAGATTCTGACAATCGAAGGAATTTTCATGAAAATTCCTGTAGACTTGGCGAAATTTTTCAGGATAACAAAAGTCTCCGCTTTTCTACCACAAATGATTTTGCTTTGACATGATATCGTGTCGCATGGTCACAGTCAGATATCATCGGCCCGGTAAGAAGACGCGTGAATGGGAACAGGAACTGTTATTTGACGAAGGCGATATCGTGGTATCATCCTTTACATTCCGGCTTTCCGAGCCGTTCATAGTGGATGACACAGAACTGATCAAAGACGGATACCGTGGGATACTTCATGACTTTTTTGACCGTTGGTACAACGTTGTGGAGATCTTTGACGAAAACGGCGGATTCGTGGGCTACTACTCTGATATAAGGACACCTCCAGAACGCTTTCCCGGTGGTTACGAAGCTGCCGATCTTGTTCTGGACCTTTGGGTGTCTCCCGATGGTGAATACACGGTGCTCGACGAAGATGAATTTGAAGAAACCGAGATGGATGATATATATAGGGAGAGGGCAAAAGACGTCTTGTCGTTACTGATCGACACGATAAAGGAAGGTAAATATCCACCCGAACCCGTGGGAGAATTCGATAACTGATGATTTACGCCACTCAGAATTGATCCAGCGAGGCATTCTTGGAATTGCCCAGTATCCTCTCGGCAGTCTTCCACGAACGTCTGGTATGGGGTGGAAGGTCGCCGTTTTCTTGGACCCACCGTTTCAAAAAATCGATGGTTCGTTGGTCGGAGGGGTAACCACTCCCGAAATATTCACCGAGCTCTTCAGCTATCTTACGTACTTCTTCGTCACGCCTTACTTTAGCGATTATAGATGCGGCCGATACCACAGGATATAAGTCGTCGGCACGGTGCTTTGAAACTATCTCTACTTTCTTAGAGATCATCTTATCGATCCTTTTGCCGAAGCCTTTTTCGTCGGTGGATGCTGCATCCAGATAAACTGTACAGCCGTCCACTGCGACTTCGTCGATTATCTTTGCAAAGATGTCTTCTTCTAGCTGGTTGAGAGTCATCTGGCTACGAAGCAAGTCGATGTCTTCTGCAGACACAACTTTAACAACGTGATCTGTCAAATCGTGTATCTTTACCGCCAGTTCCTCTCTTTTACCAGGGGTGTGTCTCTTAGAATCCTTAACCGCCAGTGCCAATAGTTCCTTATCGGATTCAACGCATACGCCGGCTACGACCATTGGACCGATGACAGGCCCGCGTCCCGCTTCATCCACACCGCATATCATGGTATCGAATATCTATTGTGTGCATTAAAGTGTTCCGACGAATTGATGCGCGTATTGAAATTGGAAGGTGAGTATGGCCAACAACGTTAAAAACAACCGGCGATTAGAAATGCATATGCGGATCGTCATCAAGGGTACCGTACAGGGCGTGGGTTTTCGACCTACGGTATATCGTGTTGCAAAAACGATGGGACTCAATGGGTACGTCAAGAACAAGGGCAGCCAAGTAGAGGTGATCATAGATGGTGACCATGAAAAATTCATCGCTCGATTGAAAAAAAGTCTGCCACCCCTTGCTGAGATCACGGACATCGAACTGCACGATCAGGGCTGGAACGGAGACGGATTCCGTATCGTACCTTCTGAAAAAGGTAAACGTTCATCCACCATACCTGTGGACACCGCTGTATGCCCTGATTGTCTGACGGAATTGAACTCAAAAGATAATAGACGTGAAGATTTTGCGTTCATCAACTGTACCAACTGCGGAGCCAGATACTCCGCCATCGAAGAACTACCCTACGATAGACCTAAAACCACCATGGCGCCTTTTCATATGTGTGGATCCTGCGAAGAAGAATACGGCGATCCTATGGATAGAAGGTTTCATGCACAGACTATATCTTGTCCGGATTGCGGACCGAGATACGTTCTTTTCGACAGGGAGAGGAACAATGTAGGAGGGATCCGGGAGTTCGCACGACTTATAGATGAAGGTGAAATATCGGTAGCGAAGAGCTGGGGCGGTATGCATATCGTTTGTCGTTTAGAATCCATACCCGAATTCAGGGACAGATACGGTAGACCACAAAAACCATTCGCACTGATGGTAAAGGACCTTAAAACCGCTCAAAAGTATGCAAATGTTACCCGGGAAGATGTGCTTACCGGACCAAGACGGCCCATCATGGTTTATACAAAAAAAGAAGAAAACAAAGATATACTCGAAGATGCTGCACCGGGCCTGCCTACCATAGGATTGATGCTACCTTATACAGGGCTGCACAATGTCCTTTTCAAATCGATCTCTGCAGACGTACTTGTGATGACAAGTGCCAACATACCCGGAGAGCCCATGATCATCAAAGATACAGATGCTTTTAAACTGAACTTCGATCATTTCTTGCTGCACAACCGGGAGATCGCACAACGTATAGACGATTCGTTGATACGTGTACATGGAGAGCATATGGCACCTATACGCCGCTCAAGAGGATATGTACCTGAGTATTTACCATTTGTAGGCAGTTCACAAGTCTGTGGCTCGGGAGCGGACCAAGGAGGTTGCATAGCCTTTTCAACCGGCAGTAAACTCTATCCCAGTCAGTACCTAGGTAACTTAGATGCGTACGAGGCTGCGGAATTTTATCGTTCAACCGCTGAGCATCTAACCGGGCTTTTGGGCATAGATGAACTGAGTACTGTGGCGGTCGATCTTCATCCGGGATACCACAGCAGAAAATTGGGGCTAGAACTGGCGGAAAAACACGATTCGGATACTGTAGAAGTTCAGCATCACTGGGCCCACGGAGCTTCGTTGATGCTGGAACACGGCCTGGACGACATCGTGTGCATAGCTGTGGATGGTACAGGATACGGTGATGACGGTGGAAGCTGGGGTGGAGAAGTGCTTCACTGTACAGCGAATAGATATGATAGAAAAGCGTATCTTGAACCATTTCCGCTTATCGGTGGTGAAGAATCGATAAAAGACCCGAGAAGGCTCGTGTACGCTATCCAACGATCGAAAGGTAGAGAGGGTACATTCTTCCACGTAGAAACGGCCGATGTATTTGATAAATTGATGAAAAAAAGTGTTGAAACTACCAGTTTCGGCAGGTTACTGGATGCTGTATCCGCTGCTCTGGATATCTGTCACAGGCGTACCTATGAAGGAGAACCTGCCATGAAGCTTGAAAGATCGTTGTTCGAGGGTAGGGATAAATCTAGATATGCCGTGTATCAAAAAGGAATAACAATCTACACTTTGGATGGATTCTTAGAGATGTTGGAGGACGATACCTCACTGGAAGACAAAGCTGCATCCTACACCGCATCAGTAGCTGAAGCGTTGGCTGAAGCCGCTGTAGAGGCTGCTGACAAAACGGGTGCTCAGATCGGCATCTCCGGCGGGGTTTCATACAATCAACCGATCGTTGGGTGGGTAAGAAAACGATTAGAGGAGCTAGGACACAATTTATTGGTACATGAGAAAGTACCCAATGGTGATATGGGCGTACCTGTAGGCCAGGCGCTGATAGCAGCACATCGATAACCGAAATTTCAAATACCTCGATTAGATTACCCTTTATGTGTGACAGATGCCAGAAACTAAATTAGTTGCTAGTGCTAACACCCATATACAACCGTACGGAGTGAACTGATGGCCCTAAGATTGATCGAGATGCTGATACCCATCGAGGACCGTGATAAGGCAGAAAAGTTACTGGATGAAGATTCGTGTGTGAAGGATTATTGGTACGACTGGGTATCGAAAAAACAGATACTGGTTAAAATAGTAGCATCTGTGGAGGATAGTCAGGCTGTACTCGATAGATTACAGGATGAATTTTCTAACCGAGACAGCTTTAGGTTACTGCTTTTCGAGATAAAAGCTACTTACCCTATCATCGACTCCGAAGAGAAGAAAGAAAAGGAGAAGGAAGAAGAATCAAATAAATCCGGAATAAGTAGGGAAGAGCTCTATGCCGATATCAATGATCAAACAAACTTTACCAAATATTTTATTCTTCTTATAACGATATCTGCCATCGTTGCTGCTTTGGGTGTACTGAGAGATGATATCGCTATCATCATCGGTGCTATGGTCATCGCTCCTCTTTTTGGTCCGAATATCGGTCTCGCATTAGCGACGGCTTTGGCAGACCATGATCTTGCAAGAAAAGCTATGAAAGCAAATTTATTTGGAATATTTATCGCTTTTTCGTTAGCGTTTGCTATAGGACTGATCATGCCGGTTGACTCTGAGATACCACAGATAGTATCTCGCTCTAGTTTGAGTTTGGGAGACATCGTACTGGCCTTGTCGGCGGGGATAGCAGGAGCTATCGCTTTTACCAGAAGTCTTCTCGAACCATTGATCGGGGTGATGGTCGCCCTGGCACTTTTACCGGCTCTGGTTACTGCAGGGTTACTTCTCGGTGCAGGTTGCATTTACATGTCGATCAATGCGCTCAGTTTGTTTTTTATAAATCTTATAGGTATCAATCTTGCAGGAGTGGCAACCTTTGTTTTACAAGGTATCGAACCTAGAAATTGGTGGGATGCAGACAAGGCAAAGAAGGCAACTCACCAAGCTATTGCTATATGGGTGATACTATTGACCATATTTGCAGCCGTTATAGTGTACACGGAGTATACAGTATAGAAAACGTCAGTCACTATCCACCTTTTATCTAACCGGAAGTTAACCGCTTGAACTCACGTTAGTGGATATATGTAGTAACTTTAAGGCCCATTGATCTTTTTCCAGGTCTGGTAAGTCGAATAAAGAAGGTACATCAAAACCGCCGATTATCACGGGAGTGAGTACTCCCCAAGGCTAAAGCCATTGGGGCATCCTCTATTGTTGTCAGGCAAAGTCGTTTAGAGAAGTTTGAGGAGTGCCTGAAGAAGAGTGTAATCTTTTTGATATAGCGAGTGAATTACTCGGAATATCTGTGTAGTGGTGAGATTGTGATTCGTTTATATAATGTTCCACGGCTCCAGGTGTAACCTCTCCGATTGGCCTGAAAAACTTTCCACCGGACCATAGGCGTTTTTGATGATATCCTTTCAACTCAGGGAAGACCTTTCTTAATTCTCTTGAACTAGCGCCCTTCAGATATTGGATTACCTGTGCAATAGATTGCGAAGGGCGTATTTCCACGAAGAGATGTACATGGTCTTCCTCCACACTCAATGCGTGGATATTAAACCTATGCACCTTTGAAATATCAAAGAAAATCAATTCCAATCGCTCTCGGATATCGGATCTTCGGAACATCCGAAAACGTTTATACGGGCAAAGCACTACATGGTATAAGCTTCGGCCAAAGCCGTGGCTATATTGATACAGATTTTGCATATTTTCGAGACTCCTGGCGGTTCCTAAAGCGCCCCACAGGGGCGCGCCGCCATCTCGAGAATATGGGTTAAGAAATAATAAAATTTGCTAGTGTAGGAGATGAACGCCCTGTATCCCCAAACCTAAAAGGTTGGGGAATTAGGGCTAGGAAAGTTTATTAAAAAGAATATTCACTTCGTCGAGAAGTCCTTTGCGCACCAATGCCCCCGCGTCAGAAAAGATACAAACGATTTTTTTCACTGGCTCGCACTTTTAAAGGGTAAAAAGTGCTCCCGCCGGGATTCGAACCCGGGTGTTCGGCTGTCTTTGACCTTTTCGAGGTCTCGAAAGGCCGAAATGATTGGCCGGACTACACTACAGGAGCAAAATGGAACGTAGTGAGATTTTGCGACTGCGGGGAACTTTGTTCCCCGTGAGGACAAAAGTGAGTGTAACGAACTTTTGCGACTACGGGGAATTTTCCATTCCCCGTGAGGACAAGAATGAATGAAACGAATTCTTGCGACTGCGGGGAACTTTGTTCCCCGTGAGGACAAAGATTAGTTTGCCAATCTTTGCAACTTAATGGAACCTGGTCCCATAAGGTAGCAAACCGAGGTTTACGAATACGCAAGCAAACTCATCTATGTCTGGTGAAGGCTCCAAAAGGAAAGGTTGATAAATAATTTTCTACAGCAAAAGGTTTAAAGTGTTCTTAATATTCCTCGATTGTGGTTCCAATGGAAGATGTCTTCAAATACGCCCATGAAAAGGAAGATGAGATCATCTGGATGAGTCAGAACACGAATGAACTCGAAACCAGCCCGATAATAGCTTTAAAGATAATAGAAGCTGTTAAGAAACGAAAATATGCCCTCTACCCTTATCAACAGGGCCTCATTGGATTGAAAGAACTGATACTCAAAGACGTGGGTATCGAGGACAATTTTGACGCACTTATCACCAACGGTGGTATCGAAGCGGCCTACGTTCTAACAAGAGCGGTGCTCCGCAAAGGGAACAATGTTATAGCGTCAGATCCGAGCTTTTTACCCATACACCATCAGATAAAATTGTGCGACGCGACTATCAAAGAGATACCGATTTACAAAGATCCTTACAGGATGACAGTTGAAGAGATAAACGAACAGGTAGATAAAAACACCAAATTCATACTTCTTATAGATCCGTTAAATCCTCTTGGCTCTTCATATACGCGAGAAGAAGTCAAGGGTATTTGTCAGATAGCCGAAGATAATGATATATGGATCATCGACGACATAACCTACAAAGACTTTGCCTATGAACATACACTTACCACGGAATTCTTACCGGAACGCAGTGTGCTTATTTATTCGTTCTCAAAGAACTGTGGTTTCGCCGGTATGCGACTTGGTGCACTGATAATGCCTAACGAGATATCGGGAGAGATACACCGATGGAGAGCAAATCCACTTTCGGCAAATATTCTTGCACAAGTAGGGGCAAAAACTGCTCTGGAAACAAAGAATCAATGGATGGGCAACATGATAAAACAATCCCGTAAGAATCAGGCGATAATCAAAGAAGCTGTGGACAAAATACCCGATGTACATCTACCGGTATATCCATCCAATACGAATATGTTCGTGATAGATGTTGAAAAGACCGGGCTCGACCCACAGGACATCCAGAGCGTATTATTAAATGACCACAAAATATTCGTCCGTGCAGGTAACTACGTTTCCACACGCTTTGGAGATAAATTCATCCGTGTGTCCTTCACAGTACCGGAGCCGCAGGTCAAAAAATTCGCAAGTGTTCTACCCGAAGTGATCGAAAGGATGCAAGAATGAGGATTTCAGAGGTTTCAGAAAACGTATACAGATACAAAGGCGAGTACTATACACTGAATAGATGTCCTGGAACCACACATCATGGTGAAGACGTCATATTCCATGGGGATCGAGAGTACCGGCATTGGGACCCCTATCGTAGTAAATTAGGGGCCTTTCTAAAGGTACGAAAAACATTACCGATCTATCCCGATATGCGGATATTGTATCTGGGGGCAGGAGACGGAACCACGGTTAGTTATCTATCCGACGTGTTGGTAAAGGGATCTATCTACGCGATCGAATTTTCAAGAAGACCTTATGGACACCTTCTTGAGCTTTCAAAAAAACGGAACAATATATATCCAATACTAGCCGATGCTAGAGAGCCATATAGATACCAAGATATAGTACCGTCGGTGGATTTTATCTATCAGGATGTGGCTCAGCGTGATCAAAAAGATATATTTAACAAAAATATTAGGTTCCTTAAAAAAGGGGAAAAAGGGATGCTCGTTGTCAAATCAAGAAGCATCGATGTTTCGAGTCCACCTTCTGAGATATACAAAAAAGTTGAGGATGGTCTAATCTCCTGTGGATTGAACGTTCTTGAATGCGTGGACATCGGGCGATGGCAAAAGGATCATGCCATCATTTTGATTGAAAAATAGTGTTTGTATCCCAAAGTTATTTTAATGAACCGGATATCACCCCAATATGGTTGCAGATATGAATGAAGATGAAGATGGGTTTTTCGGAACCATCTGGGGTAAGTTGGCCTTATTCTTCAGTCCATTCCTGATCGCAGCTATATTCATATACTTACTTTATTTGATAACTCATCCGTACGGCATATTCTGGAAGCTAAGCGGTGGGATGTTCGGGTATTTTTTTCCACCAGCAGGTAAAGAAAGCGTGATACCACTTGTTGTAGGGGGACTGCGGAAATCCACGAGCTTTGGACCTGTTTTAATAATCACTTTAGTAGCAACCACCATCGCTTTTGTGGACATCATAACCGCTTACTTCTTTCTTTGGAATCTTTACATCGCAGAGAAGATACCATTGATAGGAAAATGGATAAAAAAATTCGAAGAATTTGGAGCGCAGAAGATGAAAGAAAAACCCTGGATCTCAAAGATCGCATTCGTTGGTGTTGCACTGTTCGTTGTATTCCCTTTTCAAGGAAGTGGTGGAGTCGGTGCTTCTATCCTTGGTAAAGTCATCGGGATGAACAAATATCATGCGTGGTTTGCCATAACCATAGGTTCGTTTTCAGGATGTTTTTTGATCGCGACCATTTCATACTACCTCAGCGGGGCCGTATTTAGCGCATTCAAAAGCGGTACCTTCCAAGGCATAGGAATAATCCTTGTGATAGCCATAGCATTTATATTCTTATACTACTTCTCGAAAGATCACGACGATTAGAGGTATACTCATGAAGCTAAAAAATAGAGATATAATGGTCACCGGGGCCGCAGGATTTATAGGAAGCCATCTGGTCGATAGATTGGTAAAAGATAATTACGTGATCGGTTACGATAATCTATCTTCGGGTAAGAAGGAATTTTTAGAGCACCTTACCGACGATGATAATTTTGAACTCATTGTAAGCGACATCTTTGACGAAAAAATTCTTGATAGAGAGATGGAACGCTGCGACATGGTGTTCCACCTAGCAGCTGATCCGGATGTCAGGGTCGGTGTCCACGATACATTCGTTCATCTGGAACAAAATATTATCGCTACATACAAAGTACTCGAGGCCATGAGAAAAAATGATGTTAAGGAGATCGTATTCACTTCTACTTCAACAGTTTACGGAGAAACAGATATCATACCTACACCGGAGGATATGGGGCCACTTAAGCCGATATCCCTTTACGGATCGTCAAAACTAGGTTGCGAAGCCCTTATATCTGCCTACTGCCACACTTTTGATATGAAGGGTTTTTCGTTCCGATTTGCCAACGTAGTCGGGCCGAGAAGCACACACGGTGTCACGTACGATTTTGTAAATAAGCTAAAGGATGATCCCAAAAACCTGGAGATACTCGGAAGTCCTCCGGGAACTACAAAATCATACCTTTACATAACCGATTGCATCGATGGTATGCTGCACGCGACCAAGAAGGCAGATAAGGATGTGGAGTACTTCAACATAGGCTCAAAAGATTATATCGATGTAAAAACCATCGCAGATATAGTCTGTAAAGAGATGGGTTTAGAAGATGTCGAATATACCTGGACCGGTGGTGCAGGCGGCGGTAGAGGATGGAAAGGCGATGTAAAAACCATGCTGCTCTCTATAGATAAACTTGAGTCTTTAGGCTGGAACCCTGAGCATGATAGCGGAGATGCTATCGCCAAGACGGTCCGTTCGCTCCTATAGGATAGAAGCTAAGATCTCGTTTGGTCTTGCGAGGATAAGGGCGACTATAAGGCAAGTAGCGAAATACACATAGTACAATATTGCATACTTGTACTGGTCGATAGCGTCCCATACATTTTTTTGTTTTGTCATATGTTTTCCCACCATATGTCATCAGTTTGTCTGACAATTATTAAATGTACTTAGGGTATTTAAATATGTCGGCGTAAGGGATCTTGAATAGACTCTGTTGTATGTTAATTTAGTTTGTTTTGTATGACAAAAATACTTTTGGGATCGGGGAAAGAACACACCGAAAAATTATAAGTAGTCATATGGATATTACGTTCAAATATCAGAGGAATCAGAATGGAAAAGAAAGTCCATCGTAAGATAGATAAAAAAGATGATTCCATCAGCATCTCAGACATACAAGAGATGATCCAGGACATCCAGAAAGAGCATCCAGACCGTGAGGTATTTTTCGACGGTGACGAGTTCGCAATCTGCAGCAGGAAGAAAAAGGAAGGGTAGTCTACTTGATCCTGATTAAACTTGGCGGAAGCGTTATTACTGACAAAAGTAAGGAATATACTTTTAGAGAAGAAGAGGTAAAAAGATTGGTCCTGGAGATAAAGGAATATCTACAAGGTGATGCAGACAACAAGATCATATTGGTGCACGGTGGGGGCAGTTTTGGTCATCCAGGCGCACAAAGATACGGATTGAACACAGCTAAACCCCACGATGTGGCCAAGGGCACTGCGGAAGTGCAGCATCAAATGCGGCGCTTGAACCAGATGGTCATGAATATTATGCTGGAAAACGGCATCTGGGGCGTATCCATACCAGGAGGATTGGTTTCAACCTTTAACAATGGCACTTTGGAGGGGCTAAAAACAGAGCTTTTTGAAGCACTTTTAGATATCGGAACCACACCTGTAACATACGGTGATGTGGCTATGGACCGTTCGAGAGTGGTCACTATATGTTCGGGGGATGACTTGATGATGGGTTTGGCACCGCTTGCGGAAAGAGCGATATTTGTTACAGATGTAGACGGGATAATCAAAGACGGAGATGTGGTTGAAACGTTCACCGAAGATATGCTACCACTCTCCACTCATGTTCATGAAGAAAAGAAAAAAAAGATAGATGTAACCGGAGGGATGAACGGTAAGTTGAAAAATATGTTTGAGATGTCTTCTATGTGCCAGACGTTGGTCATAAACGGGAGGATAGATGGCAGACTCAAAAAGGCACTTCGCGGTGAAAATGTGATCTGTACGGAGGTAAGAAGATGATAGAATCTAGAAAAGAAGACCATATGGATATCTGCATGGAAAAGGATGTTTCTGCAGGAGAGGATTATTGGGATATGATAAAGTTCTTTCACCGGGCAGCCCCCGAGATCGACATGGATGACATATCCACGGAACTTACATTCCTGGGAAAGAAAATATCGGCACCTTTTGTTATTTCAGCTATAACCGGAGGTTACGAAGGAGCCATCAACATAAACGACAGGATCTCATCAGCCGGTGAAGAACTCAATATACCTATCGGTGTGGGCAGTCAGAGACCGGCTATTGAGAATAAAAAACTACGTGATTCTTATGAAGTCGTTGCACGATATGACATCCCACTAGTATTCGGCAATATCGGAGCGCCTCAGTTGATCGAACAAAAGAACGGAAAAGATCCTTTCGATGTAGAGGACTGTAGAGAAGCTCTTGACATGATCGATGGAGATTTCCTAGCAGTTCACTTCAATTTTCTTCAAGAAGTTATCCAACCCGAAGGTGACGATAGGGCAAAAGGCCTGCTCGAAATACTAGCACGGATCGCAAAGGAGATTCCCTTGATCGCAAAGGAAACTGGTGCAGGTATATCGTACGAGATGGCCTTAGAATTCAAAAAAACGGGAGTTGAAGCCATAGACGTGGGAGGCATGGGAGGAACCTCATTCTCTGCAGTTGAGTACTATCGTACCAAGAATCAGGACCAGAAAGAGTTGGCTGGTCTCCTATGGGATTGGGGGATACCCACGCCAGTATCTATAATCGAATGTCGTAGAGCCGTTGATCTTCCACTCATATCTACCGGAGGCATCAAAAACGGACTTCAAGCGGCAAAAGCGCTAGCTCTGGGTGCGGATATAGTAGGTATCGCAGGCGGTGTTCTACCGGCAGCAAACAGATCTAAGGATGATATCGTTTCCTACATCAATAAAGTTATAAAGGAACTAAAAGTGGTTATGTTCTTACTAGGGTGTAAAGATTTGAACGAGCTTAAAAGATCGAGACTGTTACTCACCGGTGAGCTGCGAGATTGGCTAGATCAGGTTCAATAAGATCACAATAGATCATCCAGATGCTCCTTCATCCGATCTATACGTTCTTTCTTTTTTGCGAGTTCCCGTTCTTTGTTTTCCAACCCTTTTTCACGCTCTTTCAATTCTTCTTCTCGCTCGGCGATCGATTCTACCTTTTTCGATTCTTCCTGAATATCGGACCAAAGTTCTGCCAGCCTATCTCTTTCTTCCTTTAGCTCCGATTGTTTTTCATCCAATCCAGTTTCCCTTTCATCGAGACCATTGGCCAACTCCAAAAGTTGCAATTTTTTGGCATCTATATTTTTCTCCCTAGCTTGTAATGTTTTCTCGCGCTTGACCAGTTCCTCTTCGATCTTGATCCTTTCTCTTTCCAGCATCTCCCGCTCTTTCTTTAAGTCTTCCTTCAATTGTTTGTCCTCGCGGGCTCGTTTTGTTTTTGCATATTCCATAAGACCCATGGCGCTTTCCTTGACCTCTTGAAGATGTTTTCTTTCCTCATCTAACTCGGCCTTAAGCTCTTCAAGCTTAGCTACTTTGGACTCCAGGCGCTCTTCTTCCTTCTTCAACTCTCTTGCTTTGGCCATCACCTCGTTGTCCCTCTCCTCTATCTCTGCCATCCTTCGAGGCATCTCCTCTCTGAGTTCCTTCAATTCACGTCTTTCTTCCTCGAGACCCTTCATACGTTCATCAAGCGTTCCCTCCAGATCCTTAAGATCGTCCTCCCACGACTGTAGCTCTTCCTCTTTCCCCAAAGCGGCTTCGCTCCATGATCTGACCTTTTCGGACTCTGCGGTCAGGTCCTGGAGTTCCTTTTCTAATTCATCCTCCTTTTCGCTTAGCTGCATCTCGAGTTCTTTCGTCTTTCTATCACGCTTTTCCAGCTCTTTTTCTCGCTGATAGAGTTCTTCATCGAGTGCCTTTAATTCTTCTTCCCGGTCTGCCATCCTCTTCTCTTTGGACTCTAGTTTTTCCAGCTTTTCTCCGATCTCCTTCCACAAGGATATAACATATTCCTTTTCCTTCTCGACCTTAGCCTGTTCTTCGCTCAATGTTTGTTCGCGTTCACCTATCTTAGCTTCGATCTGTTGTATCCTTTCCTTCTCCTCCCTGAAGGATGCCTGCTCTTCTTTAAAATCCTGCTCTGATCCGGCTATCTCTTCCCGCCAGCGGTGTAGTTCCACCTTGAGATCTTCCAGACCTTCTTCTTTCTGCTGCACCTTCCGTTCTCGCTCTTCGAGTTCGTCGACCTTTTCTTCGACGTCTGACTCTCGTTGTGATAACCTGCCCTCGCGTTGATTGATATCCTGTTCTCGGCTGCCCACCTCTTTTTCCTTACGATCCAGCTGTTCTTCACGTTCATCAAGGACCGCTTCTCTCTTCAGCAGTTGTTCATCTTTTGCAGCGACACGCTCCTGGAATTTTTGTTCGTCCTCTATCAAGTTATCTTTACGTTCTTCGATCTCTTCTTCCCATCTTTCTAGCTCTTCTCTCAATTCTATTATCCCTTCTCGCTCCACTTCGACATCGGCCAATGTTTTTTGTAACTCTTCTTCTCGTTTTACAAGATCCTTTTCCTTTTCTTCGAGTTCACTGCTGAATACATTTAATCCATTGTCTTTCTCTTCTAGTTCTTTATGACGCTCGTCGAGTTTCTGTTCCTTTTCTTCGAGTTCTTTCTTAAGGTCATCTAGTTTACTTTCCTGATCTTTGAGTTTACTTTCAAGGGTATCGAGTTGTTTCTCTCTTTTATCTAAGCTTTTTTCTTTATCCAGCAACTCGTTCTCTTTAGCACCCAATATTTCCTGTTTTTCGTCTAACCCATTTTCCCTTTCTTCCAAACGGCTTTCCCAATCGTTTATAGCTAATTCCCTCTCATCCAGGCCTTGCTCTCGTTCGTCCAACGAGGATTCGCGCTCGTTGAGCTTTTCTTCTTCATGTTCAAGCTGTACTTCTTGTTCTTCGAGCTCTTTATCCTTGCTATCCAAAGTTTCTTCTCGTTCGGCGAGTTTTTCCTCTTTAGCATCCAGGGATGCTTCGCGTTCGTTGGATCTCTTTTCTTTCTCTCTTATCTTTTCCTCACGATTCACAAGTTCTGCTTCTACTTCGTCGAGATTACCTTCTAGATCTCCTAAACGTTTAGAGCGCTCATCCAGCTCTGTTTCAAGTTCTTTCAGCTCTTTTTCCTTTGTATCTAATCCTTCTAGTTTCTCGTCTAGTTCATCTTCCCTCTTTTGGACGGCTGTTTCTCTACTCTTTACTTCCTGCTCCCAACCTTCGACTGTCTCCTCACGTACGGCCAGGTCTGTTTCCTGGGAATCTATGTTCGATTCTCGTTCTTCCAGATCTGATTCCCAGCCCTCTAATTCCAGATCTCTCTCTTCCAGCTTTTCCTCTGAGGTGATAAGGCTCTGTTCACGGCTTTCCAACTCTTTTTCACGTGACGCGAGTTTTTCTTCCTTTTCGTCGAGTTCGGCCTGTTTTGACTCTATTTCCTCCTCTCTGGACTCGACGATTTTTGTCCTCTCGTCTATCTCTTTTTTCTCGGATTTTATTTCCTGTTCTAGCGACCCCAGCTCTTCTTCCTTCTGTTCTAATAAGGCGGTCTTTTCTTCGAGTTCTTTTTGTGATATAGCTAGCTCTTCTTCCCTCTCGCCTTGCCTGGCCTTTTCTTCATCTAACTCGGACTTGGTGTTCTCAAGTTCGGTCTCTTTGGTCTCCAGCTCTACAAGTTTTTCCTCTGCATCCTCTATCTTATGTTCGTTTTTCTTTACTTCCTTCTCTCTGGAGTCTAATTCGCTTTCCAGCTCTTGGAGGTTATTTTCTTTCTCTTCGAGCTCCTGTTTTAGATCTTCCAGTTCGCTCCTACTCTCTTCAAGTTCGGACAATTCGTCTTTAAGTTCGTTTATCTCTTTATCTATCTCATTTCTCTCTTCAGTCTTATCTGAGATATCCTTTTCAAGTGCTTCGAGTTCGTCTCTTCTATCATCAAATAATTCTTTCTTTAGCTCTTCTTTAAGCTTCTCCTCACGCACATCTAACTTTTCTTCCCTTTCGGTCAATTGATTCTCTTTTCTGGTTAATGCACCTTTCCTTCCGTCTACGCTTCGTTTGAGGTCTTTGAGTTCCTCCTCCCTTTCTTCGATCTCCGCTGTCTTACTCTCGAATTCTTCCTTGGTATCCTTGAGTTCTGCCTCTTTCTTCTCCAGTTCTGTTTCTCTCTCTTCAAACGCCTTGAGATTTTCTTCGACCGTCTCTTCTTTCTGCTCAAATTCGTTTCTGGCCTTCTCTAATTCTTCTTGTTCTTTGACCAGGTTTGCCCTTTCGACCTCCATCTCTGTTTTTAGGGTGGCCAGTTCTTCTTTTTCATTCTCCAACGCTTCTTTTTCTTCTTCGAATTTAGACAGTTCACCAGATACCGATTGCCGTTTATCTTCTAACTCGGTGATTTCCGATTCGAGTGCCTCTTTATCCTTCTCCAACTGCTCCTTTTCTTTGCGCGTATCTTCCAGCGATTCTACACCGGCGCTGAGTTTTTCAATTTCGGACTCCAGTGCTTTCTTCTTTTCGCTGAGTGCTTCTATCTCGCTCTCTAATCCTTCAAGTTTTTCTCCCTTTTCTTCTAATTCAGGTATCTCACTTTTGAGCGACCCGCGTTTATCTTCCAACTCGGTGATTTCGGATTCGAGTTCCTCTTTATCCTTCTCCAACTGCCCCTTTTCGTTACGGGTCTCTTCCAGTGATTCTATGTCTGCAGTGAGTGTTTTCACTTCATCGGAGAGGGTATTTTTCTTTTCGCTGAGTGCTTCTATCTCGCTCTCTAATCCTTCAAGTTTTTCTCCCTTTTCTTCTAATTCGGGTATCTCACTTTTGAGCGACCCGTGTTTATCTTCTAACTCGGCGATTTCCGATTCGAGTTTCTCTTTATCCTTCTCCAACTGCCCCTTTTCTTTGCGTGCCTCTTCCAGCGATCCTATGTCGGTAGTGAGTGTTTTCACTTCCTCAGAGAGGGTATTTTTCTTTTCGCTGAGTGCTTCTATCTCGCTCTCTAACTCGGAGAGTTCTTTTCCCTTTTCTTCTAATTCGGGTATCTCACTTTTGAGCGACCCGTGTTTATCTTCCAACTCGGTGATTTCGGATTCGAGTTCCTCTTTATCCTTCTCCAA
>CAYVTG010000005.1:29048-42849 GCA_964454575.1 uncultured Thermoplasmata archaeon
CTTCATCGGAGAGGGTATTTTTCTTTTCGCTGAGTGCTTCTATCTCGCTCTCTAACTCGGAGAGTTCTTTTCCCCTTCCCTCTAACTCCGGTATTTCTCCTGAAAGTGAATCTCGCTTCTCCTCTAACTCAACAAGTTCCGCCTCCAGCGATTCTTTTTCATTTTCGATGCGTTCCTTTTCCTTACGTGTGTCTTCCAGAGATTTAATTTCAGCATCGAGTGTTTCTACTTCAGTCTCCAAGGATTTCTTCTTATCGTTGAGTTCTTGTATCTCTTCGTCGAGTTCCTCTATCTTACCCTCTCGCTCTTCCATCACACCAACGATGCCTTCGGCTTCCTCCTTTTCTTGTGTGAACTGGATCATCTCTTCAGCTAGAGTCTCTTTCTCATCCATCAATCTATTGATCTCAGCTTGAAGTTCATCCCTTTCTTCCAGTTCCTTACTCAATGATTCTGATTTAGACCGTAGGTCTGCCCTCTCCTTTCCCAAGTTGAAAACTTCTTCTTCGAGTTTATCTTTCTCCTTCTCCAACTCGGTCAATTCCTTCTCCAGAGTATCTTTACGTTTTTTGATATCTTCTATCTCCTGATCTATCTCCTCCTCTTCCTTAGTTAGTTTGGACTCTTCTTCCTCCTCGGCTTTTTTCTCCGCTTCGAGTGCCTTCTTTGCCTTTTCTCTAAGTCCCATAAAAACTCCTGAAAGATATCATAATCCTAAAGAATCCAGTAATCTATCATACATTGCATAATACTTTGATTTGGCAAATTTTTGTATGCGTTCTTCCGGTAGTTCGCCCAACAGCTTATCGAGAACTGATAAAACTACCTCTAACTCATCTATCTTGATACCAACAAGCGACTCTTCGGATTGAACTTCAACCTTTTCTTTCTTTAGATCTTCTATCTCCTCTGTGAGTTCCTCTATCTTTTGCTTCCATTTCTCTTCCTTTTTCTTTAGTGAATTTTTGAGCAGCGTTATATTATCGCTGGTTATCTCATCTATATCTTGTATCCCCTCTTCACCTTCTTCCCACATATCCTTTAGTTGGAACAGTTCTTGCTGTATCTTTCTCTGCTCTTCACGCCATTCATCGGGGGTTATCTTACCCTCGGGTAGATCTCGTTCTATCTCTTCCAGTTTCTTCTCACCTTTCTCATATGTACCCTTCAGGGAATCCAGATTTTTTTCTTTTGCCTTTATATCTTCCTCCCAAGCTTTGAGTTGGATCTCCCATTTCTTCAGTTCTTCTTCTTTATCCTTTAAATTTCCTTTTTTCTTCTCTATATTCGATTTTTCTTCCTCCTTTTTCTTGACCACTTTTTTGAACTCTTGGACTCTCTCTGTGAGTTCTTCCTGTTTGCGTTCTATCTCTTCCTGTTGTTTATCGATCACAGATTCAACGGCCTTACTCATATAACTGATACCGTCCTCGAGTGATTCCAGATGCTCTTTTTCTATCTTGAGAGTTTTTATTTCATCGAATATCTCTTCACTTTCCTCTTCCTCTAGCCGGGTCTCTAACGACTTTATCTTTCTTTCTACGTCTTCCAATAAATTAGTGGTTACGCTCAATACTTTTCTGAAAGGTTCGTCTATGTTTTCGATCTCTTTTATGGCTTCACCGGCTTCTTCGTCCGCTCCGGTTACTTTTTTGAAGATATTGAGTGCTTTTTGTTTCTCCTCTATTTTCTCCTTGAGAACTTCTTCTGTTTCATCCCCCCAGCCCAACAATTTAGACAGATAATCGTCATCTTCGGTTTCACTGCTACCCACCTCCACTAGCGATATACCACATTTAGGGCATGTATCGGCCATCCTACCCACCGGGCTTCCGCAAGCATGGCAGACCCGTCCTTCGACTACGTCCCCCTCCAAGGGCTCTCCACAATTGCTACAAGAAGTATTGTCCTCCTCTACGGAGGTACCGCAATAAGAACAATATATGCTTCCGCTTTCGCTTCTGATTTTTTTTGCCATAAAGCATGACCTGAGTGTGGTTATAGGTATAAACTTTTTCTGTTATCTACGTTATGCAAAACACTTATTTGTATTTATCCCGCCTTTTTCATGTACTATAAGAAAACATTATTACCGTATCCCACCTTCATCAGATCATGTACGATGCTAAAAGATTCTATGTTTCCTCCGGAGCGGGGACCAGTAACACATCCCAAATCAACGCTTTCGATTCAGCCTTGATCCGAGCAGGAGTAGGGGATATCAACCTCATCAAAGTATCATCGATCCTCCCCTCTGGCATCGAACAGGTGCATGAACTACACGAAGGCATCGGCGTGTTCCGACCCTGCGTATTGGCCGTCTCACAAGGTAAAGGACAGCGTCTGATAGCCGGTTTAGCCTACGGCTTCAGAAAGGATGGAAAAGGGGGGTATGTGGGAGAATTGACTGCTAAAGGGGATGATATCGACCTGGAGATGTTCGATAAAGAACTTGAAAATGTTCTTATATCCATGGGGAAAACACGGGGTGTGGAATTGACGGATATCAAAACTGTTTGTGTTGAACTCGAATCTACACAGGATACATACGGTTGTGCTTTGGCGATATTGGTGTATTTGAAATGAACCGTGGAAGATATGGTGTAGTAGTATGTACAAGATGCGGCAACGCCAAGGGAGTAGATATGGGGTCCACTACCACACAGTGTCCTCACTGTAGAAAACGTTTGGTGGTGAAGATATTAAAGGTATTCTACAGATCCGATTCACAGACAGAGATAGCAGGGGTCGTAGGCGAACTGAATGCTAAGCTGCGAGACGTTGAGATACCCATAAAAGAATCCAAGGAACCAGAAACATATACACTCGCACTTCGGGAATCAAGCATCGGCTCTAACGAACGTGAGCGATACGTTATGATCGGTCGGGTGCTAGCCCGTGAACTCGGTACCTTCGATAAAAATGACTTGGAAAAGGTGATATCTATAAGAGGAGTCGGAGATATCGATGAGATATTGGATGTTTTGAGAAAATCTGACCTATTTTACGAACCACAAGCCGGTACCTTCAAGGCTGTAGAGCCTTGAACATGTATTCATCTTTCAGATGGTATCCTAGAGAACGATAGTAATCACGGGCACCGACCCCACTTGTTACTCTTATCATCTGTTGTCCGGATTCGACGGCTAGTCGTTCACACTCTCGGACCAATCTTTTCCCATAGCCCGTATGCTGTAAACTTCTGCCATCCTGAGCTATCGGTGTCATCTCACCAACGACTTTGAGCTCTCTTATCGTGGGTGGATAATCAGGTGCTATCCTCAACCTTGCGTAGGCAGCTAAGATACCGTCTGCCGAAAATTCTATAAAATATTCTTGGCCACCCTGGGCTTCGTATAGGATAGTTCGTAGTTCAAGTTTATCTAGATCGATATCGTCATCCGTCCGTCCGGCTTCGCGGCACCGTATACACTTACATTCTCCACCCATATCTTCCAATGCCCGCCGGGAGTACTGCCTCAGATTGCTGTGCTTGACCCCACCTTCGACCAGTGGTGATGGTATATCTCTCTGTACCCGCTGTATCCTCACATACGGAGGTACGATAGATTTCATCTTAGCTATCAATTCTGCAGCTTCTTCAGTTGAAAGTGGTGAATATTCATCGCGGTTCCACATATCGAAAAGTTTGGTACCCTTGATCACCAGTGTGGGGTATATCTTGATCATATCCGGCCTGAAACGTGGATCATCGAACATGATCTTGAAGGATTTGAGATCGTCTTCAGGGCTGGAGCCCGGCAATCCGGGCATTATATGATAGCATACCTTCAACCCATAATATTTGAGCAGCCTGGTTGCTTCTACGGTATCATCTACATTGTGACCCCTTTCTATAGTGGTCAAAAGATGGTCTTTCACCGTTTGTACTCCTAGCTCCACACGGGTCACACCCAGATCTATCATGTGCTCTAATTCCTCCCTACCACATATATCCGGCCTTGTTTCTACAGTTAAACCGATGCAGCGATTTTTCGCCTTTTCGTTTTTTGTCTTCGCTGCTTCAAGCGTAGGAGATATCTCACCGTTAAGGGCATCAAAGCATCCTTTTACGAATTCTTTTTGATACACCCAGGACCGGGCCGGGAATGTACCACCCATCACTATCAGGTCTACTTTGTCCGTGGGATGCCCGATGGCGTGATATTGATTCAAACGATTTTCAACCTGCGCCCGGGGGTCGTAATCGTGTCTTCTTCCCCTCAGAGCGGCAGGTTCTTCGCCCGTATATGACTGCGGGCTGGGCTTGTCCGATGCCGGACCACCGGGACACATGATACATTTTCCATGGGGGCACTCGGCTGGAGAGCTCATCACCGCTACAACGGTCACGCCCGAACTTGCTCTGGAAGGCTTTCGACGAAGTATATCAACGACGTCCTCTCTTTCGACCCCTGCCGTGGAATCTACTGCGTCAAGTATCTCTGCGTTACCCGGTAGTTCTCCTAACCCATATTTTTTACATAGATTCATCTTCGCTTTTTGCAGATCGTCCTTTGTAACTATATCTCCATCGACTATTGCTCTAAGGATCTCTTCGTAACACTTCATCTGCTTTACGATTTAGTTAACAGATATAATTACCTTTCCTCAAAACGCCAAAGAAGCGAAAGAGATAAATAATCCAGCCCTTTATTTTGCAAGGCGATTGGTGGGTAGGTCAACGCCACTATCCTATTCGCAAACGGGCTCACCGTTCGGAATAATAAATTCCAAACGCTCAGCAACCAAAGGTTGCTTCGTAGTCTAGACACAAGGAACATATCCCTCTGGCTCGCCAAAGCAAGTTTGGCTCGACTATCCTAATCGCAAACGGGCTCACCATTCGGAATCAAAGATTCCAAACGCTCAGCAACCAAAGGTTGCTTCGTAGTCTAGAACTATCCTATTCGCAAACGGGCTCATAGTCTAGTTGGTTATGACGTCGCCTTGACACGCGTAGTAGCTTTAAGCTAACGCTCAAAATGGCGGAGATCGCCGGTTCGAATCCGGCTGAGCCCATCGAAAACCCTTTTTGATTGGCTTACAAGAATCCGCCAGGATTGTTGTTGAGCCCATTACAAACTTTTCATTTTTAATGGGCGAAGAAAATGCGCGAGCATTTTGTGTATGCCCACTCGCTTTGCTCGTGGTCTACGCCGGATTCGAAAAACGCGGGAATCTTAGATTCCCATTGTTCGCAAATCGTAAACGATTTGTCGTCAGCAGGAACACCGTTCCTGCAACTCGGGAAATTTTATATAAAATTTCCCTCGTCCGGCTGAGGAGTTAAGCTATGCTTAACGAGTTATTGGAAATCGATAGATTTCCGATTGAGCCCATCGAAAACCCTTTTTGATTGGCTTACGAAAAAGCGTCAGGATTGTTGTTGAGTCCACTTGAAATCGTAGATTTTAATGGGCTTACGAAAAAACGTCAGTTTTTTGGTTGAGCCCACTTTGAATTTTTTATATTTAGTGTTGACCTGTTCAGACTGTAGAGATATACTATGTGTATGATGGACAAATTTATATCGTATATCAACATCCAAAGATGAGGATATCATGAAAGCTGAAGAAAAGATGGAAGTCTATAGGAAGAAGATCCTTGAAGTATTAGATCAGGTCAGCGAGGAACAGGAGGCATTCGTGAGAGAACAATCTTCTAGTAGTTTGGACTTCATGGAGATAACCAACGAATTTTTGCATAATACCGGTAAAATGCTCAGAGGTCTGATCATCGTCTCTACATATGAAGCGGTGAAGGGTGATTTAGACGATGAGATATTCAAAGCCGCTGCATCAATAGAGATCTGCCAAAATTATCTGCTGGCTCACGACGATATTGCAGACGAAGCGGCCATCAGAAGGGGCGAGCCTTCATATCACTATAGAACTGTTGATCTTTTCAACGCTCGAGACATATCCCTAAAAGATCTATCACCGGATTCAAATCTCAATATAGGATTGGGTATAGTGGGTGGAGATTACCTCGACGCACTCGCCCAAGAAGTGTTGTGTTCCGTAAAACTAGATGCGAAAAACGTGTTAAAAGCCGTTTGCGCATACTCAACAACACTCAAGAAAACCGGTTACGGACAGGTACTCGATATTTTATCGGGTATATCTCCTATGGAAAGTATATCCGAGAATGACATCAACGCTATACACCGACTCAAGACCGCTTCTTACACATTGATCTATCCTTTACAATGTGGCTGCCACCTTGCAGGCGGGACCGACGAACAGATAGAATGTTTGACCGAGTTCGGAGATAAAGTTGGTAGAGGGTTCCAGATAGTCGACGATATACTCGGTTCCGGTTTGATAGACGATGAAAGCGACAAGACCAAGAACGATATAGAGGAAGGAAAAAAGACTCTGCTTCTTTTGGATACATGGAAGGAGGTTGAAGAGGTAAGACCCATAATTGACCGGCTGGGCAAAGAAGAAGTTTCATCGGAAGAAATACAAGAGGTAAAGGATGCTATGCGAGAGATCAAAGCTGTGGAAAAAAGCTGGGCAAAGGCGGAACTGTTGCTCGAAGAAGGTTTGAAAGCTTTAAACTCTATCGATTTGCATCCGGCAGGTAAGGATTTTCTAGAATATGTGGCACATCGCTTGATACATAGAAAAAAGTGAGCTAAATACATATGATATATCAGATATTGGATCTCGCATTGGCGATACTCGTCATGTTTTGGCTGTCCTGGGATATGACAAGAAAAGGAGTTGGAAACAAATATCGCTGGGGATGGTTGATCTCGATTATCGTAGGATACTTCTTTTTGCATCTCTTCGGGATCGTTGCTGTGATCATCGCATACTACATCTGGATCACATTTCTTCGCACTAACCACAGAGGATAAATCAAAGGTACCTACGAAAAACTTTTGGTTGACGGAAGCAAAGCTTCTAATTCACCATTTTTCTGTGAAAAATGGACCCTACCAAAAGTTCTAACGAACTTTTCGCTGCCCACAGAAAATCTAAAATTTTCCTGATGGACCCCAAAGAATGCTTATGCATTCTCTGTGCCCATTGATTTTCTTCGAAAATAAATGGACCCAGCGGGACGAGGGAATTTTTTTAAAAATTGCCGAGCTAGAGGAATCTTAGATTCCTCGTGTTTGAAAAATCCCGATGGGGACACGAAACGAAGTGAAGTGGACCCAGCGGGATTTGAACCCGCGGCCTCAACCTTGCAAAGGTCGCGATCTTCCGGTCTGATCTATGGGCCCTGAACGAGCTGTTTGCGAGTGAGGGGTCCATAGAAAGGAGGAATTTTCATGGAAAATTCCTACGTATCTATGGGCTTATTTTTAAGGTTATAGATTGAAGGAACCTGTTCCTTCATTATCTATGGGCACACGAATGAGCTGTTGCGAATGAGTGAGCACATCGATAAGAGGAGCTTACTCCTCTACTATCTATGGGCTTATTTTTAAGGTCATCGATTGAAGGAACCTGTTCCTTAATTTTATCTATGGGCACTTTAAATGATTTCAACCCCTAAAATATTACCACGCTATAAGTATTTTGGAAGAATATGATATCGTGCACTAGGTGTTTCCAAAGATAAATCGATAGTCCATACTTATAAAGATGCTAAACGCTTCATAAATGATACTATCTAATCCTTCAAAACTATCTCGATCTGGACTTCATCAGGAACTTGGATACGCATCAGCTGCCTCAATGCCCTCTCGTCGGCATCGATATCTATCAGCCTTTTGTGTACCCGCATCTCCCACCGTTCCCAAGTTTCACACCCTTCTCCATCGGGTGATTTTCTACATGGCACTATCAATTTCTTAGTGGGTAATGGGATAGGGCCTTTCATAGCTACCCCTGTTCTCTCTGAGATCCTTTTGATCTGACTGCATATTTCGTCCACGCGTTGTGGGCTAGTACCGCTCAACGATATTCTTGCTTTTTGTACCATGTGCGACTCCTTGAAAAAAGGGTATAATAAAAAGGTTTGGGGAAGGGGTTTACATCTTTTTCGGATTTATGTCGATGCACTGACCTGCAGCAACTGTCTGACCCATATCCCTGATAGCGAACCGTGCCATTTCTGGGAAGTCGCCCACTTTTTCAAGTGAGAACAATCTGGTGGGTTTTACAGTGACTACTGCAGCATCCCCGTTCTTAAGTATAGTCGGGTTTTCTTCGACAACTTCGCCCGTTCTCGGATTGAGTTTCTGTTTCAACTCGATGAACGTGCAGGCTACCTGTGCAGTGTGGGCGTGGAATACTGGTGTATAACCTACCGTGATCACACTGGGGTGGTCGAGAACGATGATACGTGCGTCAAATGTTTCTGCGACTGTAGGTGGATCATCTACAGGACCTGCTACGTCGCCCCTTCGGATATCGTTCTTACCTACGCCTCTAACATTGAATCCGCAATTATCTCCGGGTTCTGCCTTGGGTATCTGTTCGTGATGTTGTTCTATGGATTTTACTTCTCCAGTGACATTAGCCGGCATGAACATTATCTTATCGCCGGGCTTCATCACACCTGTTTCTACCCTACCGACAGGAACTGTGCCTATACCCGTTATGGTGTAAACATCCTGAACCGGAAGTCGTAGTGGTTTATTGCTGGGCTTATCAGGTACCGTCAGGTTATCGATGGCATCCATGAAATTGATTCCATCCCACCAGGGCAGATTCGGGCTTTTTGTTTTGATGTTATCTCCTGCAAGAGCACTTATAGGTACGATTGTGAATTGTTCTTGTTTGTAACCTATCTGAGAAAGCAGCTTTGTCATATCTTCTTTGACTGCTTTAAAGCGCTCCTCGCTGTACTCCGGTTTTGTGGCATCCATCTTATTGACTGCCACGATCAACTGGGTTACACCAAGAGTTCTTGCAAGGAATGTGTGTTCCCTTGTTTGGGCCATGATCCCTTCAGGCGCTGCGACTACCATAACTGCGGCGTCCGCCTGGCTTGTACCTGTGATCATGTTCTTTACGAAATCCCTGTGGCCCGGTGCGTCAATTATTGTGAAATAATATTTGTCGGTATCGAACCGTTGATGCATCACATCTATCGTAAGTCCTCGCTCTCTCTCTTCTTTCAAACGATCCATAACCCAGGCAAACTGAAAAGTACCTTTACCCATTTCTTCTGCCTTCTTCTTATATTCTTCGATCTTATGTGCTTCCACGGCCCCTGTCTCAAAAAGAGTTCGACCTACAAGTGTTGACTTGCCGTGGTCGACGTGGCCTATGAATACGAGATTCAAATGTGGTTTTTCCGCCATGTTTTTTGCCTCCAATATCTCTATTTTTGCTTCCCTAATGTCTTTGCATATTTATAGTTTTATCCCATGAACACTCGATTTTACCCATTATCGATGATTTAGAGCGATTTGTTATCGACATATTCTATTTCCATGTCATCTCGAATACACATTGGGGATCTCCATCTCTCTGACATTTTATCTCTTTTACCTTTCCGATGGTATGTGTTATCTCTAGCATACCTTCAAAGGCACCTAACCAGCCCAAACAGGAGTATTCATCGAAGTACACATCCGTCATTTTGATGATCGCACCTTTTTCGGTCCATTCCACTTCGATCTCGCCGAAATCGTAAGCCTGGGCGTAACTCTTCGGTGCCTTTTGGAGTAATGATTTGATGTCTGAGAATCTGACTAGATATCCCAGGACTCCTAGGTCCTTCGGGGTATAATTTCCCATGATCTTGATATACTTGACATCTTTGGTCTCCGCGATATGTCTGTGTATGTCCTCTAGTATCGCGATATCATACCATCCTATCTCAGATATTTCATCTGATTCCAACCCTGCCTCTTGTAAAAATTCCTCCAACACTGCTTCTCCCCAGAACCTTTTTATGAACCTCAGGTATCCCCTGACAACAGAACCACGTACATGCTTCATTGATATACTACTCAAGCTCTATAAACAAAGGTGAGTGTATTTACTTTTTGGTGAAAGTTATCGTTCTTCGGGAGTCAGCGCCGATGCATCCACACCTGTGTGCAGAGTGAATCTTGGCCTGACCCTGCAGAGTTGAAGTTTTCGTGTTTTGTCGTCGAATACCATGGACAAACCCCTTTTGAATTCCATCTGTCCGACCATCTCCTCCAAACCATTCTTCATGTATGACTGCTTGGCCATCCCCAATGCGGCCACATCATCCCGTGCTGTGAGATTATGGGCGATTATTATATCCGATTGCCTTATGGCACTCTCGTGCAGTGCGGACGGTTCCTGAGTTGCGAGTATGAGAGAAAGGCCCGGATGGCGACCCAACTTTATCCAATCGATAAGCGGTCCTGTGGCCAATGTTTCGTAGCCGTTCGGCAAAAATAGGTGCGCCTCATCTATGAGCATGTATATGAGTGGATGGTCTTCAGTTATATCTTTGGACGTGTCTGATTCGATAAGTCCGGCCTGGGACTGCATCTCTATGGTAGTGTACAGTGTCCTTTCAGCCATCTGCTTCCTTGCAAATATAGACACCACAAGATTGCGAAGTGCGTAGGAGCCCATCCGACCAAGATATGATATATCCAATACGGTTATCTTACCTCCGATTGCTATTGGATCTTCGGTACCATGCTTTGTAAATAAACCGGTTTGCTCGATGATACTAAATAGATTTTTCAAGCTTTCTTTTCGCTCGTCTTTTTCGGAGATACTTGCTATACAGGAGTATAATTCTTCAAAACCGTAGCTGGTTTCTTTACCCATGCGGGATAAAACCTTTGATAAAAGTGTACCTACGGGATCGGTTAGTTCGAGATCAAAAAGTGTTAGCCATTCATGGAGTTCCACTTCAGACAGAGGTAGTGTGAGTACTTCATCGTAATGTATGTCGCTGCCGGATCGTTTAGCCTTGTCGATGGCTAACTGCGGAACCAGCACCCGTACTTTATCGGGCCACATCTTGGGCTGTATCCCGAAATCCTTCATCCTTTCAATTTCCTGTGAATTGGTGTTTTCCTTTTTTAAACTGTGGAATACACTCATAGTATCTACTATCACAAGGGCAACCCTTTCTGAATGGCGTTGTTCGAGTATCGCGAAACCTTCAGCTAGAACTCCCAGAGTGTATGATTTTCCAGTCCCCCTTTTGCCTAGAACCAGCATGCAGTGGGGTGACACTATGTCCAGGTATGTTTTTCCCATCTCTTCGTACTTACCGCCCGGGTAAGATACGTTTTTACCCAGAAAACAGCAGCCGGTAGTACCCAATCTTTCGGATACTGCCGGCGACCGTCCGAGTATCTCGTCTATGTTGAGCAGTTAACCGCCCCATCAGTTGGTGACGGTTATCACTGCTTTTTTCGTTGTGGAGATACTCCCTGTATATCTTGCGGTCACATCTATGGTCCCGAAGTTCTGACCGCTGGGCAGGTTCAACGATAATTTGCTGAACTGTGCAACACCGTTACTGTCCGTTGTACCAGCTTCTATAACTCCACATCCCTCTAGTGTGACAGTCACTCCTTCCAGCGTATTCCCATTCTGGTCATATGCGGTCACAGAAACCGTTCTCTGGCTTGTAGTCATAGTGGTTCGATCCAGCTTAATCGAATCCAGCTCTGTCGATTGTGCGCTCATCATCCAGCCCACGAGGATGGCCGTACCTACACCTGCGATGACTACTAGGATTATCAGGTAAAGCGGCAGTCCTTCTAAGGCGCCCATCTTGTCTTTTTTTAATATTTGTCTTTTTTTACGTATCATGGTTTCAGCGGCTGGATTTTTCGGTTGTATTTAAAGCTTGTGACCACAATAATTTCGTATACGTTTTTAGTTGGGAAAATAATATATCCTCTGATATGGTATCGGCAGACATCTTATGAAGGCAAAAGGATTCGTCGAGAGGATGGTTCTAGGTATGCTCATAGGCATAGCCAATATGATACCGGGAGTTTCAGGCGGCACCATCGCTCTTGTTTCCGGAATATACGATAGATTGATACATGCTATCAACACTATTCCTCTGAGTGCCCCGCTCACTCTTGTAAAAGAGGGAAGAAATAAATTCTGGGAACGAGTGAATGAAATAGATTTCCAATTGTTGATACCGTTGGGGATCGGCATATTGATCGCTTCGCTATCCATCGCTAGAGTGATAGAGCATCTACTCGATAACTACACTGCGGCTACCTTTTCTTTTTTCTTCGGGCTTATACTCGCCTCGGTAGGACTGATATACAAATACATCGAGCGCATCGATGCATCGAATATTTTATTTGCCGTATTGGGTTTTTTGTCTGCATATCTATTCATCGGTATGGAGGGTTTAAGCACAAATCATTCTCCAGCGATGATATTCATCGCCGGGGCATTGGCGATATCAACGATGATCTTACCGGGTATATCCGGTTCATTCATGTTGGTGTTTCTTCAGCAGTATCATTACCTCTTAAGCGCGTTGAACAGCATGGACTTATTCGTGATCACCGTATTCATGGCCGGAGCACTCACAGGCCTTTTCGTTTTCTCGAGATTGCTTGAAATACTGATAAAACACCACAGATCCATAACCATCTCATTCCTCTTCGGTCTGATGCTGGGAGGTCTACGTGTACCCATAACCGAAGCCATGAGCGTTTCGCCTACCTTACTTGAGATAGTTATCCCGGCAGCCCTTGGAGCTGCAGTCGTGTCGTTGATCGAATTATACTATATCAAAAAGAACGATATGCTCATATCCGAGTGAAACCACGTTTTGCCCATCCGCTCAGCGCTTTGGTAACATAACAACATGTTTCACCGAATGTTCTTGAACTACCTCCGGCAGACGTATCTCCCTTTTGGATCGCATCTATCACATCTTCCCACGTAGACACTGTTTTCATGACTGTATAGGCTTTACCTATGGTTGCTAAACTGTGGCTGTCGCTACCACCCACAACAGAAGTATCCATGGAGGCTGCTAGCTTAGAAGCCCGTTGGTTCGATAGGATGCCGCTCCTACCATTTAGCGTCTCGATGGCACTCCAACTGTTTTCTCTTACAATATCCTCTCCCAAACCGGACCAGAAGCGATATGGATGCGAAGCGATGGCCAGTCCCCCCTGTTCGTAAATGTCATCCAAGGTTTCCCCTACACTTTTTTTGGTATCTATATCTTCTTGGATACCGAGGGCGATAACATGACCCGAATCCGTACTGATCTCTACGCCGGGTACGACTATGAAGGACCCTACATCCTTGATCGAACGGTAACCGGCCATGCTATTATGATCCGTTATCGCGATACCACCCAGTCCGCGCTTTTTTGCAGCTTTGATCACATCTTTTGGTTTTGAATGGGAATCGCTGGAGTACTTTGAATGTATATGCAGGTCGATCTTCACTTAGAAACACCCACCTTGTCCAGTATACAATCTCTCAGTTCTCCGCTCTCGCCCTTAAGTATGTCCAGCACTTTTTGTCGGATCTTAAGTTTCGACCTTTGATCATCCACTACTCTGTAGCGGGTTGCATGTACCATGGCATCAACATGAGGATCTTCTCGTTGGATATATTCTCCGTCACCCTTGCGTGTGAGTATCCCTGCCTCAATGTCTATGACTTTTGAAGTACCGTATTCGTCGGTAACACTACCTTCTGAGATGCTTGTGATGTTACAGAGATATGTCTGTGTAGCCTTGACAGGATAAAAAAATCCTTCTTCTTTGTCTAATTCTTCCGATCTCAGTTCGCTGCCGCCGGTGTTTGAACCGGTGAGTGCGGCTTTGTAGAACAACTCTGGATCATCGGTCAGAGAATATGTAAACCTATTGTTTTTTCTTAGATTATCGCCG
>CAYVTG010000006.1:0-41440 GCA_964454575.1 uncultured Thermoplasmata archaeon
AGGTAGAGAAAGGATGAGTAACGCTAAGAGAGGATTGATGAGGCTAGAAAGATTCTGCGATACCACAGTCGTTATACCCAACGACAAGCTTCTGGAATTAGTCCCAAATCTGCCTTTGGACGCAGCCTTCAAGGTCGCTGACGAGGTCCTCATGGAATCGATAAAGGGGATCACGGAGATCATCACCAAACCTGGACTCGTTAATCTTGATTACAACGATGTAAGAACCATAATGGACGACGGCGGTTTAGCTATGATAGGTATAGGCGAATCCGACGACCCCAATAACCGCGTCGATGAGGCAGTAAATCAAGCTCTGGGCTCTCCGCTTCTGGGAAATATAGATCTCAGCGAAGCTAAGGGTGCACTCATCAAAGTCACCGGCGGGGAAGACATGACAGTCAAAGAAGCCGAACAAGCCGCTGAACTGGTCAACGAGAGGATCTCATCGGAAGCAAGGATAATCTGGGGATGTACTATCGAGCACGAACTCAAGCATACCATAAAGATACTATTGGTCATCACCAACGTCCATTCGGACAGTGAAAAAGCGGCCAACATGGTGCTCGGCGGTGACGAATCCGGCGGCATACAGATGGTGAGCTGAAACGCCGAAAAAACCTTTATCTTCCTTTAATATCAGATGCTGATGTTGGCAAAAGGAGCAGGAGTTCCACTGGTATTGATTTCCATACCGTTAGTGTTAGCCCTTGCTCTGTCCTTTTTCTATTTACCATCGATATTTCTATCTCTGATATTATTCATACTACTGGCCATAGCACTCATATTTTTCAGAGATCCGGAGCGGCAGATATCGTCCGGGATAGTTTGCCCCGCCGATGGAAAGATAATCAAGTTGGGAAAAACAAGATTGACCATATACATGGGTCTCCACAATGTACATGTAAACAGAAGCCCGGTGTCCGGAGATGTCGTCAGCATAAAACACATACCCGGTAAGCACAGCCCTGCAAACATAGGCGACTGCGAAAACAACGAAAGGATGATCTACCACATAGACACTAAACACGGCATGGTGAAAGTGACCCAGATCGCCGGTATCATCGCCCGCAGAACAGTCTCATACGTTTCAAAGGGTGCGACTGTAAAAAGAGGTCAGCGTTTAGGTATGATACGCTTCGGTTCACGCGTGGAATTGGAACTACCGCCCGGCGCACGGTTAACAGTTGAGAAAGGAGATATCGTAAAGGCAGGCGAGACTTCCTTGGGGGTTTGGGAGTGAATAGTTCACGAAGAGGATTCACTACCCCGGATTACATAACCATTTCCAACGGTGTACTTGGATTTCTCGCTATCACATACGTAATAGATGGTATATACTGGCTCTCTTCCTTGATCATAGTCATATGTATAGGATTAGACGGATTGGACGGCTGGCTAGCAAGAAAGCTGGATAAAGAACATCTACTTGGAACCTACATGGACATCTTTGCAGATACACTGTCATTCTGCTTCGCTCCGGCACTTTTGGTATATTCTCATTACTACGATCTGGGACTCGGCCGTTCATGGCAGTCATTTCAAAACGGAGCCTCAACTATCGTTCCAATGATGCTTGTATTCTTTGGTATACTACGTCTTGGTAGGTTCTCCAGAGAATCAAAGGAACAACCATACTTCAACGGACTTCCCACGCCGATGATCGCGCTTTTAGTGGTATTGCTGAGTACCCTCTTCGGCATCGACGGTGTATTAGCCTATCGGCCCATATTGGTCCTTGCCATAACTTTTGTTTTGGGCAGTTTACTTTATTCAAATATCCCTTATCCCAAATTACGCGGCAGAAAATATACGATCGCCGGAGCGGTAGTACTAGTTGTCACTCTTATAGGTTTGATATCAGCAAAAAATAGTTATCCTATGGGGACATTACTCTTACTATCAGCATCCACAATATGTTGTTTATACGTTATAATAGGACCTTTGAAGGTGTTAAAATATGACAAAAAAGACGGACCAGGAAGCGAATAGTTACTTCGATTGTACGGACAACGAGCGAGCAGCCTTCGAATTGGGTATAAAGTTAGGAGCACTTTTTCATCAGTTCATCGGCACTCCAGTGAGCAGTAAGAATCTTGAGATACTGGAAAAGGCAATAGAACAGACTACCGAACGGCAGGCCTTTGTGACAAAAGCAGAAGTAAAGATCTTACCTAAAGACTTGGAGAACAGAACCGAGAGTGTGTTTTTCGATTATACGACCCTCTCCGGCGACATGTTGGATGTCAGAGTTCATGTAGATTTTAAAGGTATCAAAGCCGTCGGCCGTCTGGAGTACATCTCGGAATTGGATTATCCTCTGATGTATATCGAATCTTTGGGTTGAATTCCATAGAATAATTATTTTAGGTAGAACACCATTATAGGTTGCAGATAAGATGGTACAAAGTCTAAAAATCGGTATAAGTGGTTTGTTCGGTGTGGACAAGACCGGGTCCCTGATAAAGATAATCGATATGCTGGCCGAAGAAGGCATAAGTATAGGTGGGTTGCTGACCGAGCCGATAATGGAGGACAACAGGATCGTAGGATATCAGGTGATGAATTGGCGTACTAAGGAAAAAGCCATACTCGCACATCTGCATATAGACACACCGGTGGAGATAGACGGTTATAATGTAGATCTTGAAAATCTCGATGAAGTAGGCGTCAAGGCCATAGAAGATGCTGCTTTACGTGATGACGTTATCCTGATAGATGAAGCCGGTAAGATGCATGTCCAAAGCGAGCGTTTTAACGAAGTTGTAAAGGCAGTTTTTGAGCTAGAGAAGCCGCTGATACTCACATATCATAAAAAATCAAGGAGTAAACTCCTCCAAGACGTTCGCCGGAGGAACGACGTTCGCATATTCGAGCTCACCGAGATAAACAAAGGCATACTTCCACACAAAGTCGTCGAATTGATCCGAGACGAGATAAAAGGCGGTTAAATTTGAAGCTCGTAAAGGTATCGGAAGGTGAAACAGACGTATTCGTTCCGGAACATGAGAAGGGCCCAGGACCAAGGGGTACGGATCTACCGATATTTTACAATCCTGCAATGGAACGAAATCGAGACATATCGATATCTTTTTTGAAAGCGCTGGGTGTAAAAGGAAAGAGATTGTTAGATGGTATGGCTGCCAGCGGAGTCAGGGGTGTAAGGATGGCGAATGAACTAGATGCAGAAGAAGTTGTTCTCACAGATGTATCGCGTGAATCTGTAAAGCTCATCGAAAAGAACATAGCTCTGAACGGTTTAAATGCCCGAGTGTTCAACGATTCGTTGGAATCTCACCTACTTGATAATCGCTGCAAGTATGATTATGTGGATCTGGATCCCTTCGGAACACCGGTGCCATTTTTACCGACGGTTCTCAGATATACAACTAGAAACGGGGTCGTCGGCTTGAGTGCAACAGATACTTCAGTTCTGTGCGGTACATATCCTAAAAAATGTTTGCGGCTTTATTCCGCTAGACCGGAGAACAACTGGTGCAGACACGAAAATGGTCTGCGCATACTCATTGGGCACATCGTCCGGGAGGCCGCAAGATACGATAGGGGAGCAGTTCCTCTGCTCTCGTATTACGACGGACATCACTTTCGTGTTTACGTTAAGCTGGAGGCAGGTGCAAAAAAAGCCGATGGAGCTCTTAAGAAATTGGGATGCTACGATTTCAGCGACTACGATTGGAACGAAGGCTCAGAAACAGGCCCTATGTGGACTGGTAAATTGTCCTCATATGAGATATTGGATGATATGTCGCCCATTGGACGATTAGACCAAGACTCACTTGATATCTGGAGAGAGGAAACTTCGATGCCTCCATTATTCTACGATACTTCAGCGATATCAAAGCATCTAAAACTAGCTCCGCCTCCCTTGGACTATATCATCTCTGAGATACGGGAAAATGGTCATCAAGCGGTAAAAACACACTTTTCACCCACAGCGTTCAAAACGGATGCTTCTTCGTCTGTGGTTTTAAAAGTTTTCAAGACTTATTCCCCCGAGAACTGAATTCGGTCACGGGGCATTTGCTGTTTAAACACATACCACACGAAGTGCATCTTTCATCATCCACAACGATACCACCGTTGATGCTGATCGCATCCTGCGGACACCTTGCGGCACATATGCCACATTCCACACAGTGATTTGCCCGTAGATACAGTTCAACCGTTCCTTTATCTGATAGGTCTATGCCCAAGGCTTCCACGAGCTTTGCGGTCTTTTCATCTTCTTTGATCTCTGTTAGTGTTGGTAGTGTGTGGTCTGTTCCTGTGTTCTCTTCGAAAACGACCCCTCTATCTTCAAGCATGGACAACAATTCCTCCGGTGGGCGCAGCCACCTCCACAAACCGTACTCTATCCATTCTTCAGGCAGTTTTGCTCTTTTGGAATATCTCTTCAGTGCCTCTTCGAACCTACCGTATTCATCGTAGTTCTCTCGCAGTATGTCGAGTTCTGCCAAGTCCGAAGCGGGACACAGCCAGCAGCCGATCCTCTCGAATCCCTTTTCGTACCAGGGATTGTACTCCGCATATCGAGAGAACAAGTACATCCAGACGTGCAGTGCTGTCCAATCCTGTATGGGTGACGTACCCACTTGTCCCGGGATCCACGGATTGTCCCAGGTATCTCCGTGCTGCATACGGTTCTCGGATTCGTATCTTCTCTGCCCGATGAATGAGAGCACACCGTCTTCGTACTCTTCCTTGATCAATCCTGCTATGGGACCCAGTTTGCACGTTTTACAGCACCAACGGTGATCCCTGGCCGATGGTCCGAAGTATTCTACATTGTCCCAGTAACCACCCTTTACAGTTCTCATCAACAGATCCAGATCGTACTTTTCTGCAGTACGCTTCACATTTTCGATGGTCTCCGGGAGCTCGATACCCGTATCGATGAAGATCATATCAGTTTTTATACCGGCTTCGAGCACCAGCAGTAAAGTTGCTAAGGAGTCCTTTCCGCCACTGTATGATACTGCTGTGGGCAGGGATATCTCGTCTACCTTGTCCTTGATGAACTCTACGGCTTTTTCGACCATGGAATCTATCTTTTGTTCATTTGCCTTCAGTGTTTCATCCCAGGTCTGTCCACTTTTTAGTGGGATATATCCCGATGCCTTCCATCTTACCTTGACGCCTTTACCACGGTCTGCTTCCAACAGTTCTTTACCGCCCCTGTACGCCGGACCGGTCGCCAGTACCTTTCCGTCGGGCTCCAGTATCAGCACTTCGTCCTCAGTTTCGATATCTTCGTCGCCTTCCATTATACCTACTGCAAGAGCACTGGCCCCATTTTTTATGGGATCCACAGCACCGATATCCATGAGAACGTATCCTTTTTCCGGGGTCGGTAAAGTATCCCACGGCCTCAGAATAAATTGATATGGGAATTTATCTGCGAAGCGTCTTCGTAGATCGTATCTGAGAGTTCCGACCGGCCTTCCGTCGACTATCACTTCGTCCATACGGTCGGAGCTAGGGCAGCTGTTGAGAAGGACTATCTTGTTCTCCGACACTACGTGTTTAGAATATTCGTCTCCCCACTGCATATCGATGGTCTTCCGTATCAACTCTATATCGTAGTCGAAGGCAGGTCTAACGTCTCCTGGAGGCGTCACAGTCACCGGCTTCGGTTCTTTTGAGCATATCCCACACGGCTCTCCGGCTAACAGTGGAACGTTGCACGTGTGACACCAGTGTAATTCTAACTTTCCCAGATGTACTGCAGGCATATCTCGAACTCACATGTACGGAGGATAAAATCTTTGCGTATATTATAGGGTGGGTAACCCGTTAAGTATTTATAGAACCTCTATATAGCAAAAGACACTAAAAAAACAAAAGGTGGTAAAAAATATGTTTGGAGGAAACCAACCGATATTACTGTTAAAAGAAGGAACGACAAGGGAACGAGGCAGCGATGCCCAGAAAAGGAACATCGCAGCCGCAAAAGCCATCGCAGATGCGGTCAGGACGACCCTGGGACCGAAGGGCATGGACAAGATGCTCGTCGACAGTCTGGGCGACGTTGTGATCACAAACGATGGTGCGACAATCCTCAGTGAAATAGACATCGAACACCCAGCGGCCAAGATGGTCGTAGAGGTAGCCGAGAGTCAGGATGACGAATGCGGCGACGGAACCACATCTGTAGTGGTACTCTCCGGAGAGTTCCTGAAGCACGCTGAAGATCTCATCGAGCAGAAAGTACATCCCAGCATAATCGCTAAGGGATTCAGGATGGCAGCCATAAAGTCAGGCGAGATACTGGATAAGGCAAAGATCGACATCGATATCGATGATGTAGAGCTTTTGAAGGATGTCGCGATGACGGCCATGACCGGTAAATCCATCGAAGGCAACAAGATAGCACTCGCCGAGATGGTGGTAACTGCAGTAAAGCAGGTCGCTGAAAAGGAAGACGGCAATTACGTAGTTGACATCGACAACATCAAAGTCGAGAAGAAAGCGGGTGCAAGTGTTGACCGCTCGGAACTGATCAACGGTCTGATACTGGACAAAGAACGGCTGCACTCCAGCATGCCCAAGGAAGTAAAGAACGCAAAGATAGCACTGCTGGATTCCGCACTCGAGATCAAAGACACCGAGATGGACGCAGAGATAGAGATAACCAGCCCGGATCAACTACAGCAATTCCTGGATGAAGAGGAAAAGACCATCAAAGATATGGTAGATATGGTAGTCAAATCCGGAGCGAACGTACTCCTCTGTCAGAAAGGAGTCGATGATCTAGCTCAGCACTACTTGGCCAAGAAAGGCGTTTTCGCCATACGCAGGGTAAAGAAATCAGATATGAAGAAACTCGCAAAGTCTACCGGTGCTAAGATCGTGACCAATCTCAAGGACTTGACCAAAAAGGATCTTGGAAAAGCCAAAATGGTACACGAGAAACTAGTAGCTGACGACCACATGACCTTCATAGAGGGAGCCGACAAAGGAAAGGCAGTATCTCTTATGTTGAGAGGTGGTACATCACATATAGTTGACGAACTGGAAAGAGCCATACACGATGCTCTCAAAGTCGTTGCAGTCGCCATCGAAGACGGAGCTATACTACCCGGCGGCGGTGCCACAGAGATCGAGTTGAGAAACAAACTCGAAGACTATGCGGACACCATCGAAGGACGTGAGCAGCTGGCCATCAGAGCATACGCATCTGCATTATCCGTCATACCGAGAACACTGGCAGAAAATGCAGGCATGGACGGTATCGATATACTCATGAAGTTGAACGCAGCCCATGAAAAGGACGGCAAGCAGAACCACGGTATCGAGATCATCAGCGGAGATATCCTTGATATGATCGAGGGCAAAGTGATCGAACCCTTCCGTGTAAAGAACCAGGCCGTCCAGGCAGCTACCGAGGTCGCCAACATGATCCTCAGGATCGACGACGTTGTAGCATCCAAAGGCGGCGGAGGCGGCGAAGGCGGTATGCCACCGGGAGCCGGCGGAATGCCTCCAGGAATGGGCGGCATGGGCGGCATGATGTAAGCTCGGCCAAACCGACTATTAAAAAAATAAAAAACCCTTTCCCCTTATTTTTACAAAATACTTTTAACTACTGCCAGCACATCCTCTTTCACTTCTTCAAGCTCCCTGCCGGCATCTAATATCTCCCAGCCGTGGTCACGGGCGAGTTCTAGGTAGTTATCCCTTACCTTTTGTAAAAAAGAGCTCCGTTCGTATTTGCTGGTATCGTCCCTACTGGATATCCTGTCCAGGGCCTCCTCCACCTCCACATCGAACAAGATGGTTACATCCGCTTCCAACACGAAGGGTTTTTGGATATCCACCAGGTAGTCCATATCTATCATCCCATGGGCCGCTTGATATGCCGCTGTGGAGCCCCAGTATCTATCGCAAAGCACACTGCGTCCTTTAGCGAGTTCCTTTTCTATGGCTTCCGTATGCTCCGCCCGGTCACCCAGATATAGAAACAATTCCAGGTAGGGCGTCGTGTCTTCGTAGGCTGCTTTGTCCGCCAGCCGTCCCACTTCTGAGTCCGTCGGCTCGCTGGTTATGTAAAGATCTTCCATGGCTCCGGAAAGCTCTCTGGCGATGGTGGATTTACCAGAACCGTCGATCCCCTCGAAGACGATGAACTTTGCCATGTTCGCTCAAAGGGGACTCTTGATAAAATAATTTGCCTATCGGATGGTTAACTCCGAGGCATTAGCTTTAAGTAGGGGTAGTATATAATGGGCACAACATGACCGATAACAAACCACTCTCCGTGCTTAACAGGAACATAGGCAATCACATAATAGTTGAACTCCGATATGGTAAGGAATACCGAGGAGTGCTCGAAGGCTATGATCCACATCTGAATCTTGTGATGAAAGATGTAAAAGAGTTCATAGACGGAGAAGAGACTCGTACGTTAAGAAAAGCCCTTGTAAGGGGCGATAACGTCGTCTATGTTTCGCCATAGAGGTGATAAGATATGAGTAAAGGAACACCATCAAAGGGAAAGCGTTCGAAGGGCAAGTCACACATAGTCTGCAGAAGATGCGGAAAGAAATCGTTTCACGTAAGAAAAAAGATCTGCGCAGCTTGTGGATTCGGTAAAACCGCCACGATCAAGAAATTTGCCTGGGCAAAACAGCACTAGCCCGAAAGTCTATTCTGGATATATGCATAGTTCCAAAAATAATATATCCTACACAGTTATACACTAATAGACATGAGTAGAATCCCACTGTATCTTAAAGAGAGGATAGAAGAGGTCAATAGAAGGACTCTGCTTGATAGTTACGAATCTCAAAAACTACCCCGATGGGAAAAAACGGTGATCACATGGTTCACCCTTATGATATTTTGGATGATAATCAGTGCATCGTTTCACTGGCAGAATATGCTCATCGGAGGTATAGTCACATTCATCGTATCACTTTTGATGTACGACATGTTCACCGGAGACATAAGCAGCTCCGGCAACGTGGTGATCAAAACACTGCGCATCGTATTACTTTACATACCGCAGTACATCTTCATAATGGCCTTCAGACTACTTGAGAGCAACTTAAAGGTGATGAAACACGCCATATTCATGGATATCAATCCCGGCATCGTAAAGATAGATTCGGACCTGCATTCTCAAACCGGCCTCACCATATTGGCCAATTCGATAACCCTTACTCCTGGAACATTGACCATCGACACCGAGAGGAGGTTAGACGAGTCGAAACTTTATGTGCACTGGATCGATGTAGAATCCATGGATAGAAACAAAGCCGGATCGGCAATAAAAGGAGATATAGAAGAATGGTTGAAGAATATCTTTTGGTGAATCCGTTCACTCTCGCGCTGTTCATAGTGCTTTTCACTTCTATCATCTTAGTCTATAGAGTTGTAGCCGGTCCCACGACCCCCGATAGGATCGTTGGATTCAACACCATCAGCACGAAGATCACCATCGTGATAGCCATAATGGCGTTTTTGAAGGGAGAGTATCTATTGATAGACCTGGCCATAGTTCTACTCATGATGAACGCCCTTGGCTCTCTTATACTCGCAAAACATTTTGAAAGAGGTGAAACCACATGATAGAATATCTGTTCTTGCTCTTGGGAGTGATACTGATGATAACCGGTGGTCTGGGAGTACTCCGGTTCCCGGATGTTTACACAAGACTACATGCGTCAACAAAATGCGACACCGGTGGAGCAATGAGCATATTGATAGCCCTTGCCATAGTAGCGGAAACGCCGATATTGATAAAGATGAAATTTTTGATACTCGCCTTCCTTATAGCCATGATCAATCCCATGATAGCCCATGCAATAGCTAGAGGAGCACACAAATCAGGCGTTGAGCCTGTAGGAATAATAGATATATATGCACGAGATGGTTTTTGAGATAGTGCTGGTATTGATGGTGATACTTGCCATCATCGCAGTGGAGGATAAGAACCTGATCGGTTCTGTGATAGAGCTATCTCTGCTGACCCTGGTATTCGGAACAGCTCTTTTCATGCTCAAAGCCCCGGATGTTGCCCTATCCGCCCTTGTTGTGGGTGGTATAATCGTCGGTCTGTTCATATATACCATAGAGGAGGTGAAGGTCGAACATGGATAACCTCAAAAGACTGATCGCCCTGCTCCTGGTATTATCTCTGGCCTATATACTGATCCCCATGGAGTATTCTCGTTCCGATGACATGATCAGCTATGACCACTATGTAGAGAACTGGGAGGAAGTGGGTGTTTCAAACCTGGTCATGGGGGTCCTAGCGGACTGGCGGCTCTACGACAGCGTTATCGAAGCAATGATATTCTTCACCGGTGTACTCGGTTCATATCTACTTCTGGAGGATGAGCGCGAATGATGATGAGTAATATCGTCAGGACCACCACTAAGATGGTCAGCCCCTTCTTGGTCACTTATTCACTCTACATAATGTTGTACGGACACCTTACTCCCGGCGGCGGCTTCCAGGCTGGCGTTATCCTAGCCGTCAGCGTGATACTGTTGATGACGGCTCACGGCTCACAGGCTTTGGAAGAGAAGGTGAACGAAACATGGTTCAAGATAATCGAAAACTCCATGGCTATCTCGATACTATTTATGATATCTTTCGGACTCATTTTCGGAGCCATGTTCTACAACTTTTTAGGTAGAGGAACCTTCGGTCTCCCCATAAGCGGCGGTATGATCCCGTTGTTCAACATATTCGTCGGTCTAAAGGTGGGAGCCGGATTCATGGTTATTTATTACGCGTTACTGAGGTGGTTGTGATATGCTCAACGCGGTAAATATCGGGATACTGATAATGCTCATAGGCATGTACGGCCTCATGGTAAAAAAGAACCTGATCAAACAACTCATTTCAGTCAATATCCTTTCCGTTGGTCTGGTGCTGTTCTTTATCGGCATAGGCTACGTAGAGGGCGGTGGATATCCAATTTATCCGGTCGAAACTGCCGTTGATCCACTACCATCTGCACTGATGATAACTACCTTGGTAGTCGATGTAGCCATAACTTCACTCGGTCTTGCCATGATAATCAAGATGAACCGGGAAGAACTATCGGAGGTATCTGTTGAATGATAGTGATGATGGTAGTACTGGCACTGTCCTTTGCCTTTTTACTTTCCTTCATATCATATTTTGGAAAATATCACAGGACCTCAAATGCACTCTTCATGCTAGGTATCATCGCACCTGCGTTGGTCTTTTATCACAGTGTTCCCAAAAAGCCATTCTACCTGATAATGGGCGATTGGTCTAGACTGTCGGGTATCGAAGTAGCTCTGGATACATACAATTTTTATCTGATAACCGGTGAACTGATAGTGTTCTTACTAGTGGGTCTGTACGCAATAAACTATTTTGTAGATGATAAGCGGAATAAATTTTTCACTTTGATGCTGTTGATGCATGCCGGTTTGATAGGGGGATTTTTGAGCCGAGACCTATTCAATTACTTCGTACTCATGGAGGTAGCCTACGTGTCCACTTTCATAATGGTGGCCGTGACCAAAGGCAAGGAAGCTACCAGAGCCGCCTTCAGATACCTTCTGTTTTCATTCATCGCATCGTATCTTTTTTTACTATCCATAGGGATATTGTACCTCAACACAGGTACACTGAACGTGGAATTGATGAGCACTAGGATAGTACTGAACGACCAGACAAGGGTCGCTATCGGCCTGGCCTTTTCATCCATGCTCATGAAAGCCGGTATATTCCCACTTTTCTTCTGGCTACCGGATGCACATTCCATACCAAACACGCCGGTCAGTGCGATACTATCAGGTATCTCACTTAAAGGTCCTATATACGGCATGATACTTTTTGCAGTCTATCTTCCCATGGAGTTCCTATCGGATATACTACTTTACCTGGCCTTCGCATCTGTTTTCGCCGGGGTCATTTTCGGATTACGCCAGACCAACATCAAAAGACTACTGGCCTATTCGACGGTATCTCAGATGGGATTCGTTCTCGTGGGTATCGCCACACTGAACATATTCGGTGCTATCTATTACGGGCTGACTCATGCCCTCATCAAATCCGGTCTTTTCTTGGCGGCGGGTACACTTGCGGATAAGCACGGTACAACAGACATGCTCACTTTGACTTACAAAGATAACAAGCCGATAATGATAGCCGTTATAGTGCTCAGCCTGGCACTTGTCGGTATATCCCCCACCCTCGGTGCCTACGCAAAAAAAGAGCTGATGCAGAGTGTTTTCGGCGTCTGGCCCTTGATACTCATCTGCGGAAGCGTGGGAACCATGGTGCTCATGCTGAAGATGAATTATTATCTGTTTATAGGCGAAGGCAGCAAAACCGCTTTGACTTTCCATCTCAAAGATGGTTTGGATATTGTATGGATAACCAAATCTACCATACCTCTCGCTTCCGCCGTCCTGGTACTACTCTATGGATACCGATTCATGCCCGGAATATACTTGTTAGACGGGATAATCATAATCGCAGGACTGGCTGTGTTCCTAGTATTGAACCGTTTACATGTATTCCACTGGAAACTGCCCGGATGCGTAGAAAGACTGCTAGCCGACCTAGGGACCACCAATAACTACCTGGCGATGGTTTACTTTGCCATGGTTATCCTGCTCATATCTTGAGCTCTTAGGCCAAAAAGGTAATAATCCTCGATGGTTTACCATAGTAAGATGATGGAGATAACAGTTATCGAGTTGTATGCCCCGGAGGTGAACGGTCAACTATGCTTGTATTGATGGTTGTGCTGGCACTGTTCTTCGCTTTGTTATTACTGTTTATATCTTTGTTCGACATATCGGATAATTTTGCCGATGTACTGTTCCTTGCAGGTATAATCACTCCCGCTATCATCTTCGCCGCACACGGAACACCCATGCAGATAGATATGATCATGGGCGGTTGGGAGCCGATCTCCGGTATAGCTGTCGGACTCGATAACTATAACAGATACTTTCTTCTTGCTGAGCTGATAGTCTTTTCACTCGCCGGGTTCTATTCTATTTCCTATTACCGAACCGACCCTCACAAAAACAAATTCTATGCGTTAATACTCCTGATGCACGGAGGTATAATGGGCGTTTTTTTGAGTAAAGACCTGTTCAATCTATTCGTATTGATGGAACTCGCTTCGGTTTCCGCCTTTGCACTTGTCGCCTTTTCCCGGGGCAGGAACTCTCAGAGGGCCGCTTTGCGATACCTGTTGTTCTCCATAATAGCCTCTTATCTATTCCTGCTCTCCATCGGTATGATCTACGTCAACACAGGCACACTCAACTTTGAATTGATAAGCCAGAACATCACACTCTCCCGTGAGATCGATATCGCTCTAGCTCTGGCCTTCACAGCCATGATATTGAAGACCGGAATATTCCCACTACATTTCTGGCTTCCCGACGTTTATTCGGAATCGGACACACCGATATGTGCTCTACTGGCCGGTATGACCCGACGGACACCCATATACGCCATGCTTCTGTTCACCATGTATTTACCCATGACACATCTGTCTCAACCCCTACTCATAGTCGCCTTCGCCAGCATGTTTTTTGGCTTCATCATGGCGATGTTCCAGAACGACGTTTGGCGACTTCTTGCCTATGCATCCATCGGGCTCATGGGCATAGTTCTTATCGGTATCGCCACTGAAAATTTTATGGGAGTAGCTCATTATGTACTAGCCCATGCCATAGTGACCACCGGTTTGTTTTTGACCACAGGCACCCTTTCCGATCAACAGAAAACAAGGAACATCAGAGACTTGACCTACCGGCATCACATGTTGATATTCGTATCTGTAGTGATGCTCTCATTCGCATTGGGAAGTATGTCTCCCTCTTTGAACGCCCTGGCCAAGAAAGAGCTGCTTGTAGGTTTGAACGGCATACAGGTGATACTATTCCAATCGGGATTCGTACTGGCACTTTTGATAATGCTGAAAATGAATTTCCTACTGTGGCATGATGGCGAGGAACCGAAACAAGTCCGCGTGTCTCCCATGTCATTTATCTCCGCGATACCGGCTGCTCTTTCCATCGCATTGGGCATCTACATATATCCGGTTTTGGTCCTGACGGACCTTCTTCTGCTGGGTGCCGCAGGACTATTGTTTTTCTTGTTTTTATCGTTCAATATGCTGGAATATGTAGGCATCGAAAAACTAGGAGATCGTTTTAGAGACCTGGGGGTAACCAACAATTATTATGCGATGGTATTGTTCGCCTTCTTACTAGTCGTATTACTCTATACTCTTTAAATACACTTCTCTGACTTCTTTTATCTTCGTTATCGCGGCTTCCAGAGATTCCATGGAACTTCTCATCTTGCTCACATCTATTATGGTGACGATAGCCGCTACACCGGTACCCTTTATCTCTTCTCCTTCGCTGAAGGCTATGTTCACCCTGTATTTACCTAGGATCCCGTTTATCTTCGACAGAACACCGGGCTTGTCCTCCGCTGTTATCTCGAGCTCGTACAGGTCCTTTCCAGGGAGAGCTATCCTCTCTATATTCGCTTCTTTGATCTCCGGATTTATCTCCACCAAGAAGTATGACCCTTCCACAAGTCCTATGTCGTAGGCAAAATCATCCGGTATCTTAAGGACACCGGTTTCCTTTATCTTTATCAGTTCGTACCGTCGCATCTTTTAGCCCCTTTGCTCGTCTATGTATCAAGTAGTATATAATGTTTATATCTACCAGAAACTTTTTACCTGATTTGCTCCTTTATCTTATAATCGGAGATAGACATATGGAATATATATATCTGGACAATGCAGCCAGCACTAAAGTAGACCCGCGTGTGAAAAAGGTAGTGGAAGATTTTCTTGCAGAATGTTACGGAAATCCATCGAGCCTGCACAGGATGGGGCGTGACAGCGCACATGCAGTCGACGAAGCAAGGAAGAAAGTTGCGGCTCTGATAGGTGCCTACGAAGAAGAAATGATCTTCACATCCGGAGGTACGGAATCAGACAATCTTGCCATCACAGGTGCGGTCAGAAAGAACGAAGGCTCTCACATAATAACCACTTCAATAGATCACCCAGCGGTCTTCAATACCTGCAGTTATCTGGAAAAACACGGATACGATGTCACCTATCTTCCCGTGGATGAATACGGTTTGATAGATCCAGATGAATTCGAGGATGAGATAAGAGATGATACTGTTCTAGCCTCTATCATATTCGCCAGCAATGAGATCGGTACCATAGAGCCGGTAGCCGAACTCTCCAAGATCGCCCATGACAACGATGTTCTATTTCACACGGATGCAGTCCAGGCAGTGGGCAAGCTGGAATTAGACGTTCATAAACTCGGAATAGACATGCTTTCTCTATCCGGTCATAAGATACACGCACCCAAAGGCGTAGGGGCACTCTATGTCTCAAAGGACGTTAAATTAGAGCCTATCGTACACGGAGGCGGGCACGAAAGAGGACTACGCTCGGGAACGGAGAACGTCCCGGGTATCATCGGCCTGGGTAAAGCCTGCGAACTGGAGAGAACTGAGATGGCGGGAGATATATCTAAGATGAAAGGATTGAGGGACAGACTGATATCCGAGATATTAGACAACGTAAAGAAGGTAAAGCTAAACGGTCATCCTACCAAGAGGTTGCCTAACAACGCCAATTTTTCATTCGATGCGGTCGAAGGAGAATCCCTCGTACTGCATCTTGACGGTAAGGGAATAGCAGCATCCACGGGCTCCGCATGTTCATCCACCGAGTTAAAACCATCACGTACTCTGATGGCCACCGGCTGTGGAGAAGTGGAGGCCCATAGTTCCGTAAGATTGACCTTGAGTAAATTCAACACCGCTGAAGAGATAGACCGAGCACTTGAGATAATCCCGGAGATAGTATCGAACCTCAGGAAGATGTCTCCCCTTTGGGAGGAATAAGTACCGTATGTTCGAGCTCAAACACCGGGACGGAATGGCCCGGATCGGTGAATTCACCACCGGACACGGTACTTTGGAAACACCCAACATAATGCCGGTGATCAATCCCAATGTTAAACTCATAACTCCAAAAGAATTGAAAGAAAAATTCGGCTCTCAGGTTTTGATTACCAATTCATACGTCATATTCAAAAGCCCGGATCTTCGAGAACGAGCCCTCGATTCCGGACTACATAAACTACTCGATTTCGACGGCACGGTCATGACGGACTCCGGCACCTTCCAGGCCCACGTTTACGGCGATATCGACGTAGAGCCTGATTCCATACTCGACTTCCAGATGCAGATGGGTTCCGACGTATCCACGATACTAGATATGTTCACCGAGCCCACCGACGGCCGTCAGATAGTAGAAAAAAAAGTGAATATGACCGTGGAAAGGGCCCGGCAGGCAGTGGATAGATACGGCGAAAGCGGTCGACACATCGCACTACCCATCCAAGGAGGCGTGTTCCCGGACCTCAGAGAAGACTGTGCCAGACAGCTGTCTGAGCTGGAGGGAAGTTTCTACCCCATCGGCGGAGTGGTGCCATTACTGGAGAATTATCGTTATAAAGACCTTGTAGACATCATACTTGCTTCCAAACGCGGTCTAGGCCCGGCAGGCCCGATACACCTTTTCGGTGCCGGACATCCCATGGTCTATCCGCTGGCAGTTCTGCTCGGCTGCGACCTCTTCGACTCCAGCTCATACGCAAAGTACGCCCGCCGTGGAGACATGATGTACCCGGACGGAACACGAAGGATAACAAACATCCAACACCTCGGATGTCTTTGTCCCGTGTGCCAGTCACATACAGCCCATGAACTTCGTGAGCTGGAAAACGAAGAGCGTGTAAAAAAGATCGCCGAACATAATCTATGGGTAAGCTACAATGAGATCGAACGTATCAAACAAGCGATCATGGAAGGATCTCTGTGGGAACTTGTGGAGACCCGGGCAAGGGTCCATCCCTACATACTAGATGCACTCCGAGGGCTCTCCAAAGGATGGAAGACCATGGATATATACGAACCCCGAAGCCGCAGAGGCGCCCTGTTCTATACTGGAGCCAGTACTCTCCACAGACCGGTGGTAGAACGTTTATGCAATTGGATACTCGAAAGCTACGAGCCGCCTGTGGAAGGCCCCACCGTGCTCTTCGACGTTCCACCGGATAAAAAACCGTATCACCGTTACCTGACCAACGAATTGAACATGCTGCTTCCTGAATACCCGGTGAATCTCATGATATCCACACCATTCGGACCTGTACCTCTGGAGATGGACGAAGTCTATCCCGTGGCGCAGTCAATATTCCCACATAAAGGAACGCACGGATATCACGACATAGGCGGGGCGACCGATATGATACAATGGGATGGAGAGGAAACCCTGGGATCTCTGAGCAAAGGGAGTGGAATGGAACTGCATGAGATGAAGGTCCGAACGGTTTCAGATTACCAGTTCTCCTCAGGAGCCGGTAACGTACTTACCGACGGCGTACTTGAATTCAACACCAATCGTATGGGCAGCATCAAGAACGTCATACTGGACGGAGACCATGTTTTATCCATGCGTCACTATGACGGTCTATTCACACTCAAACCCGACGGCGCCGTTCGCCTACACAAGGAACTAGCCCCACCATTATCACGGGTAAAAGTCACCGACGACAGTGCCACTTACAATCGTGAGGGCAAGAACGTCTTCGCCGGATTCATAATAGATGCATGGGATCATATACTACCAGGAGATGAAGTTTTGATAGTAGATAAAGACGATTCACTGGTGGCCATAGCTAGAAGTACGATGAACTCTATCGAGATGGACCACTTCAAAAAAGGTATCGCCGCAAGAACTAGGGACGGTTTTTCATCTCATAGGAAATTTAACCATCAAGACGAGATATGAGATAAAACCCTTTCACAAAACCAAAGGTTTTCTTTGGTCTTTCATTCCTCGCTATGCTCGTGATGAAAAATAAGCAGAATCTCTGATTGTGCGGCATTTTTCATCTCATAGGAAATTTAACCATCAAGACGAGATATGAGATAAAAATAAGCAGAATCTCTGATTGTGCGGCATCTTTCATTCCTCGCTATGCTCGTGATGAAAAATAAGCAGAATCTCTGATTGTGCGGCATTTTTCATCTCATAGGAAATTTAACCATCAAGACGAGATATGAGATAAAAATAAGCAGAATCTCTGATTGTGCGGCATTTTTTACTCTAGTCTTCTTCGCCGCCAACTATCTCTATGAGGGACGAATCGATCCTACCGTTCTTTTTTTCGCTATCCTCTGGTTTGTAATCCGCCGACCTCTTCACCGCACTCCAGAATGTGGCTCCACACTTTTTGCATTCTGTATCATGCTGATCCACCGGAGCATGGCATATGGGACATTCAAATTCCCTCTCAGTCACCACAAAGGTTTCACTACACTCCGGACATTCTTCGTCGTGTGTAGATACGCCGGTACCGCAAACCGGACACGAATATACTTCATCCTGGAATTCGGCACCACATTCTAGGCACACCGGTGTTTTAGCGTCCACGTGGGCACCGCATCTGGGACACTCGAAATCAGGTCGTCTTTGGCCTTCACTCCCTTTTTTATGCTTCTTTTTCTTACCCGTCCAGTTATACCTGTACAGCAGGAAAAATATAGTTATCAGTAACCCTATGATGATAACCAAGAGAGGTATAACATTGGCTTGGGCAAACTGAGACGGTATGAGAAACATCAATAGATTGATTTTCTGGAAGGTATTTAAACCTTATCGTTTTCTATCTTCCATCAACCTCATATATCACTACATATTATGGGCATAAAATGAGAATAGCAGTTGTACTTGAAGATCGATGTCGTTACGACAGATGCAACTACGAGTGCATAAAGTACTGTCCGAAGGTAAGAACGGGGGACGAAACTATAGTCAAGACAGAGGACGGCGTACGGATATCCGAATCACTCTGTGCCGGCTGTGGTATCTGCGTGATCAAGTGTCCCTTCGATGCCATCAAGATAATAAACCTAGCCGAAGAACTCGAAAGCGAATTGGTTCATCAGTTCAGCGAAAATTCCTTCCGCATATATAGACTCCCCATACCCCAATCCGGAAGCGTAGTCGGTCTTCTCGGAGCCAACGGAATAGGTAAAACGACGGCTATACGTATCATGTCCGGAGAGATAATCCCCAACTTGGGAGCCTACGAGAAGGATCCTTCTTGGGAAGCTGTACTGGAACACTTTTCCGGTACTGCCATGGTCAATTACTTTCAAAAACTTGCAGACGACGATCTATCCACCTCCGTTAAACCCCAGTACGTAGACAAGATACCCGCACACTATCGGGGCAAGGTAGAGGATCTTTTGGCAAGGGTTGGCGATGATTACATGGGTTGGGTGGAAAAGCTGGAGATCGAGAACACCCTCGACGCCCCTATCACCAACCTCTCCGGAGGCGAACTCCAAAGGGTCGCTATCGCCGCTGCATCCACCAAAGAAGCGGATGTATACTTCTATGACGAACCTTCATCTTATCTGGACATAAAGCAGAGATTGAACGTAGCCAAGGTTATCAAGGAACAGAGCAAAGAAAGCCAAGTGATGGTGATAGAACACGACCTTGCCGTTCTGGACATACTTGCCGATGTTGTTCATCTACTCTACGGCTCGGTGGGTGCATACGGTGTTGTCACACAAGTAAGGGGCATACGCAGGGGGATCAACAGTTTCCTCAGCGGATACCTGGACGAAGAGAATATACGTTTCAGAACCACAGAGATAGAATTCGAAAAACATGCACCCAACAAATATTGGCATACCGAACCGCTGATAGAATACGGCAGATTGGTGAAGGAATGGGACAACTTCAAGCTGGAGACCGAGCCCGGAATAGTCCCAAGAGGCGAAGTCGTTGGTATAGTCGGGCCCAATGCAACCGGCAAAACCACCTTCGTGAAGATGTTAGCCGGAGTCATCGAACCGACAGAAGGCAAGATAGAATCTAATATCTCGGTCAGTTACAAACCGCAGTACATCAAACCGGAGTACAAAGGGCGTGTCATGGACCTTTACCATACACAGATATATGACATATTCGAGAGCAACCTATTCCAGTCTGAGATAGTGAAACCATTGGAACTAGAACCCTTGTACGAAAGAGAATTATCTAACCTAAGCGGCGGTGAACTTCAGCGAGTAATCACCGCTCTTGCTCTGGGTAGAGATGCCGAATTATATCTGATAGACGAACCAAGTGCATACCTGGACTCCAACACACGCATGGAGACCGCCCGGGCCATCAGAAGGTTTATGGAAAAAACGCAGAAGGCCGGCCTTATCGTTGACCACGACGTTTACTTCATCGACTATGTATCGGATATGATCATGAATTTCACCGGAACACCCGGAGTCAACGGCAAAGGATTCGGTCCTTACGAGATGCGGGAAGGCATGAACAGTTTCCTCAAAGAAGTCGGTATCACGTTTAGAAGAGATCAAGATACAAACAGACCTAGAGTTAACAAGATAGATTCCAGATTGGACCGTCAGCAAAAGGAGCAGGGCGAATTTTACTATACCGGCTAAACAGTCACTATATTTTCGATAATCTTTGCCTGTGGATCGGCATCGACCTTTGGTCTTTCACTCTCAGGAGTCAGATTCTCCAGCATTATCTGTCCCAATGGAAAATTCTTCTGACCGACCTTTATCTTACCATCTCTATGTAGGAACAATATGGATATAAATGCAGTTATAAGATCATTCAATCTATCGTTATGTATCATACCGAATTCCAAACTCTTCTGCTGATACCAGCATATACGCTCCCATATGATCGCGATATCGTGCTGTAAGTCTTCCTTATGAGCCGTAGCATCGTAATTGTTCTTTCGTTCTTTCTCCGCTTGTTTTCTCTCTTCGGAACGCTCTTCACGCAGCCGCTCCATCTTCTCCCTGTGTAGAGCCTCGTTCTTAGCCTCTTCGAAGGCGTCCACCAGATTGATAAGACTCACCGGTTTACGGTCCTGTCTGCGTACAACCCGCTCTATAGGGGGAGAACCGCTTAGTAATTCGTCCTCGAAATCGATATCTTCGGGTTCGTCGTACATCTCATAATCGAATATATCCCACTGGCAGACAAAATCGTCTTCGGGACACTCTTCTTCCTCCTTCGTAGCCGCAGTATCGAGCACCTCTTCGCACTGCATCCTAAGAATGGACCAAGCCATCCTGACGATCTGACCTGCCACGATAAAATTGAAGGAATCTCCGTTTTTCGTCCTTTCCAGATATAAGTTAGTGAACGATACCAGGTCTATCTCCCACGGATCCATCATCTCGTCGATGACCAGTTTAAATATAGACGCTATGGCACACTCGAAGGGATCGTCTGATATATGATAGGTTCCCTTTTCACCTATATCTTCTACCATCTGGATATAATCGTTTATCCGGTCTCCGTTGCGCTCATGATCCAGCAGCGATTTGTGGAATACGAGGTGATTAACGACTCTTTCCTCCACATCTGTTTCGAACATAGGCTTTTGTAATTCTGCAACCATGGTTCAGGCCTCCGTCTCAAGTTTGCTCATCCCAGACAGTTCGGGCAGGTCGGATTCTTCCTCCGTACCGCCGAGGTCCACCATCATGATTATCTCCGAGAGTCCCTTGTTGCTTATGGTCACACCGATTATATGATCAGATTTCTTCAGAGTCACCTTTCTCAAAGATACCTGTATGAACTGTGCCTCCTTGGAATTGCCCTTTATCATCGTTGCTACCTTCTCCGCATTGACGGCATCAAGGTTCTGATCGATCTCGTCAAGCAGGTAGAAAGGAGATGGATCGTACTTCTGGATGGCGAATATGAACGCCATGGAAACCAGTCCTTTTTCACCGCCGGACAGTGCTTGTATACGGTGCACTTTCTTTCCCGGTGGTCTCGCCTTTATTATCAATCCACCTTCGAAGGGTGAATCAGGATTCTCCAGCTCGATGTGCGCTTCTCCACCGCCGGAGAGTTCCTTGTAAACGGTGATGAAGTTTTCGTTTATCTCGTTCTTTACTTTCATCAACCCGATCTTCTTCTTTTCATCGAGTTCTTCTATGAGTTTGTTGAGTTCGTCGTGCCTCTCGACCAGGGCGGTGTATTCCTTCTGGAGCTTCTCTTTACGTTCTTTCTTCTCTTCGTGGTCGTCGATGGCCCTCAGGTTGACGGCACCAAGCCCTTCCATCTTCTCTTCACTCCTACGGATGGTGTTCTTTAGCTCTTTCATAGACGGAAGTTCTTCATCACTGTAATCGATATCTTCTCCCGTCTCTTCCATCATCTCTTCGAGATCGTCGTGATATTGTTGGAGATTGTCTTTCTTACCCCTGATGAACACTTTCTTCGCTTCGAATTCGGAATCCAAGTTATTTATCTTGCTTTTTACTTCCATGATCTCTTGGGACATCTCGTCACGCTTGGTACGCAGCTCTTCCAGCTCGCCGTCCATCGAAGATAATTTCTTCTTAAGCACTTCCAAATCCTTGGAGTTTTCCTCCCTGCCGATGTTCTTCTTCTTTATCTGAGATCCGGCGCTGGATATGGAATCCTTCAACTCCTCGCGCTTTGTTTTTAACTCTTCGATATCTCCCTTTAGGCGTTTCTTCTGCTCTTCGTTCAACTTTATATCGGCAGTCAACTCATTGATATTCTTATCCAACGAAAGCTCCTTGTCCATGAGCTCGCTCAGACTGCGTGAAAGCCCCTCCGGAGATATCTTTTTTATCTCCTCGGAAACCTTGGTTCTCTTCTCCTTGAGCCCCTCTATCTCTTTCTCCAGATGGTCGATGGACTCGTCGGATCGGTCTATCTTTTTCTGTACCTCTCCGATCTCAGCTTTCTTCTTTTTCAGTGAAGCCTCTCTTTTTCCGATCTTTTCTTTTTGCCTTTTTATCTCGGCTTCCAAGGTGGGTATCTTTTGAGAGCTATCACCTTCTGACTGTACTTCCATCAATTCGTTTTCAACGGCTTCGGCTGCTTTTTCTGCAGCTTTGATATCCTTCAATACCTTTTCGAGATTTTCTCTGGTCTTCTTGAGCTCTAAACCCACTCTCTCCAACTTACCTCTGTCGGGCATCTGGAAGCTGAGCATATTCTTGCTCAATGTACCGCCTACCATGGCGCCGCTCCTTTCTATATTATCTCCATCCATGGTTACCATGCGGACTCCGCCCATTAGCTTCCTGGCACTGTCGATGTCCTTCATGACGACGGTATCTTGGAAAACATACCAGAACACGTTTTCATAATCCTCATCGTAGTTAACAAGATCAAGGGCGAATCCTACGGATGCATCATCCTGGACCGCCCTGAGAGCCTTTCCCCTCGGTCTACCGGGCATCATCTTGTTGAGTGGTAAGAAACTGGCTCTTCCGGCTTTCTTTTTCTTCAGTATCTTGATGGCGTCGGCTGCAACTTCATCGTTTTGTACGACTATGGACTGCATCCTACCTCCGGCGGCCACCTGTAGTGCGGTCTCGTATTCTTTCTTTACATCCGCTATCTCCGCTACCGTGCCGTGAACACCGGTTAGCTCGCCGGTATCTCTGGCCTGCAGTATGGTCTCCACCGCTCGATTGTAGCCCTTTTTAACGGACCTTGCAGCCTTTTCCTCAGCATTCAGCTGGCTGTACTCCGTCTGCAGTCGTGTGAGTGCTTCTTCCAATTCTTTTTTCTGTTTACGTAGTCTGTTCACCTTCTGTCTATTATCGTAAAATTCCTTTTTCAACCCTTCCAGATTTTTTCCTTTACTGGAAGATTCCTTTTTTATCTCTTTAAGTGTCCATTCGAGGTCCTTCTTCTCCATCTTCAGGGTCTCGATGTCCTCTTCTATCTCCGCCAGATCTTCCTTGAGTCGCTTGAGTTTGTCAGTTGAACGATCGTTCTCCACTTGCTGGTTGGATAGTGAATCGGTCTTTTTATTCAATTCGTTATGTACCCGTACACCTTTCTTTCTCAATTCGGTGATCCTTCCGTCGGAAGCGGACTGTTTATCCTTTATCTCTTTTATGTCGCTACGTACTCCCTCTATCTCCTTCTCCAATCTGTTCTTCTCTTCCGATGCATCGGTGAGTTCACTGCTTACATCCTCAAGTTCTTTGGTTTTGACCTTGATATCCTCTTTATGGAATTCTCTGTTTTCTTTGTAAACCCGTATCTTCTCTTCCAGATCCTCTACGTTGTCTTCTGCACGTCCCATCTCCAACATCAAGGCGTTGATCTTTTCCTGCAGCTCTTTACTCTTCTCTCCACCACGTCTGTTCAATTCTTCATCAAGTTCTTTGATATCTTTTTCAAGAGTTTCCAAAGTTTCGTATGCTTCTTTTTTAAGTCCCTCTATCTCTTTGCATCTTTCCTGGTTCTCTTCGATATCTTTCTGAGTTTTGCAAACGTCCCTTTCTATACCGATCTTAGTTTTCCAGGCCTTCATCTTCTTGGCTTCGTTGACCCTGTCGGACAATTCTTTGTATTTCAGCGCTTCTCTGCTGTCGGCTTCCAGTTCTTTCACCTGTTTGGTTATCTCGTCCAGTATGATATTGATGCGCTCCAGGTCCGATTCTACCTCTCCCTTGTTCTCTTCCGCCTTTTCTATCTCTTTGTCGTAATCGGTGATACCCGATATCTGATCCAGGATCCTTCTTCTCTCCAGATCGCTCATCTCGACTATCTTGGAGATGTCACCCTGCTGTACTAGATTGTACCCGTCGGAAGTTATCCTTGCATAGGACAGTAACTCTTGAAATTCGGTGAGTGACGATGATCTGCCGTTGATATAGAAGTAAGAATTATACCCCATGTTGTTGTTAGAACGCTGTACCTTCCTGGTGAAGGTGACTTCTTCCTCGTTCATGGGTATCATCTTGTCTTTGTTTTGGAAAGTCAGACTTACACGACAAAAACCTGCCGGCTTGCCCTTCTTACCGCCGTTGAATATTAGATCCGTCAGACGTCCGGCCCTGATCTCCTTGGAACTCTTGGGCCCCAGTACGAATAAGATAGCATCGCCGATATTGGATTTTCCAGAGCCGTTTGGCCCTGTAATATTGGTATAACCCTCTTTTATCGGTATCTCCTTTTTCTTACCGAATGATTTAAAATTCTCCATGTACACGTTCTTTAAATACAATTGAATCGTCCTCCCATATATTCAGGTCTCGTTAACCGCCGGTCGTTTATAGTTGAGTGCATAATGAATCCCATCCATTATAAGTCAGACGAACCGTCTGACGAAAAAGTAACTCTTTCAAGCTATAAAAGTATTTTGGTGATGACTAGATCTTTTTCGTGATAACTCGTCAACCAACAGGTTTATAATATAAATCCGTTATATCCAGAGTGATAACATGGGTAGATCGCACATCAATACATATAAAGCTGAGCTCGAGAAAAAGACCGGATTCCGATCTGAAATCAAGATGAGAGATTTCTCTATAACCATAGATGAGCCTGAGAGGGTCGGAGGTACCAACAAGGGACCCAGCCCTGTGGAGGTACTACTCGGGTCATTGGGGGCGTGCCTGGACTTTACCGGCACCATTGTGGCCAAAGAGATGGGTCACGAACTGAAAGAATTCAAACTACAGATAGAAGGAGATCTAGATCCACGTGGCGTTATGGGCAAAGCCGGCGTACCAGTTGGTTTCCAAGCCATACGCGTCAAAGTCACAGACATAGAAGGTATACCGGAAGAAAATATACCTGAATTTTTAAAGGCTGTACAGTCCAGATGCCCCGTAGATAATACTCTGGAACACGGAGTGGACGTGATTCTAGAACGGTGATGATCGTGAAACCTGAAGATTTCGGAGAGAAAACGGCCAGATTGGAGATGGAACACAAAGAAGCTGTGGAGTACGTTAGAGACGTATGCAAAAGGAACGGCTTCGGTATAATAACGGAATTTTCCCCATCGGAAATGCTGAACAAAAAACTCGGCACAGATCACAGCCCCTACTACATTCTCGGTGCATGTAACCCAAACCTAGCCGATAGATCACTGGTCGAAACCAAGAAGATGGGAGGACTATTTCCATGCAATATGGTCATCTGGGAAGAAGAGCCCGGTGTACAGATAGTTTACCATCTCTCAATAATGAAGCTCGCCAGGATCCTGGATATCGCACCGGATAACGACGCATGGCGGAAGATAATCGAAGAAACCGGTAAGAACGTTAAGGCCGTATTCGACGAACTGAATTCACCTTGAGCATACTAAAAAAAATCGCCGAGCTTATCTCTCCTGTATATATCAAGCTGGCTGACGGTTGCGGCCTTGGATCTTTTCAATGCGAAGACGATGGTCTCCGCCACCTCTTCGGGCTCTAAGACTTCTCCTTTATCGAATTTTTTCTCGTAAGGGACACCGTCTTCGGCGGGTATCTCCGTCCTCACCTCCGACGGATTGACCAATGTAACAGCGACACCTTCCTTTCCGTAGATCGCCTCTATACTATGAGCAAAACTCTTCACCCACCACTTCGATGCAGAGTATATCGGATTGAATGATCTCGGATGGTTGGAGTCGAAGCTGCCCACGAATACGATATTCCCCTTCGCTCTCTTGATGTGAGGCAGCGCTTCTCTGGTGACGTAGAATGTTCCGTCGACGTTGGTCTCCATCATCACCTTGTAATCCTCAGTGGATAGTTCTTCTATATCTCCGTATCGTATCGTACCTGCGTTGTTCACCAATATGTCTATACCGCCGTAGTGTTCCACCGTCTTTTTGATGAACCGCTTAACCTGTTCCTCGACCCTGATATCCGTGGGAACGACCAAAGCACCCGTGTCTTTGACTGCCGCTCGTAACTTTTTCTCGTCTCTTGAGCACAATGCCAGCCGGCAGCCCTCCTCTGCAAGCGCCAGTGACAACTCCTTACCGATACCTGCGCTGGCCCCGGTGACTACAGCCGTTTTTCCCTCTAAAGAACCTTTCATGATATCCCGTAGGTGCAGAGCACATTAAAACTTTTGTTGAAGATCAGATATCGCGGCAGATACTCGCGTTCTATCGTTTTTGCCCTCCGATATAATCTCGCAGATTTATACGGCACCTTTGATCTAAATCTTCATGTATGATAGTTATCGATGTACACCATCAGCTTCCGGGTCACTGTCCTCAGTCTTTTTTGGATAATATCTCTTCTTAATGAAAAATATCGTAGTCACTAATACAACAACTATCACTCCTATAAGTAACCACATCAAAGGTCCTAACCCGGTGTCTACAATGAAACTAACCGATGACGTAGCTTCGTTACCTGCGTTATCCACCGCCTTTATGGTGATTGTGTAATCGCCGTCTTCAAGATCTTCGAAGATGTACTGATCATCTTTGCTGATATTTGTCCAATCTCCTTCGTTCAACCTTATCTCATAATGACATATGCCACAGGTCTCATCAGTACCAGCCCATTGTAAAGTATAACTATCTGTATCAAGGATGTCCCCTTCATTCAGATTAAATATAGTTATATCCGGAGGGGTAGTATCTATAACGATCGAAACGGTGTCGTCTTTTTGGTTCCCCGCTCTATCATATGCTATTATCGTGAGATTATGAACGCCATCCGATAGTCCAGTAAAGGTATATGACGTGTTTGTGGAGGTCAAGTTCCCTTCGCTCGTGATAATATGATAGCAATCTATCCCTGAATTGTTGTCATTACCCGTCCATTCTATGGTCACCGAATTATCTGCAAATAATCCCCCGTCTTTTGGAGATGTGATGTTAATCGTGGGTTCAGTGATATCCACATTGAATGTAACGTTGGTAGTTACTGTATTACCCACATTATCACGTACTCTAATGTCTACTGTATGGTATCCCTCTTCCAATCCTTCAAGGGTGTAATCTGTGTCATTTCCTACGTACACCCATTTTTCTTTATCGATCCTTAGTGCATAATAATTTATGCCGCTGTGTTCGTCAATCCCAGTCCACTCAATGGTAACATTAGACGCAGAGAGAATATCTCCATCCGTATGGGAGGTGATATTTACGATGGGATCCATCAAATCAACCATAAAACTAACGTTGATCAAAGCAAAGTTTCCTGCTCTATCATAAGCCTTTAACTCTGCGTTGTTTACACCACTAGAAAGTCCGATGAACCGATGATAAGTATCATTACCTTTGTTTATCCACGCATCGCTGTTAATACGGATATCGTAGTAGTCTATTCCGGACGCATTATCTACCCCAGTCCAACTTACTGTGATGTCTTCTACACCAAACATGTCTCCGTTTTCGGGAGACACAATTCTAACGTTAGGTGGAGATGTATCCACTATGATGTTGATGTCTGTTTGGTTACTGAATCCTTGTTCATCTACCGCCAATACAGTAACGATGCGTTCTCCATCATCCACGTTTTCAAAAGTGTGTTGTGTATTCAAACTGGTATTCTCCCATTGCCCCTCGTTCATCCGAACTTCAAAATAACTCAAAGGATATGTCCCTTCCTCATACTCCCACTGCAAAGTAAATGAATCCGTATCTAATATCTCATCATCTTCGGGAGATATGATATAGATCATAGGCGCTATGAATAATTCGAAATGTGCAGTTATGTTTTTGTCTTCGTCCATCACCATCGTTATTATAGTTTCCTCGGCTTTGCCATCAGGATGATCTCCCGTCCAGTTGGAAAAAACATGGTCTAGTTTTGGTTTAGCCTCTATGATTATCTCGGTTCCAGCGGTAACGATATAATATCCTGGTTCAACACTGGTTGTACCTTCACCCGATGTGTGGATATTTAAAGAATGGAAAGGTGCATCCAGATATTCCCAGCTAAAGAATGGATATGTTTCATGATTCACTATATTCCAGAGGTGATCTATTTTCCTGCAGTTAATACTAGGAACTTTACCGATATCCCAATCGGAACTCCTGTAGGTCATTATGTGTTTCATCTCTTCCGTTGTTAAGCCTGTGGCAAAACCGGCCGTGTCACTCTGTGAGCTAGTTTGTATATCCCAGAAGTTCCCGCTCATCTCGAAATCTCCTCCGTGATAAGCTTGCCCCACGAATCCTTTGTTGTCAGGATCATCACCATACTGAAATAGCACTTTTCCTGTAGAATAGCTGTTGATTATCGTTGCCTGATAGTTTAACCCCACGAAACCACCGATATTCTCATATGATTTATCCGTATATGTTACATCTCCTCTTGCATAAGAATCTGACACGTTACCGACATTCTGCCCCAGGAACCCTCCTACCCAACCCTTTCCTTTAGTTTCTCCCGTTGCGTAACTACCTACAGCTATACTTTCTTCCCAGTTACCTCCCATAAATCCGCCTATGGCGAAATCTCCAGTGACTTTTCCCGTTGCGTATGAATAAGCCACCATACCATCTTCGTCAATTCCCACAAGCCCACCAACGAATTCGCTCCCGTAAATGTTGCCTGTGGCATACGAAAATATCACAAAACCAAGTCCATTATATCCTGTTAGTCCACCCACGTAATATATGCCGTGAACGTTCCCCAAGGTACAGGAATTGAAAATCATGCCTAAATAGTTTAATCCCACTAACCCGCCAACAAGCTCTTCTCCTTCTGTGCTTCCTGTGGTGTATGAACTGTAGATGACACCTTCATTCGCTCCTGCTAGCCCACCAACATAATCTCGTCCGTATATTTCATTATCGACCATACCAACATGTTCTATAGATCCTTCATAACCTATGCTTCCGAAAAGGCCGACGAAGTCTCTTGTAGGTCTGTTGATGTATAATTCGGTTATCGTGTGATTTTTACCGTCGAGGCTTCCTGTGAACTGCAAATCATTGTTCGGACCGATAGGTTTGAATCCTTGCCCGCCGTTCCATCCAATGGTTTCGCTGGCGTCTATGTCGTTGGCCAGTGCATAATGTGCTGTTAGATCATCGCTCATATTCTGCAGATCTTTTACATCGTATATCATGTACGGATCATCGACTGTCCCGCTGCCCTCTCGGAAACTGGTTTGTCGGGATCCCATCATCGAATAGTCGTCTGCATATACAATAGTCTGTGCAAACCCACCCACAACTAATAGTGCTATCAATCCCATGGTTACTATCTTTCGGAAATTCATGTGCAATCACGCCTTTAAGTACAATGGAAGATAGAAAAGGTGGCATATATAAGTTTCTTTTATACGATCTCTCTAACACCACCAAGTGACTCCCCATGAAGTGAACTTCATCTTCTCTTGAAGACCTTGAGTATCTCGAAGGACAGTAGGAATATGCCAGCCGCTCCGAAAACCTGGAGCCAACCGTCCAGACCGATACTGGCGAATTCAAGGAAATCGCTGATGAATGGGCCGTAGATACCCAGGAAAACCATACCCATGGATGCGAGTATCGAGTACAGTATGATCTTGTTGCTGAAGAAATTACGGCTGAACAGCGACTGGTACTCATACCTTCTGCTCATGATATTAAAGAACTGACAGTATACGATGGTGAGGTAGCTGATGGTGGTTGCCTGGGCGTAATATAACGTCAAAGATGCATCCCACGACTGAGTAAGAGATATACCATTCCTTTCCATAAAGAACCAGAAGTTACCGGCCGCTAAAAGACCGATCAACAGGCCGAAGAAGATCACTTCAGCCGAAGTGAAGAAGTCCAATATGTGATCCAGCTGAGATCTAGGTGGAGACTTCATCAATGCCTTCGAATGCGGATCGTAGGTCAAAAAGGTCAGCGGCATAACCTCCGCAAGCAGGTCGATAGCCAGTATCTGGATGACCAATATTGGTATAGCCCATGGACCCCAACCGAATATACCTATGGCAGCCAACCCTGCCAGTACAGTGGTCAACTCCGCCCCGTTGGTGGTCATTGAGGCCAGCACGGTTTTTTTGAGATTATTGTAGATGGTCCTCCCCTCTCTTACCGCGTGGACCAGGGTGGGAAAACTATCGTCCAGCAATACCAACTCAGATGCTTCCTTCGCCACATCCGTCCCCTTCTCTCCCATGGCGACACCGATATGAGCCCTCTTCAGAGCCGGTGCGTCGTTGACACCGTCCCCGGTCACCGCTACTATCTCTCCGGACCTTTCCAATATATTGACTATCCTGAGTTTGTCAGCGGGATCCACTCTGGAGAATATAAGAGTCTCGTGTTTCTCCATTATATCCGCAAGATCGTCATCCGATATATCTTTCAACTCGCCACCGGTGATGACCGTCGGCTCGCCTCCGTCCTTTGTCAAGCCTATCTCTTCTCCCACGGCCCGGGCGGTTATTGCGTGGTCTCCGGTCATTATGAATATGCGTATCTTGGCTTCGTGGCAGCCTTGAACGGCCTCCTTAACTCCCTCTTTTGGCGGGTCGATCATACCGACCAGCCCTAAAAAGATCACGTCCTTTTCTACCTCTTCTTCAACATAGTCTTCACCACTCTTTTCAAGTGGTCGGTATGCGAAGGAAAGGACCCTCATGGCTTTCTTAGAATATCTTTCGTTGATTGCCTTTATCTTTTTCTTATCATCTTCAGTTATAGGGACAGCCTCACCGTCTCTGTAGATGTACTTACTTACGGACAATACGCTGTCGGTGGCACCTTTCATGGCCAGCACGACCATACCTTCGGTGTCACCCTCAAAAGCAGCGGCAACCCTATCCCCATCGTATTCTTCTCCGATATCCCTGACAGAGCTCATCCTTTTTCTCTCAGAGTTGAACGGGAACTTGATCAGCTCGACGTTCTCTTTGTCTTCCGACGGCGACCTGGTCCCTATCTTGGTAGACATAGTGATCAAGGCTGCTTCGGTGGGGTCCCCCACGGGATACCAACTATCGTGCTGCTCGTCGGGAGCGTGCACTTCCGCACTGGAGGCCATGGTAGCGGCATCCATCATTATCTCGATCTCGTTTATCTGCTCCTGCGTGAGCTCCTTTTTTTCTTCGTCAACGATGGTCCCTTCGGGTTTGTAACCTATACCTGTAAAACCGTATTCCTTTCCATTGAACCAAGCACGCTTCACCGTCATCTCATTTTTCGTTAGCGTCCCGGTTTTATCGGTGCATATGACCGTGGTAGAGCCCAGTGTTTCTACGGAAGAAAGGTTCTTCACCACCGCGTTCCTCTTTGCCAGCCGGCTGCTTCCCGTCGACAAGGCCACGGTCACCTGTGCGGGTAGGGCCTGTGGTACTGAAGAAACCGCTATACCCAGTGCATATATCAAGCTCGTATCGAGCCTTAAACCCTGCCATCGAGCGACGGCGAACAGTGCGACACTGACTACGATGACTATGGCCGTCAGATTTCTTGCAAGTAGCTCCAGTTCTTTCTGTAAGGGTGATTTTATATCCGTGGTCTCCTGGGTCATGTCTGCGATCTTTCCCATCTCGGTGTTCATCCCCGTTGCCGTGACCACACCTACGGCGTCTCCGGAGGCCACCGTCGTACCCACATAGGCCATATTATCTCTATCTGCCAGCACCACTTTATCCTCTATGGCATTGCTGTGTTTTCCCTGGGGCATGGATTCTCCGGTCAATGAAAAATCGTTGGTCTTGAGATTGAATGATTTTATGATGCGCATGTCCGCCGGTATTTTGTCTCCTTCCTCAACCTTTACAATATCTCCGGGGACCAGTTCACCCTGCCCTATCTCGATCATCTCGCCGCCCTGCATTATCTTTGCAGGCGACCTGATCAAGGATCTCAACTTATCGATTATCTGCTCTGCCTTGTATTTCTGTACAAAACCGATTATAGCATTGATGAATACTATGATGAACATGGCGATGGCGTTTTTAAAACTGCCCGGATCGTTGTAAACAACCCCTAAAAAAATAGATATGATACCGGCTACTATCAACACCATAACTAACAATTCTTTGAATTGAGAGAGGAACATCAGCCATCTTGGAACTTTGACCTTTGCCTGTAGTTCATTTTTACCGTATTTCTTCAACCTCTTGTTTGCCTCGCCTCTATCCAGACCGTCGTCACTGGTGTTTAAAGCGTCCAGCACTTCTTCCACCGTCATCCTGTAGTATTCATCTTTAGAAGCCATGTTCCTGCGTATGTATGAGGGAACCATATTTTACTCTTTTGTTAACCATTGATAGCTACCGTGATGTGTTAAATATGTCTGACGATTTTAGTGGAAGAAACAGGTCTGAGAGACGATCTCTGCCTAAATGTCTCGCTAAAGATAAGTTACATTTAAATAAGATAAGCCACGTTGTTTAATCGTGTCAGACAAAATCATTAAGGGTCCCATCATAACCCTTGGTGGGAATGTACCGATGACCTCAGATGAACTTATCTTTATCGAATTGATGATCATTGCAAGAAAACTAGCCGGAGGGAAGCCGCTTGTTGCTATCATACCCACTGCCAGTCAGGAAACCGTAAAAACCGGCAGCGAATACTCCAAGCTTTTCGAAGAACTCGGCGCAAAGACAGAGATTTTGAACCCTGAGTTTCGAGACACAGCTAACCACAAAGACCTGTCGGAAATCGCCAAGAAAGCAGACGTATTCTTCTTCACCGGCGGCAATCAGCTGAGGATAACCACCATGCTGGGTGGTACCAATCTATTAAATACAATTAAAGAACGGCATGAACAGGGTGCCATGGTCGCCGGCACGAGTGCGGGAGCCGCGTGTCTGACAGGATTGATGATCGCTCACGGAGAGAGTGAAGACGCACTTTGTTTTGGAGAGCTAGAATTGTCGCATGGTCTGAGCTTTATACAAGACACCGTTATCGACACCCATTTCACAGCCAGGGGCAGGTTTCCCCGGTTGATACATGTGGTAGCGGAGAATCCGGGAGTCCTGGGCGTAGGCCTTGGAGAGCACACCGCAGCTGTTTGGGATTTTCAAGAGAACAAATTCGAAGTTATCGGGGACCGAAATGTGGTGGTCGTCGACGGATTGGCCATAGGTATGAGTAACAAAGCGGATCTGAAACCGGGTAAGCCTTTATGCGTGGAAGGGATAACCATACATATACTATCTGCGGGCAGCAGTTATGATCTTGAGGATAGAAAGTGCTATATCCCGAAGGTGATCATCGAAGAACCCGATGTGGAGATATGATCTAGCTACGTATATTCTGCGATCTTAGAGACCTGTTCATAAGTATAATCCAGATCTACAAGAGCTATCAGGTCTCCCTTTTTCGACTCTCGGACAGCATGCATCACCGCTTCATGCATATCGTCTATCAATACGGGCTCGACCCCCCTCGATATCACTCCGTCTCTTATGATCCTAGAGATGCTTCCGTCTTCCCTTCCCCTATTTTGCTCGGGATATTCTGTTATTATGATCTCATGGAAGTGATCCGATATCTCCGCGCCGCAGTTGATCAGGTCCTGGTCCCTTCGATCACCGACGCCGGCAAATACGATGGTGTTGTGTCCGTTACCCACTGCTGAAACGTACTCCCCTAAAGCTCTCAATGCATCAGGATTGTGGGCGTAATCTATCAGTATGCTCCTATCCTGTATATCGTAAAGATTCAACCTCCCGGGGTTTGTCCTTTCCGTATTCTCAAAAGTGCGTAGGGCTTCAGATATGCAGTCCAGAGATATTCCGCTGCTGTACGCTGCGGCAGCCGCCGCCAGGGCGTTCTCAACCAGCATCCTTATACCACCTGTTAGAAATTCCACCTCATCCATGGAAGCTAATGCTCGTTTTTTACCTTCTTCGTACATTACCAATGTGTTTTCCTCCCGCAGAAACACGGTTTCACCCTTATCGATGAATTCATCCGTCAATCTGTTGGGCTCGCAGCCGAACAGTACCGGCTTCCCCTTTGCACGCTCTATCAATCTTTCAGCGAACTCGTCGTTAGCATTGATGATACAGTGTCCGGTCTCTTCCGTAGCTTCCACCAGTACGGACTTAACCCAGAAGATGTCCTCGATATCTTCGATATCATCTATACCTATATGGTCCTCTCGGATATTGGTGACCACACTAACACTGCACCTGTCGAAACCCAGTCCGCGTTTGATTATACCGCCCCTCGCGGTTTCAAGCACGGCGTACTCCACCGCTGGGTCCTGGAGCACCGTCTGAGCACTCCACGGTCCCGATGTATCTCCGTCAACAACCTTCTCTCCGCCGACATATATACCACCGGTAACCGCTAAGCCTGTGATATGACCGTCACTGCGTATGATCCAATCGATCAGCCGAGACGTAGTGGTCTTCCCGTTGGTTCCGGTAACAGCTATCACAGGTATCCTTCCGTTATCATCCGGAAATAGATGTTCGACAATGTGATCTCCCACGGGTCTAGGTTCTCCGATGTTGGGTGAAATATGCATCCTCAAACCGGGACTGGCGTTCGCCTCTATTATCGTCCAACCTATCTGTTCCTCGGGTACCGATATATCATCCGAGATGACATCGATACCCACTAGATCAAGATCAAGTATCCTGCTTGCCCTCTCCACCTGGACTTTGTACGAAGGATGTACCTTATCGGTATGATCTTCAGCGATACCACCGGTGCTCAAGTTGGCGTTTCCACGTAGATAAACGATATCCCCCTCTTCGGGTACGTGATCCAGAGAGTATCCATCCCTATCCAAGAAGGAGATCATCTCATCGTTTATCTCGATCCTTGTGAGCGAATTTATATGACCGTTTGCCCGGCGTGGATCTTTATTTTCCTTCTCCACCAACTCGGATATGGTGGATATTCCGTCTCCCTTTACATGGGCCGGTATCCGCCTGGCTACGGCCTTTACCCTGTGGTCGATCACTAGAAAGCGGTAGTCGAATCCGTGTATGAATTCTTCGACTATCATATCCCTTGAAACACGACTGGTTATAGCGAAAGCTTCTCTGACTTCATCGTCGTTTCGGATATCGACTATAACACCTTTACCGTGGTTCCCTCTTTTAGGCTTCAAAACCACAGGATATCCCAATCTGTTGGCGAATAAAACAGCATCGTCCTCGTTTTTCACGACGTACCCTTTGGGAGCGGGCAAACCTTGATCTTGGAGTACCTCTTTACAAAGCATCTTATCCTGTACTATATCCGAGCCTATGGAGGAGGTCAGCGTTGTCACCGGCCCCCAGATAGATTTTTTCTTCGCTCCCCAACCAAGATAAACAAGGCTGTATTTTGATAATACCTTACGGTATGGGATCTTACGCTTCTTTGCGGCTTCTATTATCGCCGAAGTGCTGGGTCCGAGTCTTTCCTCCAGTAAAGCACTGCGCTTCATATCTTCCAAAGCTTCCCTCTCTTGCTCACGGGTCTCTTCCCAACTCTTTTTTTCTTCGAATAAAGAATTTATCAGGTTCACGCTGAATCTTAGAGCAGAATAAGCCACTTCTTCGATGTCGTAGTCGGTGACTATCCGGTAGATCGAATCTTCGATGATACGGGCTTTACCAAAATTGACTTCTGAGCCGAAAGTATTCTGTACTGACAGTATGCAGTGTTCGATGATATGAGCGGGATAGGTCCCTTCGTTGAGACGTTTCAATAATCCCCCTGGTTCATCGTACGAACATTTATGGGTTTCCAACTCCGGTAGTAGTGCAACTAACTTATTGGCCAGCTCAGTATCCGATGCTCTTTCTTTCCACGGTCCGAGATCCAACTTAGCCTCCATCACCGGAAATAAGGCGTGTACATTGGGTCCCTTCAAAAATCTCACTTCGAGTATCTCGATACCCTCGTCTCCACTTTTATCATTCTCCTTCGACACGTATATCCCGATATAATAACGGCTCTAGACGTATATTAACTTTTTTATTTTGATATGATCACACGGTAAATCTTTATTTATTACACTGCAGTATGCATATCGATGAGTGCCTACAAGCGTAAAGATGGATACTACCGCATGGCTAAGAAAGAGGGCTACCGCTCCCGAGCGGTCTACAAGTTAAAACAGATCGACGAGCGATTCAACATCTTTAAACAGGGATACAAAGTGGTCGACCTGGGAGCGTCCCCGGGAGGATGGAGTGAATACGCTGTGGAAGCCGTCGGAGAGGGCAACATCGTGGCAGTGGACCTTGAGAGGATGCCCGACATAGACGGTGTGGATTTCTACAAAGGCGACCTGACCGAGGACGAGACCGTCCGCCGCATCGCAGAGATCACCGGAGGCGCCGACGTTGTACTTTCGGACATGGCTCCAAAATTCACGGGAAAACACTCCATGGACCAGGCACGTTCACTTTATCTGGCTGAGTGTGCTCTTGAGTTCTGCGAATGGACCCTGAAGGACGGTGGTTCCTTCGTAGTGAAGATAATACAGGGTCCGGATTTCAACAGATTTTTGGATAAGGTCAGACGTCGATTCAAGGACGTCAAATGCTTCTCACCCAAGGCATCAAGGAGCAGCAGCGCAGAGATGTACGTAGTGTGTAAACAATTTGTAAAACAGCGTAAAGATTAATAACTCAGAAAGCATTACTATAGTTGGTAATATGAAAACATACCTTAAGTTGATAATCAGTAGTGAAGGAGCAAAGCCCTCCGAGGCCGTCGACGTACTGTACGGTCTCGGTTTCGAGCCGCAGAAGGGCGAATACGATATGGTGTACAAGTGGAGCGACGGTGCGACGGTTAAGGATGCTATCTGGTTTGCAGACAAGATCCACGCCGCATTGAAGGGCATGGACGTTTTGTTCTACATCGAAACCGTCGAATGATCTTGGTCACACCGAAGGCTCTATAGCAGATGCTATAATAAGCCGATCTACCCTCTTTCAGGTAAACCGTACTTATCGCACTTTTTGTCCACTTCCGCCTGTATCTTTGCTATGTCATCCTCTTTTAGATGAGCGAAGCGTCTCTGCCTTTTCAGGTAATCCTCCACAGGCTTCCTCTTCTTCGGCTTTACCGTGACGTTCAGATTGCAGATATCGCCGTCTTCAGCTTCCCACAGCACGAACACACCGGTTTCTACGGCGAGTCGAGCTATCTCGATGGTGTCGTCACTTCCGTGTCTCCAACCGGTTGGGCACGGTGCGAAGACGTGTAGGAAAGCGGGGCCGTCGACCTCGATGGCCTTCTTTACCTTCTTCTTCAGATCGTTTATGTGAGATATACTCGCGGTAGCCGTATATGGTATCCCGTGGGCTGCGCATATAGCGGCTATTGGCTTCTTCTGTCGTGATTCGCCGATGCTGTATTTACCCGCTGGCGACGTAGTGGTGCTGGCACCGTATGGGGTAGAACTGCACCGCTGGATACCTGTGTTCATGTAGGCTTCGTTATCCAGGCAGATGTAGGTTATATTGTGCCCGCGTTCCAGCATACCGGATAAAGCCTGGAAACCTATATCGAAGGTTCCACCGTCTCCACCGAAGGCCAGTACGTTGACATCTTCCTTTTTACCCAGTTCCTTCAAGGCGACTTCCACACCCGATGCTACGGAAGCGGAGTTCTCGAAGGCCGCGTGTATGAGTGGTATCTCCCAAGCGGTCTCAGGGTATCCTGTGGAAACGACTTCCAAACAACCGGTACAGATGGTCGCTATGGTATTCGGTCCTGCTATCTTCAGTATCTGCCTTACAGCTGTGCCTTCACCGCAGCCGGCGCATGCTCTATGGCCGGAAGCAAACAATTCAAGTTCTTCATTATCAGTCATCATGATCACCTCGTTACCTCTTCGTTCATATTTATCCATTCAACCGGTTCCTCCACCTTTCCGGCTTCGGCTGCGTCCATGGTCTTCTGATACATCTCTTCGAAGTTCTCGATGAATATGTCTCTACCGCCTAGGCCGGTTATGAAGTTCTTCATCATCGGTCTTGTTTCTTCGTTGATGAATGTAGCGCCCAGTTCTGCGAATACCGCTCCTCCGAATCCTGGAGAGATGTTCCTTTCGATGACGGCGACGCCTTTTGCGCTGTCTAATATCTCTTTCAGTTCGGGCATCGGGAAAGGTCTGTAAACGGTGAGCTTGGCCAGACCGACCTTCTTTCCTTCTTTGCGCATCTTTCTTACCGCTTCACGTGCAGTTCCTGACATGGAACCCATGGTCAGCAGTATTATATCTGCGTCTTCGCACTCGAATGTGCTCACTTTGTTGTACTGCCTACCGAATCTTTTTGCGTAGTCGTCGAACACTTCGTCGATCACCGCTCTGCTGTCTTCCATGGCCTGAGTCTGCGCTTTCTTGAACTCCTGATAAAACTCGGGAGGTGCGAAAGAACCGAAGGTTGCCGGCTCTTTAGTATCCAGAGTACCGTGATCCGGTTTGAATGTTGGTAGGAAATCATCCACATCTTCCTGAGCAGGTACGTTTACACCTTCGATGGTGTGTGTGAGAACGAAGGCGTCTATACCTACCATCACCGGCAGCAGTACTCTTTTGTCCTCTGCTATCTTGAAAGCGTTTATCATCAGATCCAGTCCTTCCTGGTTGTTCTCTGCGTAGAACTGCAGCCAGCCTGAGTCTCTGGAGGCGATGGTATCTTGATGGTCGCACCAGATGTTTATGGGTGCAGATAAGGCTCTGTTGCCCACTGCCATGACTATCGGTAATCGCATACCTGATGCGATGAAGAGCATCTCGTGCATCAGTGCTATCCCCTGTGATGCTGAGGCGGTGACCACACGAGCTCCGGTGGCCGAAGCGCCTATGCATGCGCTCATGGCTGAATGTTCGCTCTCTACGTTTATCATGCTGGCGTCTAGTTCGCCGTCGGCGATGAATTCGGACATCTTTTCGGGGAATAACGTCGACGGAGTTATGGGATATGCCGGCACCACATTCGGTCTGCACAATTTTGCACCTAAAGCGGTGGCCATGTTTCCCTTTATGGTCATCGATGTTTGTTCTCCCATGTTATCACTTCTCCTCCTTTACCATTATTATCGCCTTAACAGGACATTCGTTTGCGCAGATACCGCATCCCTTGCAGTAATCCAGGTCTATCTCGATACCGTCTTCTGTCTTCTTTATAGCTGCATCGGGACAGTAATCGTAGCATTTGTAGCAGCTGATGCATTTTTCCAGATCAACTTCCGGGCACATGGTCCTCCATCCGCCGGTTTTGTATTCCTTCGAACTACCGTGTTTTTTGTTTATCGCTCCTATGGTTATCTTAACGCTCATATTTCACACCCCTTTAGTTTTCTCAAAGGCTTCTTTGGCTGCCTTCTTGTTGTTATCTATTTTAACAGGTACGTTGTTCTCGATGGCTTCGAATATAGATTCCAGCTTGACGTTGCCGACTACCTTAGAGTAGGCACCGAGTATAGCTGTGTTGACTATAGGGCTCGTTTCAGTTCCCAGACCGTTTTCAACGGCGATGGTGGTCGCATCTACGGTGTACACCTTTGCATCGCCGAAATCGAACTTACCCGGTTCCTTGGATGTATTCAATATGACTATACCGCCCGGTTTCAGGCCGCTTGCCACATCGACAACGTCCAGCAAACTGGTGTCCAGTACGATCACGACATCCGGTTTGTATATCTGTATCTTCAAGTCTATCCGTTTTTCATCTATCCTAGTGAAGGCGGTGACCGGTGCTCCTCTTCGCTCAACACCGAACATAGGGAAGGCTTGAACGTCCTTTCCCTCTCGAAAAGCTGCATCCGCAAGGGTGTTGGCGGCGGTTACCGACCCCTGTCCTCCACGTCCGTGGAATCTTACTTCATACATGTTAAAAGCTCCTTTTTATCGATGGACTAATACGTACGTAATAAAACTTCCGATTATAGTATATATAGATTGTTTATCCCGGTGACTATCATGTTTACACCGATGGAGCCGATGAAGAAACCGTTCAATCTGAGAAAAACACCGAGTTTTTTGTCGAACTGCTTCCGTGATTTGTCATGCAGCAGTCTTTTACGCATGATCGATAGTACGTACACGATATAGAAGCTTATGATCATGGCAAGTGCGATTATCCCCACGGCGAAGAGGGGACTGAAATCGTTGCCGATGATGATGCTAACCGTTATGCTGCCGGGTCCCACGATAAAGGGTATGGCCACTTCGGACGCTATATCGTCCAGATTCCCTTTCAGTGTGATCACTGAGCGGCGGCCTTGGATTATCATGACCAAACCCAGCGAGAACAGTACTATCCCTCCGAATATGCGAAAGGATTCGAAGTCTATCCTGAATACGCTGTGGAACAGGAAGGTGCCGGAGATAGCAAAGAAAGTGTATATCACGAAGGACTGTATGTTCGCCTTGATGAGTCTCTTGTAATAATCGCTGTCCGGCAGTTCCTCTCTCACGTTCTTCACGTACACGAACAGTGCGAAGGGATTCAGCATCACCAGGAACGCCAATACGTACGACAACATACGCACGGATTTTGCGTCAGTGGTATTTATAGGTATCTGATAAGAGACGACCTCAGAACATTTGCACGACCATACAAACATTATTCAGTACTTCGGAGAGTAGAAAGCGTAGATAACTTTTATATTGAATCCCATCTAC
>CAYVTG010000007.1:0-37400 GCA_964454575.1 uncultured Thermoplasmata archaeon
CCCCCGGCCTACAGCTTAGGAGGCTGTCGCCATATCCAGACTAGGCCACACGCCCGTGGTGATTTGCTTATGTGAGAAAGGTTTTTGGATATATCCAGACTATATTCAAGGGCTCTTTATAAGCTTTTAATGTGTCGGGAAAATTTGTGATTTTCCAGACTATATTAGAGAGCATCTTATGATGGTCTCTGATGTTCGGGGAATACTTGCTATTCCCCGTGAGGCCACACGCCCATATTGTGTGGTAAACGATTTATGTCGACCAAGAGTAGATACTAATATATAAATTTGGTATGGGATAAGAAGGGATGGGCCCGACCGGATTTGAACCGGCGACCATCTGGTTGCTCAAACGCAAACATGGTTTGCGTTATATGAGCCAGACGCTCCACCAAACTAAGCTACGAGCCCGTTATGTTGCTTTTTGATATCTGAGTATTATATTTAAGCTTGATGGAGTGGGCCGAGGCGGATTTGAACCGCCGATCTTCGCCTTACTTACTGCGTATGCAGTTGTAAGGGCGACGTCATAACCAACTAGACCACCGGCCCGGAAGCGAATGATAACGAGAGGGTGGGACGGTGGGAATTAGAATCTACGATTGTGATGGACCACCGGCCCTGTACTAAACTTAAATTATGCTTGTAAGGAAGTCATGATTTCTAAGTTGATATTTAACCTTTCTGGCAGAAATACATTATTCTTTGAAATACCAATTTCCATCCAAAGGTTCTTTAGATTTTTTATTCGATTTAGAGAAGGCATATATAAGCAAAAACAACAGTACCACTGCTCCGCCTATCAGTACCATCAAGATAACGTTCGAAAGCAGGTTTCTTCCTTCGTCTTCCGGAACATCCATCTCTTCATCGTCGTTCTCATCTGGTTCATATATATTAAACATAACCGAATCCTCTGAAATGTGGCCTGCTCTGTCCCGAGCACGCACTTCCACAACATGATAACCTATGTTTAAGCCTGTGATGTTGAACGATGTATTTTCGATCTCCATCCATGACTCCCCGTCTACCCTGATCTCCGAACGCATTACACCACTTGTTTCGTCACTCAGATCCCATTTTACCGTTACATCGGTATCAGTCAATCGTTCCTCATTCTCTGGATATGTAATCCTTAAATCAGGTGCCCTTGTATCTACTATAAAATTCACATCGGATGTAGTTTGATGTCCAGCATTACTCCATGCCCGTACCTCAACGATGTGATTTCCATCAGATAGTTTATCCAATGTATGAGTGGTGTTTTGCTCTACCCCAAACCATTCTCCATGGTTCAACCTCACTTCGAAGTGAGATATCCCACTCACCTCATCGTCACCGACCCACTCGATAATAACCGTATCAAAGGTATATATGCTGTCATTCTCCGGTGAAATCACCTTTAGATCAGGTGGTGACGTGTTCACGGAAAAATTCACCATCTTCGTAGTTTGATGTTTTGCATGATCCCACGCACGGACCTCTACCGTATGCTCTCCGTCTTTCAGATCGTTTATGGTGTGTGTATTGTTAGCACTTACATTCAACCAATCTCCGCCATCCCATCGTATCTCATAGTATGCTATTCCTGTGATAGCGTCTTCACCGCTCCATCCTATGGTCACATTATTATTTACGATGATATCCCCTTCCAAAGGATAATCGGTCTCCAGTAAAGGAGGTGTATGATCGATAATCAGATGGACTGTGTCTGTAGCATTGGATCCTACATTATCTTCAACCTTTAATTCGACCCTGAGTTCACCGTCCGATATGTTTGAAAAAGTGTGTTGTGTGTTCGAACCTATATCTAGCCATGTATCGTTTGCGATCCTGATAGAGTGATGTTTGGGGCCTATACCACCGGTGGTTGACCATTCTACTGTAACTTTCTCAGTATCTATTATAGTACCATTTTTTGGTTGCTGCACTGAGATATTCAATGGTGTGTATTTTTCAATAAGCGGATACATATCCATTCTGTCTGTACGGACCTCATAGGGCGTATCCCCCAAACCATCCGGTCCACTCGAATTCTGATCATATCCGGATCTATCATCCTCGCCTTCATAATCTGACCAGTAATTTCCTCCCATAGGATACGACGTATTCCATCGATTTACCGAATTGTATAACTCGTAAACTTGCCGCGTGTTATTGATAAAATTATTGTGGAAAAACAGGTTATCGTTGGAAGATATCATATACGAGCCTCTTGTGTTGTTATATAAAGTATTACGGTATATATTGTTGGATCGAGAATTCATCATATACAATCCGTTTATATTGTTAGATAAGTTGTTCCATAGGATATAATTGGAATCAGAATTTATCATGTATATGCCCCATGAACTTTCAATTACTTTGATATTAGAAAGATTATTTTGATTTGAATAGGCCAGTATCACTCCTGCAGTGTTGCGTAGGATGTATTGATCTTTCACCGAGATATCACTGCAGTTAGCCAAAATTATCTGTCCGGCGTTCTGAGATATAACCCCTCCGGACTGGTTTTTAAGATAGTATAATGGATATCCATTAACCATATTAGTTGTGTCAATTTTGTGTGAGTTCCAATTATTCAACATGTTGCCTGCTAACATCACCCCTCCATCTACCATCGTGTTATTTGACACTATGATCCGTTCTGAGTTAGAGATATAGATGCTATCAAGTGTGTCTAACATATTATTTTCCTTTATGTTATTGTTTGAAGAACCATAAGTGTAAACGCCGCGTGAACAATTGAAGAATATATTACTATCGATAATGTTTTCATCTGAGTAGTACATGCTTACCCCGCGAACGTTGTTCCACATAGAATTATTGAAAATGTGATTACCGTCGGAAAATCCCAGTAATACACCGATACTAGCATGACTTACGTTTTGATCCTTAACTGTAACTTCGGTGCAGTTCGCGAGTATCACTTGCCCTGCGTCCTTTGGTACTATACCCCCAGTTCTATTAGTCCAATAATGGATAGGTTTGTTGTTCAGTTTGTTATCTGTATTTATAACGTGTGTGTTCCAATGCGAAACTTCAGTTCCATAGATCTTGATAGCATTCTTGATCAAATAATTATCAGACAACTTGTTGAAGGTGGAATGGTATAAATACACACCGTTACCCCCATTTTTACGAAACGTGTTTTCATCGATCTGGTTGTTATGCGAAGTAAATAAGTATAAACCATTTCCATAATTGTACGAAATATTATTGTTTAAAAAAAGATTATTTTGCACACGGGTCAATTGCACACCATTCTTGTTTTCAATGATGCTGTTATTGATCACAGAATTAAGCTCTGATTCACCGTAGATGCGGGACCCCCATGTATTGTTTTCAAGAATATTATTACTGATAGTATTCATCGAGGAACCGATGATCGTAAGCCCATAATAACCATTTTTTAATGTATTATTGGTGATCACATTATCATCTGAATCCCTTATATATATCCCATTCTGTAGTTGGACGAGTGCCATCAATGAAGGCTCATCATTTTGCTCGTTATTATCCGAAAATTTAGTGGCGGTATTATCAGATATACTATTGCCATCTGAGTTCTTTAAAAGGACACCGATCCCGTTATCCACAAAAGTGTTTTCAGATACATGTCCGTTTGTAACATTATTTAAATATATTCCCGAATTCCCATGATATTGATCCGCATTACCCATGGCATCATGTAGCCAGCAATTTTTGATTATAAAATGGGCAGTAGTATTTCCTATGTAGATACCGTTTCCCTGTTCACTACAGTTTATCTTATAGTCTTGGATCAAATATGGATCGATGTTAGAACCGTTACCCAACCAGCCTTCCTCGGAGGCCTGTTGAGCAAAATCGATATCATCATCTATACGTATGGGTTCGTGATCGATATAACCTTCATCACCCAGATAATAATCAATTGAGCCCGTATTTAATCCAGATGGGATAGTCTCTGATTCTATAGAATAAACAGGAGTTGCTATATTAGATAAACATAGGACGATCGTAAGTAGATAACCGATAATTCTAACTTTATGCATATACTTTACCTAGATGATAATACAGTAACTCTTTGATATATCTTTTTAGGTTTCATCATCCGTTTCTAATGATTCCTCATCATCCGAGGGATCTTCGAAGAAACGTTCTTTGTTAAAGTACAACAATATCGCAACAACCGAAGATGCGATCACCAGTATTAGTAACCACGCCCAAGTATTACCGAAAAGAGGTGTGGTCTCTTCAGTATCTACGTTAGATGATTCGTCGTCTAGGTCATCGTTCTGACCGTCGTCTGGAACTTCATCGTCCTGAGTATTGTTTTGATCGTCATCTGGAACTTCGTCATCCTGAGTATTGTTCTGATCGTCATCTGGAACTTCATCGTCCGGATCATCATTTTGACCATCATCTGACTCATTATCTTCTCCCTCCTCCGGAATATCATCGTCTTCAGATGTGAGGTTAACATAAAAAGTTACAGAATCCGATGAGTTGTGGCCTAGTACATCCCATGCTATGATCTCAAAAACATGCTCTCCTTCACCGATATCGGCGAACTCATGGTCAGTATCTGTTCCGACGTCTATCCAGTCTTCACCGTTAAGACTTATATTTACACGATCCATGCCACTCACCGCATCACTTACCGTCCATTCTACAGTGACTGTATCGTTTGTCAGAACATCGTTTTCTATAGGACCGATGATGTTTAAAACCGGAGGGGTAGTGTCAACGATAAAAGATACTTCTTTTACTATACTCTCTTCATTTTCATCGTATCCCTTTATTTCAACAACATTGTTACCGTCGGGCACGTCTAATTCAAATTCAAACACTATCCCTACATCCGTCCAATCACCTTCGTTCTGTCTTATTTCATAATGGGTGTAATCCGTAAAACGCGAAAGGGAGTCCCACGAAGCAGTTATGTTTTCAATACCAAATATGTCTCCATCAATGGGATGTGTGATCTCCAAGTGAAGGTACGGGGCCTCCTGAGCTATCAGTGGGTATCGATCTATTTCATCTATACTGGAAATATCATACGAATCATCTATGATACCGTCGCTGCCAGTTTTATCTTGATTCGGGCCAAATAGATCGTCGCTTCCTGTATGATCGGACCAATAATTTCCTCCGTTTGGCCAGCCATCGTCCCAGATGTTCGTACCGTCATCTTGAACATGGTTTACATTATCTATGAAATTATTATGATAGATCGTGTTATCATTAGAGGTATACAAATACACGCCAACATCGTTTCCCGATATATGATTTGCACGAATTATGTTTTCATCGGAAAAACCGATCTGTATCCCTCTGTCGATATCGTTTATATCCTGATCTTCGATGACTACTCCTGTACAGTTTGCTAATATTATCTGCCCGGCCCCAGAAGGTAAAATCCCACTATTCTGATTTTTCCAGTAAATTATTGGCTTACCGTTGACCGTATTGCTATCGTCTATATCATGCGTATTCCAGTTTTCGATCAAAAAATCATTAAAAATTATGCCTTGATCTTCTAATTCGTTATCTCTAAAAGTGTTCTCAACGGCTCTGTCAAGATAAATGGCCATTTCGTCATTAGATCGTAAAAGATTATCTGTAAAATAATTATATTTCGATCTGGATATCAGCATACCTTTATGATTGTGCGATAAATAGTTATCATATATTTCATTATCGTCAGAATAATCCATAGACATGCCATAAACGGTATTGTACGATAGAGAATTGTTTGAGATGATGTTTCCATCAGAATATTCAATTTTAATGCCTTGGGCATTTTTCCATGAAGCGTTATTTTGTGATATCAAATTATCGTTTGAAGATGAGATCGCTATCCCATGCCCACCCAAACCACATCCGCCTCCGGATGTGCATCCTTGGTCATTTGCATTCAATGTGTTATTGATAATTTTGTTATCGTCAGATCCATACATAAATATACCGTAATCGCCAGCGTAGGACGCGGTGTTATTGGATATTAAATTGTTATCACACATCTCCAAATAGATCCCTATAAAATCATTATCGGTTATCATATTGTTCTCGACTGTACCGTTCTGGACATTGTACAAATAAAGTCCGGTGTTGAAGTAATATTGTTTCAGATCGCCCTCGGTATCTGCGTGGTGTAGATAGTTGTTCCTTACCACAAAATGCGAAGTCGTATTCCCGATATAGAGACAATATCCATAGTCCGTCCCGTTTATCTCATAACCTTGGATAATATACGGCGCACCTTCGGAACCATCGCCGTCCCAAGATTTATTTGCAGCCATATCTGCAAAGTCGGTATCGCTGTTGATCCTTATAGGGTCATGATTGATGTAAGAACCGACCGTTTCGTTCGAACTTCCCATAAACTCAACATCCATACCTTCAGTGGACACAGTTGAGGCAAATACAGTCATACTCAAGATAAAGACACATAGAACGACAACCAGATTTTTAGATATCATAGAGATCTCTCGTTATAGGGGGTATAACAGTGTTAATACAATAAATAAGTATCGATGATGTGTCCCTCTTTACTAGGAAAGATTTATAAAGCACCCTCTTGTGGAAGTAGCCATAGATATACAGATTCTATGTACGAAAACATGAAGAATAAGACTAAGAGATAACACGGTGTGATTATGAACAGTTTCGAAGAATTAAATATAAAGGAAAAAACACTTACTGCTTTAAAGAAGAAGGGTTTTACAAAGCCAACTGAAGTTCAACAAGAAAGTATACCGCCTGCGTTAGAAGGTAGAGATATGGTAGTACAAGCACGCACTGGATCGGGAAAGACCCATGCGTTCTTGATCCCAATTTTTGAGAATTTAACAGATGAAAAGAAAATACAGGCGATAGTCCTTACACCAACACGTGAACTTGCTCAGCAGGTAGAAGAGGAAGCAAAACATATCGGTAAACAATACGGTATTCAGACCATAGCGATATACGGTGGAACCAGTATAAATAACCAGATCAGGAAGCTGCCTAAAGTATCCTTCGTTGCGGGTACACCCGGTAGAGTGATGGACCTTATGAGGCGAGGTAAACTCGACCTTAAATCCATCAATTTTTTTGTGCTGGACGAAGGAGATCGCATGATGGATATGGGATTCCTACCAGATATAAAATGGATCCTGCATAGAACGCCCGATAAAAAGCGGATAATGCTCTTTTCGGCAACTATGCCCCACGAGATTGTCAAGCTGGCAAAAAATTACATGTCCGACCCCATAGTACTCAAATTATCGAAGGACGAAATATCCGCAAAAGGTGTTTCCCAACATTTTGTGAAGGTAGGACGTAAGAATAAGCTTGCCAATCTATCCGCTATAATAGATAACAACCCGGGAAAATACCTCATATTTTTAAATACTAAACGAGGGACCCAATGGCTCGCTCAGATGCTGAATAAATTTGGATACAAGGCATTCCCCATGCACGGAGACATGAGTCAGGCCGGAAGAACGAAGAATATGGATAACTTCAAAGGCGGCGGCATAGACATACTGATATCCACCGATGTTTCGGCACGTGGTATCGATGTAGAGAATATAACACACGTTATCAATTTCGACATACCTAAGTATGAAAAAGATTACGTTCACAGAATAGGACGTACCGGCCGTATGGAAAAGGGCGGTAAAGCCATCACATTCGTTACAAAAGAAGAGGTAGAGTTCCTAGAGCGGATCGAAGAATATATCGGCAGAAAATTGAAGCCCATGGAAGTAAAAGCCAAGGGGAGAGTTAAAAAACGTGTGGACTACGATGAACACGCGGATATATTCGGGATGGTGTCATTCTCTTTCAAACTGGATGAAGACCTTTCAATGTGGGAAATACTCAAAAAGATGAAAAATTATGGTTTCCAAGAGCATGAAGTCGGTGAGATAAAGGTCGACGATCACGAAGGAACAGTTTCTGTAGTTTCATCTAAGGCGAACCGCGTATCCGATATCAAGTTTTTAAAGGATGTACAGGTAGTCAAGCGTAAGCTAAGGTGAGATACTTCATATCTTGATGACTGCCAGTAATACCATGATGATACCGAGCAGTATCACAGCAACACCATACCAGAAGTAGGGTCTTACATCTTCACTCACATCTGCGATCCCAAAGCTTGCATCGGTGCCGTCTTCTCCGGCCGGCTCGGTGATCGCCATCAGAGCTATACCTGCTATAACGAGTATCAATCCAAGGACGATCACCATCATCTTTTTGTCCATGTACTATCAATGTATTTATAAGATATAATCTTATCGGAAAACGATCATGCCTGCACTGCTACCAATCTGTACTCCCTGAAACCTATCACAACTCTCATGTAGCCTTTTTCATGTATCTCTTTATCCAATTCTGTATCTCCGGTGTCTGCTCTGAGAACAGGTGTTTTCTTCAATTTAGAAGGGGTTGCCAGGATATATATATTCATCAAGCCGGCTTTCCGTATCACCGATGAACTTATCTGCTGATTGCCTCGACCTAAGAAAAATCCTTGATTACCGATAACGGAAACTACGACCTTAACTCCCTTAACTTTTTCCAGGGCTTCTAGTATATCAGATTCTGATGCATCCAAAACCACTATCTCTTTGTTTTTAATCACATCTACACCGAGTAAAGTGTGTTCCAGTTTCAACTGTTCCTGTATCATCGCTGTTGTGGAGCCGGGTCCCAGTACGAATATATGCTCGGGATAATGTTCCATCTCTTCGATTATGTAGCTGGCGATATCGTACTTCATCTCTTCATCGTTAACCGAGCGGAAGCTCTGCTTTCCCAACTGGATGTAGTGGGGTTCGTATATGCTTACAGCCTCTCCGTGCAGTTTGAACTCCCAACTTCCTTCCCGGTACTTGTCTTCGTCCAGGTCCATTATATCTACAGCGCCGAGCTCAGCTTCACCTTTCGCGTACATGTTAAACAGTTGAGCGGCGGCCTCTGGATTGATACCAAAAACACCACTGTGCATTTTCACTCCGGATGGTATCCCTAACATGGCATCTCTTTATCTACCAACTCGAAGATGTCTCTGGCAGTGCCGTCGCCACCGCAAAAAAGGATGATATCTACATCTTCTTCGATAAAAGTACGTACAGCATTTTTTGTGTCTTCGTTAGAAGTCTCTCCGACTCCTTTATCTGTCTCATAGACCACTCGGATCTCTTGATCGGAAAAATGCTCTCTCACAAGGTCTTCCCCCATGATGCCTCCGGCAGTTAACCAGACGTGTTCTCCTTTGATATCCTTTAGAGCACGTTCAGAGCGGGATCGTGCAACCGGTTCTGCCCCTTTCTCGACGGCTTCTTCATAGACTCCGTCGGTTCCTTTAAGCCCAACTCTACCGCCCATACCGGCTATGGGATTGACCACGAACCCTATCTTCATATCCCTGTGTAGTTATACAGCGAGTATAAAATTTTCCGGTCGAATCGGTAGTTATATTATACCACCATGTTATGTAGAATCATGCGTATATGCGAGATATTCCCTTCATTACAGGGCGAGGGGATCCTGATGGGACTACCGACTGTGTTCATAAGAACAATCGGATGCAACCTTAGATGTGGATGGTGTGACACTAAATATGCATGGGACGGAGGCCAAGATATGGATATAGACACCATCCATCGACAAGTAAAAAAATATCCGCAGAAAAACGTGTGTATCACCGGTGGTGAACCATTACTACAGGAAGACATCTTCGATCTGCTGGATCTCTTAAACACATGGTCCATATCCGTAGAGACCAACGGTTCCTTGGATATATCACGTCTTGTGGAAAGAGACCTGATGGTTTCGATGGATTATAAACTGCCTTCTTCCGATATGTCCCAACGCATGCGGGATGAGAATCTAAAATTACTTCGCCCTACAGACCAGTTGAAGATGGTCATCTCCGACGAAGAAGATTTTCGCTTTGCATCGAAAGTGATATCCGCTGATGATATCAAATCGAATATAGTCTTTCAACCGGCATGGGGCACAGATATAAAGATCATTTCACAACGTGTCATAGACGAAGGACTCGATGTTAGAGTTCTTCCCCAACTACACAAGATCATATGGGGCGAGAAGAGAGGGGTATAATATATCACACGAACATCATAAATAGCACCGAAGCGATGACCAATGAGATGATAACCAGCGGTGCCATCAATTTAAGGAATTTATACATGCTGCCTTTAAAATATTCAAGTGAGATGCTTATACACGGATGTACCGGAGTTATCGCATAACCCAGGAATATGGACAGATACATCAAAGAAAATACAAGTATGGGCATGGAACTAAGACCGGATGTCCCCATATATATGGGTATGATTATCGAAGCCGGCAGTATTATCCTTCCGGTTGCAAGGCCCAGGAAGAATCCGAAGACCACGATCAGAACGAAGTTGGAGAGGTGCAGATCCTCTATTAGAACATCGATACCGGATACCTGGAATACATTGATAAAGAAATAGAGGCAGAATATGAGAAGCATAAAATTCCACGGCTTCATCTTACCGATGGCTTCCCGGATAACGTTTTCTTTGTCATCGCCTATTATCAGTATCGAGAATATCAGGCTGGATATCACTGCTATCAACACGGTGATATTTGCAACCTGAAAGTCGTATGCATACGTTAGCACAAAATGAACCACGGGTGCGGTTATAAGCACCAGTAAAGGCGGTGTCAAAGCATGTGCATCGAAATCGGTTGAATACTTCATCTCTCCATCCACCCTTCGCAACAGGAAGAAGTATCCCAATGTGATGGTCATCAGGAATAAAGGTATCTGGAAAATTATGATCCTGTATATGTTAAGATTGGCAAGGTCGGCAGGTATTATCAGTGCATAGGAGATAGGATAGATAAAATACAAAATGTGTCTGAACCAAACGTTTATACCGGTTTTTACATGCCCGTCTAATTCCTGAGCAGCCTTATCTACCAGAGGTGATGAAAAAAGTGCTCCACCAGGTATAGGTAGTAAGCCTATAAGGGCAGGCGTTGTACCCAGGAACGCACGTCTCCCTACTCGTAAATTATTGATTATATCTTGGAGTTTTCCACTCACTTGAAGTATTCCACCGATTATGGGTATGATCCCCAGAGCTAATATCAGGATAATCGTATCCGGAGAAGTGATAGTTGCTGTGAATGCGTCAAAGAATTCTGTAGGACTCAATGTGGTTATGGCCAGTACTAACGTTCCAGCCAAAAGGGCTAGAGGTAGATGATATCTTGCACCGATTATGACAACGACTACCGCCGCTAGGAATCCAGTCCAGGCTATCCACATCGTATCTTCTGCCGCACTAAAGGGGTATATCTTATAATTTTCCCCTAAATAACACACTCTGAATTTTACGGGAGAAAAATGTATGTGGTGTGGTGAAAAAGTTCAAACTATATCCTCTACTGTAAAAACAAAGCCTCGAAGAAAAACATTTCTGAAAAAAATAAATGTATGCCAAGATTGTGGTAACGAAAGGGAGTACGTGGAGAATTTAGAGAGATGGTTCTGTCCTACTTGCAGAGTTAACAAATAATTTTCTGATTATTTAAGATAAAAAGGGGTTTTTACCGTTTAAGTACTTACAGAGTTACTCTGAAACTTGTCATGGCAATCCTAAACTCAAGGCCTTCAAGACCTCCATCGGGATCCACGATGACTATGGTGTCGCCTTGGTTGACTCGTAAGTTGTTGTCATTGTCGTTGAAGAAAACTTCGTACACTGTACCATCGTATTCAAATCCTACACTTCCACTCTCCGATCTTCACAAGGATACCCTTTTCCCGTAGATACTTATAAATCAACATGATCACTATCCAACGAACATGTCCTCCGTAAGATGCGAGATGACTCTGGAATACGATGACTCCGAAACCGCAGAAAAGATCGCTGGAGCTCTCTCTCCCGACAACGAAGATTACATAAAATTGGAAATTCGAGGTTCTACAATACACTGCACAGCGAGTGCTGATTCTCCTATGCAATTATTACATACTGTAGACGATTTTTTAGCATGCCTGGCCGTTGCCGAGGACGCTGTAAAAAAAACTAATTAGTACCCTGATTGAGATACCGTATTATATAGCCGGCTATCCTGTTCCGCATCATCTTGGATTCAACGTCAGTGTATTCATCTACCATCTTCTTGTTGTGCTCGTAATCGCTGGAGCTGACTTCGTCTGGATACTTTTGAACGAGTTCGATGGAGACTCTTTTTATGTATGTTGGTCTTATGTTTCCCATGGTATATCCTCTTGGGCTTGAAGGTGCCGAAGAAATAGCTTCATGAATATAAAGGTTGTCCTTCATCCGACGAATACCGGTCTTTTGCTGATATGTTTCGGCAGCGGAAGTCCTCTGAAAGGCATGATAGACTGTTTTTCGATCAATTCAGCCTTCAATTCGTCGACCGTCATGGTTTTCTGCTCTTTTACCCCGCGTATGCGTACAGTGAGTGTGTTCTCTGATATCTCCCGTTCACCGATGACTGCGATATAAGGTATCCACTCTTTTTCAGCATCACGTATCTTTCGTCCGACCGTTCTGTCAGTATCGTCGATGTCCACCCGTACATTGGGGAATTTAGCTGCTAGTTCTTCAACATACGATATCTGATCTTCCGATACCGGTAGGAAACGCATCTGTGTAGGGGCCAGCCAGTATGGGAGTTCCGGCTTTATACCCTTGTTCTGCATCATGGCCGTTTTTTCCAGCAGCGCGAACATCACACGCTCGATGGCACCGCTTGGAGACAGATGCAATATTATGGGGTGCTGTTCTTCGTTATTATCGTCCACGTAGGTTATCCCGTACCTCTCCCCGTTCTCGACGTCTATCTGATCCGTTACAAGAGCGCTGGCTCTTCCGGAAGGATCTATGAAGTTGAACTCGTATTTCATCACGAAGTAGAAGAATCTCTCATCCCATATCTCGAGTAGAGCGGGCTTGCCATAATTCTTTACGAGTGATACCAGATGGTCCCTGTTCTCCTCGTAGAAATCTCTAGTGCATCTTATAACAAATTCCAGTTCCTCAGGGACCTTCAACTCGATGCCGTCCATAATAGACATGGCAAGATCCATGCGTATCAACATCTCATCCTTGGCACCTTTAAGGTCGGCACAGAGTGCATGTGAATCCGGCATGGTGAAGGCTCGTAACCTTCTTAAACCGGTCAGTTCGCCCCGCTGCTCCACGCGGAAGGAGTACTTGGTGAGTTCGTACAATCGTAAAGGTAGATTTCGGTAGGAGATGGTCATATCGTGTGCCATCAGAAATTGACCGAAGCAAGCTGCAAAGCGTAGGAAAACCTCTTTGTCAGGAGTTTCTATCGAATATTGTCTGGCTGGGAAACGATGCAGGTAACTTTTCAACGTTGGATGGTTCATGTCGTACATTATGGGCGATTCTATCTCCATGGCACCGTACTTTCTGACCTCTTCGCTGACGTAGTCCTCCAGCAGACCTTTGATCATACGACCTTTTGGGTAATATCTAAGGTTGCCGGGATCCGATCCGGGCTCGTAATCCACGAGTTCGTGCCTCTTCATCAGACTTATGTGAGGCGATTCGATGCCTGTGCTCTTCTTTTCGCCTGTCTCGTATCTGACCATGGATTCCAGATTCTTGTAGTTTGAAAAATCGTAACCCTTAATCTTTCCATCGGCTATCTCAAGTTCGTGGATCTCTCCTTCTGTGTCAATAACGACCCATGTGGATTCCAGCGTATCTTCAGCTACCAGTGCCTTGGAAGTAACTCCTTTCTTTTCACCTTCGGGTACTATCTCTCTCGATAGTTCCGAGAGCGGGTGTCCTTTACAACTCAGCTGGAATGCTTTGTACCAGCCGAAGGGCGAGCGGTGTACTTCGTAATCTTTCAACAATTCGTGTTCCAGTCCCTTTAAAACCTCCACGGCGGTGCCCGGGTCAGATAAGTTCGGGCTCAGATGCGCATAGGGATAGAGCATTATATTGTCTACTCCCACCTTTTCAGCAGTATCCCGTATCACTTCAGCACCCTCTTTTACCACTTCGTCTACCCTGCCTTCATCGGATGTTTCCACTGCGGTGAAGACGGATAAACACTCTTCCATCTCTCCCTCTTTCATGTGGTCTCCGATATCTTCTGCAACAGGAGTCTTTTTCTTTACCTGGTATCGCAGGTAGTCCGAATGTATGAGTAAAACCTTCATGATATCACGCAGCGTTAGCCAAAAACGGTATGATAAATCTTACTAAAAACATGCCGAAGAGCACACCCAGCAAGAAAGCAATGACCAGCATCCCCGAATAATTCTCTTCTTTTTCTTCGAATCGTCCCAATCTTTTATCCCATTCTAACAGTTCCACACCAGAGTCTAATTCACTCATGAGTTGCCATCACTCTCCTTTTCGTTCTTTGCCAATAAGATCAGTCCCGAGCAGCTTTCGCATGCCTTCAATTCTCCTTCCCAGCAGTTCTTACGGCACACCCACCGTCCACAGAAGCCGCACTGTATCATCTCCTCCCGCTCTCTTATACCGTGACAGAGGTCACAGATGTATCTATCCATGGACTTCAGGTCTTCATCGGGCTTATCACCGGGTTCTCGAACCCTTGTCACCGTTTTCATGACCTTACGGAAAGGATCTTCACGAGACATGACAACGGATTATAAACATCACATTAAAACTTTTACCTACGTTTGATTTATTTACCACCTTTACAATATACGATAACATGGACAAACTCAAAGGACTCGATTTGGAAGGTAAACTGGTATTGGACGCTGGTACCGGTGCGTGCAACATGACCAAATTCCTAGAGAACTGGGGTGCTAGAGTGGTTTCAGTTGACATCCAGAGGGACTGGCAGGCCGAATGCAGAGAAGAGACAGATAAAACTGAGTTCATCACTGGTGACCTGTCGGATATGGATTTCTTCGACGACGATGTCTTCGATTACGTGATCTGCAACTTTGTTGTGAGCGCCCTGTCACAAACCAAGGAATTATTGTTGTCAGCGGCTTTTAGAGAATTTTATCGCGTTCTCAAACCCGAAGGCATGCTGGTGATCATCGATTACTATCCCTTCGAAGGAGACCGCTGCCCTTCGCCCTGCGATCTACTGCAAGTCAAACTATGGCGACTAGAGAATGCGGTAGCGGAACTACTGGGACAGGGACATCTGGAAGAATACCACCCGAACATCCTCGAATCGGAGCTGTTAGCCCTGGGCTTCAATGAAACTGACAATTCGGTGCTCCTGGAGAACGTACCGTGGCCCGACGACCTCATCGCGGACCATGAAGCCACCATCCTAGAGAAGATCGAATCTCTGGACGAGGACTATCTTAAGGACGCTCTAAAACTCAAGCTAGGAAACATCATAAGCTCTGCAAAAGGAAAAAAGATCGAATCCGGAGCCATCTACGAACTCAGAGCTTTGAAGTGATCACGAAGGGTATCGGCAGAAGGGCTTTTGGTTATCTGATCATCCCACTCTAGGCAACATATCTACGTTCCGTACCTTCCATTATTTCCATCTCGACGTTCTCTTCGACGTATGCAGTTGCACCCGAACTTATCACGCTCATCAGTAATAGAAACACCATTGTTACTACTATTATTCTATATGTTTTCATATCTCATCAACCTCGTTTTTGATTTTTCTTTTTCCATTTCTCTTTATGATCATGAAGCCTAAAGCAACAAGTATTATCGGTAGGATGATCACAACACCTTTTGTCAATTGTGGGTATTTGATGTAAAAGGGTAGTTCTTCTAGAGGGGCATAAGGATACGTATCTTCTTCTTGCCATTGTAAGAAAGGGTAGGTCTCTCCCTCTATTATATCCCAAACCTCCTCGAAATCCCAACCCGCATCGATAAAGGTATCTTTGTTTACCATATCTAAAGTAGTAGTTTCACCACTCCAGATACTCCCGAAAGAATCTGAAACATATAAAGAATCGGACACTGTGCCATACCCTTTTTCTCCCACGAGCCCGCCTACTTGCTCATTTCCGTTCACATCTCCTGTTGCATACGAGTGTGTCACCGTGCCGAACCGATTCCCTCCCACGAGTCCGCCTATTTTTTTGTCACCGTTTACGTTACCCGTTGCATAACAATCCGACACCGTACCGTCGCTCCATCCCACGAGTCCGCCTACAGAGTAAGTACCGCTCACGGCTCCCGTTGTGTAGGAGTTTGTCACCGTGCCTTTTCCGTTAACTCCCACGAGCCCGCCCACTGTCGAAGACCCACTCACATTTCCGGTAGCATAACAGTTTGACACCGTGCCTTCTCCGTTAACTCCCACGAGCCCGCCTACAGCACCATAGCCGCTCACCGTTCCCGTTGCATACGAGTTCGACACCGTACTAAACCAGTTTTCTCCCACGAGCCCACCTACACTATTTCCAGTTCCGTTCACGTTTACGGTGGCGTAGGAGTTCGACACCGTACCACGGTTGTTTCCCACGAGCCCGCCTACTCCCCTGTCACCGTACACGTTTCCCGTTGCGTAGGAGGTATCAATCGTGCCATACCAGTTTTCTCCCACTAGTCCACCTATGTCACTGTCCCCGCTTACGGTACCCGTAGCATAACAGTTTGACACCGTGCCGCGGTTGTTTCTTCCCACGAGCCCACCTACATATTTGTATCCGCTCAAGTTTCCCATCGCATACGAGTTCGACACAGTGCCATACCAGTTCACTCCCACGAGTCCGCCTACATACCACTTGCCGTCAATATTTGTATCGACAACACCCACATTGATAACTACACCGCCCGAATCAAGCCCACCAAAGAGCCCAGTGCCGTTCGTGGCCGGTCGATTGATGTAGAGACAATTTATTGTGTAATATCGTCCGTCAAGGTTACCGGTAAAGGCTGTTCCATAATCGGGCCAATGTGGATTTTCACCTACTGGTTCAAACCCATCATATCTCTGTTCTGTTTCATTCCAGTTCCACCCACTCGTTTCACTCGCATCGATGTCGTTGGCTAGTACGTAGTGTGCACCCAGATCATCCTTCATGGCTTGGAGGTCGTGTACATCGTATATCATGTACGGGTCATCCAGTGTTCCGCTACCATCCTGGAAAATACTTACGTTCTGTGTACCATCTCCCCCCTCCGCTCGCAGAACTGTCGGCACGACCACACTGAGCAGCAGTATGACCACTAATGGGATAACGAACAGGAGGGGTTTTTTCTTATATTCACGGGTCATCTTTATCACCGATATAGTAAAGATACCTAATTACTTGCTATTATTTAATAATTTTCGACATATCATAAAAGGCGGCTCTGTGTAAAGAGATATCCGGGACTGCTATACCGGTGATCTTACTCTTTTGAGAGAGTATCCGCTGTTGTAGGGTATTGCGCGTGTTAACGGCCGGCATCGGGAGTGTAATAGTTTAACCAAAACGCTTATATTTCTCAATGACATACACTATAATGGACAATATAACGTATTACGGTGTATATAGATGAGAAAATCGACATTTGTAGAAAGGTTGGCCGGTCTCGATGACGTGTTCAACATAGATGATGTCCGAGCCAATACAAACATGAGCGAAGATGCCTTAAAGAAATTTCTCTATCGGCTTGAGAAGAACGGGTGGATCGAACGCATAGAGAAAGGAAAATATATGCTGCTGCCCCTGGGGGCGGAGAAGGAGAAATACACCCTCCACGAGTTCATCGTCGGTTCCATGCTGGTAAAACCCTATAGTATAGCATATTGGAGTGCATTGCACCATCATGGTTTAACGGAACAGATACCATCTACGGTTTTCATACAGACCACATCCCGAAAAAAGCACCAGAGGTTGGAAATTTTTGGAGTTGACTACAGGATAATCCGTCTCATACGGAATAAATTTTTTGGGATCGTCAAAGAGAGAATCAACGATACTGTCGTATCCATCACGGATATGGAGAAAACCATCGTTGATTGCCTTGATAAACCTCAGCACTGCGGAGGCATGGTAGAAGTGATAAAGGGCCTTATCGAGAAAGAACACGATCCCGCTCGGTTGGTAGATTATGCGAAAAGGATAGGGAACACCGGTGTTATAAGACGATTGGGATTTTTAAACGACTACTACGGACTGGATATAGATATTCCCCCTCTGGACAGTTCTATACGGAATTATCTTCTCCTGGATCCGATGATGCCTGAAGAAGACCAGAAAAACAGCAAGTGGAGATTGATAATTAACATGGGGGAGCGGGATCTGGAGGAAGTTAGATGATCAATATCGACGAGATAAAAGAGATCGGAAGAGCATATGGGATCCCAACGACCACGATAGAGCGAGATTACGTGCAAAATCATTTTCTTAGATCGTTATATTCAAGATCCGACTTTCTCGTATTCAAAGGTGGTACTGCGATACGAAAAGCCTTCATACGGGATTATCGATTCTCAAACGATCTGGATTTTACATTATCAAAAGGGATGGAACAGGAGCATATCACGTCTCTTATCACCAAGATCAAAGAAGACCTGCGACGCAAAGAAGGGATAATTTTCGAAGATAAAGTTAAATCAAAAGATGTGGAAACCGGTTGGAAAATTAGCATGAAATATGATTCCATATTATCTCAAAATATTCGTATAAGATTGGATCTCGACATAACAGAATATGAAAATGAGGTGATCGTCACACCCGTGGAAAAGCACCCCCTGATACATCGTTATTCTGATGCGTGCCAAATCGATTTGGTAACATATTCGTTGACTGAAATAACCATCGAAAAGATTCGAGCTCTGTGCGATAGAGGTTGGCCAAGAGATCTGTACGACGTGTGTAACCTTTGGCCAAGGATAGAAAAATCAGGTCTAAACACCATCTTTGCAAAAAAATGTGAAGTCAGAGGTGTAGAACCAACTCTGGAAAAATACAAGCAAAATAAGGAAAAACTAAGGAGAGGATGGTCAAAATCATTGGAGCGTCAGTTGAAAGAGGTCCCTGATTTTGAGAGTTCATTCTTGACTTCTTTACAGATCCTAGAATGGCTTGATGTTAAATGAAAATGCGAGTATCCGCTACTGAATTTATAAGATATGCTCCAGTCAATCCACATCAAAGGGTTTGTAGAGAACAGATAGAAGAGTATCGAAAGTACTACTATCGAGAGATAAGGAAACAGATAACCCGGACAGATCACGCCCTTAGCTCTCCGAAGGTGGTCACCCGCTCGGCGAAGGCGTTGTGCTTGTGTATGGATTCTTCGCTCTCGCTGCGCACTTCGACGTGGGCCTCGTCCGGGAAGTCGCTGTATTTTGCCAATACTCTCGTAAGTATGTCTCTGACCACGTCTTCGACGAACTTAGGGTTTTCATGGGCATCCATCACTACCTTTGCTTCATCCTGTCTTTTCAAAATCTCATAAGTGGGGGATGAAAGTGAAGATTCCACAATATCTATGAGGTCGTTGACTTCCACCTCTTTACCTTCGGGCACTTCGATCATCACCTGGCTGCGGTTCCTCTGATTGTGTGTTATCACCGGCAGGCGTTCAAGTGATTCTTTTAACTCGGGGTATCTTTCGCTGTATATACTGCGAACACTCTCCATGGCACACGGACAGGCGTTCAATCCAACGACGGTAACGCCAATGTACCTTCTGATCACACCTGTTCTATATGCTTCGGTACGAGAGCATATTTCGTAGTTCTCAAGACTCGGCTTCCCTCCGGATAAACTTCTTTCTCTAAAATAATCGGCGGATATGTCCACCTCCGAGTAGGAGGCGTAATCGTGCCGTTCTAACAGCAGTTCACACATCTCTGCGGAAAGCTCCTCCAGACCACTCACCGGTTCTCTTACCGTTCTATCCACCACTTCTCCGGTCACCTCGACGTTTCGAGACATGTGAGAACCTTTCTGATCCAGCGGTAGATCTACATATACATCTATCGTTGCATTAAGAGTCACATTACCCCATGGTCTTTTCACCATGATCGGTTTCTTCACTCCAGTTACTCCAACCCGAGTTATCTTGAACTGCTGCTCTGAACGCTGGTTCTGAACGTCTTTGGAAAGAGGCATAGTGGTCAAAAAAGAGTTTTGCGTATTAAACACTTCGGTGTTAACGAGAGATGGAGGCCCGGGACATCTGCTTACTGCTGGACGATGCGATGCCTTCTTCACCGACCGCGATCAAGCCGATGGACGCACCATCCGTATGCTCCTCCATCACCTTTTCGCAGGCACCCTGTAGGCCAAGTTCAGGAATTAGTAGATAACAGCGGTAGGCACTGAGTTTCTTGATCAATTCCTCGCCCTTCCCGGTGGTGACCACTGCACCGTGCTCGCCTGCATAGAAACCACAGCCGACCAGAGGACTGTCACCGATCCTACCTTTAATACAATAATTAGTCCCACCTGTGGAAACAGCGGCGGCGTACTCTCCTTCGTGTGATGCTACGCACCCTACGGTGTCACCTCCGTCAACGCCTCGGTATATCTCCATCAACTCTTCGTGCTCGTGTAATTTGGCTTGCATCTCTTGGAGTTCTTTTCTTCTTTTCTCCGTCGTCGGATCGTGGGCGCTAAATCCTCTACTACGTGCATAGTCCATAGCACCTTTACCTGAAAGTAAAACATATGGTGTATCGTAGACCGCAGCCGCTACCTGTATGGGATTTTTGACGGACTCTATAGCGGCAACGGCACCTATATCTCCGCGGTACATAACGGCGGCATCCATCTGGATCGTTCCATCGAGTCGCATCCTGGAGCCGGTTCCGGCGTTGAATACGAAGTCGTCCTCCATTGCGGAGACCACACCTATGACAGTTTCGAAAACATCGTCAACCGATCCTATTTCAACTGCCGCTAACACCCTTTCATCCATCTCTCGCGGACTTCCTACTCCACCGTGAGCTATGACTTTCATGAAACACCAAATTTAAGTTCCGTATAATATGTTTTCCGAGCAAGATCAAGGCTAATCGATTATAGTAAGATATAAGTACACCTAATCGTCATAGTGTATCGTGTTAAAATGTCCACGACAACGATACAGATAAAAAGAGACGTAAGGGACGAGTTGAAGAAACTCGGTCATATGGGCGACGACTACAATAGTGTTATCGATAAACTGATCAGAGAACACAATCGAAACCGCCTGGCGGAGTACGGTCGAAGCATTGTAAAGGAAAGAAAAAAGGATTTTGTGACTTTGGATGAACTTTGAAGTACTCGTTCTACCTGAGCTCTTTAAGGATATACCTCCCGACAGAGAGATACAGATCAATGAGGCTTTAAAGAAATTAAAACTCCCTTACCCAGGAACAGGAAAGGGGGATAAAAAGGAGATCAGGGGGTCGAAAGATACTTCCTACCGTTTACGCATAGGAGATTACAGAGCATTTTACATCATAGAAAAGGATCATTCGAAAGTATACGTTTTCGACATACTTACTTCGGAACAGGCCCACAAAAAATACGGCCGTCTTTGATACTCCACTAAAAAGATTAATATACTCCATTCTAACTATATGGTGATAGAGGTATAAGCATGAAAGCATTCAAAGAAATAGAGGGAACTGAAGTGTTGAGCAGCGACGGAAAGATGATGGGTAAGGTCGAAGATTTTACCTACGGCAACGACCATAAATTACGGGATGTAGTAGTCAAGATGAACAAAGACATAGTGGAAGAACTGGGCGAAGACAAACCGCTACTAGCGAGTGTCAAATTGAAGATAGATCTCGAACATATCAAAGCGTTTACCGACAATGTAGTTTTGAACAAAGCACTCGATGAACTCCACATATATTTTCACGAAGTAACGGACGATGATCTACTAACTTCCATCATCGGTAAAGAATTATCGGGAAGTGAAGGAGAAGATGTGGGCAAAGTGGACGACATGATAATAGACACCGATTCATGGGATCTTCCATCCATGCTGGTAAAGCTGGAAAAAGATGTTCTTGAAACACTGGACATAAAAAAATCCCTACTCTCGAAAACACGTTTGGGCATCTCAATGAGTCACGTGACCAGCATAGGAGATAAGGTGATGCTGGACAGCTCTGCGAAAGAGATGGGAAAGATCCTCGAGGACGAACCGATAAAAAAGATGTAACCACCCCACGGTTTATATACAACCAGCGGATGTATCCATGCCCGATAAAGAGGTAATTGCATGCCAACAGAAAAAGAAGTGATAGAAAAACTGAAAGAAGTTATGGACCCTCATACAGGGATGGATGTTTACTCCATGGGTTTGATATCTGACCTTGAATTGGATGACGAAAGCGTAAGCCTTACATTCACACCTACCAGCCCTTTCTGCCCTATGGGCGTTCAGCTTGCCGTACAGATAAAGAAGAGCTTGGCGGAACTAGAAGGTATGGAATCCAAAGATGTGAACGTTACCATCCAGGGACATCTTCAAGCTGACGAGATAAACAAGCATCTGGCCCAGAGTTGATCACTTGAAGATACAGCCGGAATGCGTGCCATGTTTGCTCAAAAGATGCGTGTACGAGAGTAGGTTGGTGAATTCAGAACACGAACATCTTGTGGTTAAGGAAGCGTTAAAGATCCTTAATGAGCTATTCGATGAAACCGCAGTCTCGGCAGATATAGCTACAAAGGTACACAAAAATGTATACTCGATAATAGGTTCTGACGATCCCTACAAAGAGATAAAAAAGGAGTGCAACGCAGTTTCTAAAACTCTCATACCAAAAGCACGTAAATTCATGGAGGAAGGCGGACTCAGAGAAGCTATCATCGTAGCTATAATCGGTAACGTTATGGATTTCGGATATAAAGATGAATACGATGATCCAGAATATCTCAGCCGTATGTTCGACAAGATGCTGTCGGAGGGCCTAGGTTACGACGATGTAGATCGAATAGAGGAGATATTGAAAAGTGCCAAGAATGTTATATATTTCACAGATAACGCCGGAGAGATAGTTCTGGATACATTACTGGTTGAAAAGTTAAAGGAATACGATGTTCATGTTACGGTCGTTGTTAAGGGGGAACCGATCTTATCCGATGCTACCATGAAGGATGTCGTTGATGTGGGTATGGATAAAGTGGCCGATAGTGTGAAGACCACAGGTGGTTTCGCCATCGGAGTGGACCTATCACTCCTGAGTGAAGATCTAAAAACAGAGATAGAAGATGCCGACCTGATCATCGCCAAGGGGATGGCGAACTGGGAATCACTCTCTGAAACAGATATCAGACCGATAGCATACCTAACCAGAAGCAAATGCCATCCTGTGGCAAACAGCATGGGTGTACCCTACGATGTAAACGCGGCTAAATTATTCGAGTGAACAGCCTCTATAAGCTACTATTACCTCTGCCGCTACCGACCAGGTTTTTTTGAGTTTATCGGATATTGAGATACTCTTATCCGCCCATTCGTACACGGGGCTGATGAAATCGTCATGTCTGAAGCCGCCGATGACGACAACGTAATCCTTACTGCGTTTGAAAAATTCGAAAGGATTCGTTCTCTCTCCACTGGGAGACATCACTATCTTCTGCCCCAGTTCCAGATCGAGCACATCCATCAATCTAAGGCCGGGCTCGTATGTAACTCCTTTCGGCGGATCTCCTTTTACAGCTCTCAACAATAATTGTTTGAAATCCTCAAGCTTTTCTGGTATCTCCACATCGGGTTCGAAGCGGAATATCTTACCGTATCTAGTATGAACGATGGTTTTCAGTTCTTTTTTCTCACCCAGTTTTGAATCGTTAGCTAGAAGCAGAGAAAAGTGTACTAGTTCGGGGTGTGAGTTTATACTGTGTATGGTATCGGGCTTCACCTTCATGTCGCAATCCGCAAACACTAGTGTCAGCATATTATCACGTGATTATCTTATCCATATTATCTGTTTCGATGGCGATTTTTATCTCCCTTGCGATCCGTCTACCGGTCGATAGGTTTTCTTCCATCAGGTCGGCATAGGGCGAACCGGATATAAAAGGATTCGTACCGGCTACTATACGTGAAGATATCTCGAACACCTTGAACTCGAGCTGATCCGTAACTATGGTCTCCAAGCAGAAAGAACCGAACAGTCCGCCGAATAGTTCGTAGGCACGGTTAACGGCACGTTCACCCATTTCGAATACCTTTGGTAAAAGACTCTCTCGTATCACTACCGGTATGTTGCCTGTGACGACGAAAGACGGGAATAGCTGCATCTTCTTCAAGTCATCCTGAGAGCCTAACTTGTACATCTCATCGATGTTGCTTTCGTCACGTCGATCGATGGACAGCATCTCAAGAACACCGTGCTTAGTTCGATATCCCTCTTTTTTGATGGGAGAGAAGAAATAATGCAAGTAGTAACGAGTACCCATGATGTACTCTTGAATGTGATATTCTTTGGTATGATCTATACCGAGCTTGAAATCGCTGTAATCTTTGGCGATAAAGAATCCGCGGCCACCTTTGGCACCGTGGTATTTGACCAGCACTGGCCTGTTGATCTTCTTCGGGTCCGGTATTATCTCGGGCATCGATATACCCGCAGAGGTGAGCCACTCCCTCTCTTTGTTCCGGTCCGATTCCCACTTTAGAACTCTGCGATTACCGAAGGTAGGTAGTTCCAGTGTTCTGAACTGGTCTGCTCCCAAGTACTCTACAAATGAACCATGAGGTACAACTATAACGTTTTGTTCTCTGAGCTCCTCCGTTCGCTCCAATATCTCCTTATATTCATCTACGACTAAAAACTCGTCGGGCTTCCCCTTGGGAAAGGCGTCGTATATCTTGGTCCTATCTCCAACTGAGATACCGAGTGTTTTAAAACCTTCTTTTCGTGCACCGTCAAAGATCTGAAGACTTGAATGAGAACAGACGGTAGCGATGGTTATATCGTTCGTGTCGTAACCTTCCAATATTCCGGCAACATCTATCTCGCTAACCATATAGCAGATAAAGAGAAGGGGTTTTTAATAGTTTCCATGTTTTTTCAGGGCAACCAGTGTACGGATCACATCCACGGTTTCCTCAACATCGTGTACTCTTATTACTGAAACGCCCCGATCCACTCCGATGGCGGCTGCTGCAAGAGAACCGTACAATCTGTGTTCTACGTCTTTACCGAGTATATCTCCGAACATACTCTTTCTGGATGCCCCCAGCAGAACAGGGTATCCCATGGAGCGGAATTCGTCTATACGATCTATGAGTTCGAGATTATGTTCGATGGTCTTCCCGAATCCTATCCCGGGGTCTATGACGATATTCTTCGGATCTACACCCTCTTTGATGGCGGCTTCCGTACGCTCGAGCAAAAAGGCATACACACCCCTGACTACGTCTTCGTAGTGTGGATCGTCCTGCATAGTTTCCGGGGTTCCCTGCATGTGCATTATTATCACCGGTATGTTGAGCTCGGCAGCGGCCTCCAGCATGCCTTTTTCACGTAAACCGTAAACATCATTTAGCACACTAGCCCCGGCTTCCACAGCAGCCTTTGCAACTTCCGGTTTGTGAGTATCTATGCTTATAGGTATATCCACTGAAGAGCTCAGCCCTTCGATCACCGGAACTACCCGGTTTATCTCGTCTTCTACCGCCACCCTTTGACTTCCGGGTCGCGTACTTTCTCCTCCGATATCGAGTATATCCGCACCTTGTTTTTCGTATTCTATCCCTTTATCGACAGCATCTTGTGCTTCGAAGGCTTCACCACCATCGTAGAATGAATCCGGGGTCACGTTGATTATCCCCATTATCTGAGTGCCACTTCTGCCGCCCCACGGCGATATAGGTTTTGCATCATAATGTTTCAGTGCGTCTCGAACTTCATCTGCCAGTATAGGCAGCTTGAAGGGCTGCTCGTCCAATTTCTTCAATGCTATATTGAACTGAGTAAGCGTTCCCATCATAATTATCTCGCTGTTGTCCTCTGAAAGGTCGAGGGCTTTCCAGGGAACGGCAGCTTCACCACCGGTAGCTAGAAATTCCTGCTTGACTATGTTCGCCGCTCGTGGATCCAGGTTTCTAGCGTATACCGATCGGTGTATGGCCTTCGGGCCCATTATCTCCACGCCTCGTTCCTGGCAGCCCATATCACGCAGCTTCCTGTGGATGTCGATCCTATTACTTCCGGAAAGTACCCTGGTTTCGAACATATGATCTAAGTAACTCCTTGGAACAATAAAAGATTAATCCTCAAAGATGGCACCGCACCCGGGACATTTAGTAGCATCCTCATGTACTTCGGCACCACACAGTGGACACTCGAAGACCATTTCTTTTCGCTCCTTGTCTTTCTTTTCTTGTATCTTACGGGACACCTCGTCTTTGGACGCGAAGTGTTTGATCTTCTCGAGGATCGCATCGCTGTTGCCTCCCTTCACTTCGTAGGTATCATCGTCTATCTCCGTTAGTAGATCTTCTACCTCTTCCGCATGGATGTCTTCAAGATCGTAACCACACATCGGACATACGTCCTCCGTGGTGTCTGTGTCCTGCCCGCATTCAGGACAGGCTTTCTCTTTTTTTTCGTCCATTCAACACACTTTACCTCTGAAGAACTTTATTAATCTATTGTTTCAACGGGTGAATATCGGACGCTGCACACCGTCTTTGGAGACGTATATCATCTCTGAGTCCTCTTCGCTGAGCTCTTCCTTGGCCTGTATGAATCCTCTTAGCCTAACGTTGAGCAGGTCCACGTGATGCAGTGCCACGGCCTCTTCCATCCTGGGACTTCTGGCACTCCCCCATTCGTAGTCTCCGTGATGGGACAGTATGATGTGAGATAGTTTTAGCGACAGTTCTTCGGAAAATCCGGGTATATTTTCTATCTTATCTCTGACCACTCGTTCGCACAATACGGTATGACCTATGAGATTCGCCTCCCTTGTGAGTTCTATGGAAGTGGTGGTTTCATACTCGTAAACCTTACCGAAGTCGTGTAATATGGCCGCCGTTATGAGAAGGTCTCTATTCAGTTCCGGATAAACCTCACACGTATAGGCGCACATCTTAACGTCGTCCAAAGTGTGTTCCAGAAGTCCGCCGATATAGTTATTGCAGAATGTTTTGCTGTAGGGTGCCCTCTTGAAAGCGGACATGAACTCTTCATCTTCAAGGAAGAGCGATACAAGCTGTGAGAGCTCTTCGAAAGAGATCGAATCTGCATAGGCGAAGAGTTCTGCCTCCATCTGGTCGATATCTTTCTTTGTCACCGGCATATAATCTCCCGGCTCGTACGACCCGTCGTCCAGTACTACTAAACCGTGGAATTGCTCTTCGTTGAGTGTTATCTGCAGGTGTCCTTTATAGGAGCTGACCATCCCGCTCACCTCAACAACGTCGCCGACTTTCAGCCTGTCGTATATGGAGCGCACTACATCTTCCTCGGGACCCCCCCAATAGACGAGTGAGATGTCTCCCGTTCTGTCACCCACCATCAACCTGAAATACCATCCGCGTGCGTATTCCCTCGGTGGTGTTCTACTTCGAACTGCGAACTTGTCCTTTACCTCTCTTCCTTCTATCAGATCTTCTACGTACGTTTTTTTCTTCACTTTATCACTTCACTCGGCTATTTTGAGCTTTTATTTAAGTGTAACCCACTCATCGTATATATTCTCCGTGTCCCTTTTTCCCGACGAATTCCTTCTCCTTTATTACGAATTCCCCTCGGGATATAACATGTCTTGGAAATATAGCTCTGAAACCTTCGAAGGGGCTCCAGCCTGACTTTGAGTGTAATCTTTCTACGGAGATATTTTCATAGTCTCTGAAGTCCGTCAGTATAAGATCTGCGTGGTAGCCCTCTTCTATACGGCCCTTCTTTACCCCCAACAACTCTCCGGGTCGTTCCGCTATGGCTTTCACAAGTGTATCCAACGAGAGCTTCCCCAATGCTACGGAATTGAGCAGAAGCGGATACATGGTCTCGACCCCTGGTATACCCGACGGTGCGTCTTTGAAATCGACGTTCTTTTCGCTTTCGAGATGCGGTGCGTGGTCGCTTGCTATAACGTCTATATCTCCCCGTTCCAAAGCTTCCCACAGATAGAGCTGTTCGTTATCGCCTCTAAGGGGTGGATTCACCTTACCGTGGGTACCAAGCAGCGCCTCCTGGCTGAGGAAGAGATGATGTGGTGTGACTTCCGTTGTACAAGATAACTCTCTGGCCAGTTTCAGTGCTTCGGAGGTGGTCACGTGGCACACGTGCTTTTTTCCCGGTAATTCGGCAAGTGACTTTATGGCTGAAAGTTCACTTTCCTTGGGTCGGTTTTCGTTGTGTCCTGATAGGTCATCTCCAGGCGCTCCGAACAGTTTTTGATCCTCGCAGTGGAAGGCGACTGACGCTTTATTTTCAAGTATGTGTTTTATATCGTCCACACCGTAGTGTGCCTCTACATCCGTGGAGGGGGCTAGAAATACTTTGAATCGATCCGTAAGCTCGCGCAATCCTTTGTGGTCTCTGCCGGCCAGAGCATAGAGTCCGAAGTCTATGCAGGCCTTTCGATCTGCTAGTTTTAACTTATCTTTGAACCTGGAAACGGTATCTGTAGGCGGCTCGTTGTTGGGCATGTCTAAAACCGTGGAGATACCCCCGAAGGCCGCGCTTCTAGTTCCGGTAAAAAAATCCTCTTTGTGAGTCATCCCGGGGTCCCTAAAGTGAACGTGCATGTCTATGCCTGCCGGCAGTATAACACCATCCCATTCTATGGTCACTTTGTCAGATGGTTTGGAATCACTTACAGATACTATACGACCGTCATCTATCTCTATGTAACGTCTTTTCAGTTCTCCTTTGATATAAGCTGTACCTCTCAGTATCATCCTATCTCCTTTTTCTCCACTTTACCACAGGGTTCGTTCTCGGCGAATATGTATCCTCGGAAGCACTTTACACTGCATTCTCCCTTTCTCCATGCATCCGGAGTCAATCCTGCTTTCAGGCAAGTATGGTCCAGGAACTGCTCCTCGTTCCAACCGTGTTCCACAGGCACCTGGGGAAGCAGCAGGCCGCTGAAGGGGCCTTTGGATATTATCAGACCGTCCTTACCGCACTCTATCTTTTCCGGCAGTTCGAAGGGGTCTTTGAATTCTATATCTTTCGGCGGGGTCAGCAGCGTTACCTCGACTGTTATCTCGTCTAGTTCCTTGGGAGCTAAAGCATGGAAACGCGGGTCTTGTGTGGCACTCACAGCCGCCTGCGGCAGTGCCCTCTTGAGTTTGAACACCGGCTCGGGATATCCTATGCAGCCTCTGAGGTCTCCCGACGGATATTTTTTAAGCGTGACGAAGACGCCTCCCAACTCTTCGAACTTATCCGGCATCTCCGGTTCCTCCGGACTCTCCCCTTTAACATGCTTCTCGATCACTTCTCTAGCTATCCTGACTGCCGCCTCTCCTTCTTCCTCAGTGAACATATTATATGATATGAAGACCGGGGATTATTTAATTTGCCGTGCATCTTTGGTAAACGTTGGGTTCAACCGGTGAGATCTAATTTATGTAAAAATAAACATTATGTCAACTCCTCCATCAGACAGTTAGTAAGAGAAGCCAGAGAGGTATGATCCGTATCTTTCTTCCCCCGACCTCGTAGATATCATAGGTTCCTTCCGTTACCAGGTACAATTCAAAATCTTCGGGTAACTTCAACAGGTTTTTTACATGCTCTTTTGAATTCTTGGTAGTATATTTCACTTCAAAGGCTTGTTTAGATCCAGATAGTACGATATCGACTTCGGGCTCTTGTAAAAAGTTAGGCGTTTCCAACTTTTTTAAATGATTGAATGCGATGGTTTCTGCAGTCAATCCACTCTCGGCCCCGTATAGATCGGTGAACGAGTGGTCAGCCGCGTACATCTTAGGATTCTTTCGGAGTGCCTTCAGATGGCTCTTTTCGTACGGCATACTTTTTTCAACCAAAAAGGAATCCTGCAGATACTGTATGTAATCTATGACCGTTCGATACTGTGTGTTCAGGTCATTGGACATATTTGAGTAATTGATCTTTTGACCGGAATTCTCGGCGATGGTTCGGAATATTCCTTTCAAAACATCGGTTCTTTTAACGGTGAATATCTCAACAATATCTCTGAAAAAAACAAGGTCTAGTATCTGTTGGAGAAATTCATGTGAATGGTCTTCGTACAATTCTGGGAGTCCGCCCTTCTCCATGTAGTCTTTGAAAGCTATCCTTAACCGTGAAGCCTCCTGGGGATAATAGAGGTCATTCAGATGGACTTCAGGGATCTCTATATCATGATATTTAAGATATTCTTTGAATGAGAAGGATGTAAGCCAGTGCATATTGATCCTCCCTGCCAGACTTTCGCCGGCACCTTTTGTGATGTTCATCGACGAAGAGCCTGTGATCACAAATTTGACATCTAATTCTTTGTCCTGTACAGATTTGATCTGATCGCCCCAATCACCGACCTTTTGTATCTCGTCAAAGAAAAAATAGACCCTTTCATCGTAATCCAAAAATGGTTCCTTCAATATCTCTTCGGAATAGAGTTTTATCAAACTTCTCGGCTCGATCTCGTTGTACATATCGAAAGAAAAATAACATATCCGCATGGGGTCGGTGTTCTTCAAAAGCTCCTTTATCAGCAGTTTTACCAGTGTGGTCTTGCCCACTCGTCTTAAACCTATCACCCCGCTTATCCTGTCTTGGTACAGTTCTTCCTTAACCTCTTCCAATAGGCGCCTTTCGATGATCCCCTTGTCTAATGATATTTTTTTTGTTTTCCACCAGGGGTTCTGTAGTCTTAGTTCTTCAACAAGATCTTGCCTTTCCATGGTTGTATAATGCAGTTATAACATAAATAGTTTTTGTTTATGTTGTTGTTACAACAATAAATATCTGTTATCTATTGTAGTAGCTGCAGTGATATTTACTCATATCTGAAGATCCCCAAAAAATTCGGAACTAAAGACATTGAGACGATTGTCGATCAATATAATCAACATATAACTTGGTGGTGAAATCTTCATTTAATTCCTTCGTGTTCCTGCTGGGAGTGGCATCGGTGACCTTTTCCTGCAGAACGCGGTACCAAGGCGGATGATTATGTATAACGCAATATACAACGAGCAAGACCCCGAAAGTTTTATCTTTATCTTGTATATGCGGGTATCATGGACTTCGAATTGAATGATAATCAAAAGATGATAAGGAACATGGTCAGGGAATTCGCTGAGAAAGAGATCGAACCGGTAGCAGCGGAGCTGGACGAGAAGGAGATATATCCTCATGAGATTTTGAAGAAAATGGCTGGCTTGGGACTGCTTGGTATCTTGATACCTACTGAATACGGCGGCGCCGGCCTGGATACCGTGAGCTATGCGATAGTTATCGAAGAGATCTCCAAGAAGTGCGCATCCACAGGTGTTGTCACTTCGGTACACAATTCACTGGTCAGCGACCCGATAATCAAGTACGGAACGGAAGAGCAGAAGAAAAAATATTTGCCCATCTTAGCAAAGGGGGAGCAGATAGGTGCCTTTGCAGGTACAGAAGCCAACGCAGGAACTGACCTTGCAGCCATGGAGACCACTGCAGTTCTAGACGGAGATCATTACGTTATCAACGGCTCTAAGATGTTCATCACCAGCGGCAGCGAAGCCGGAATACATATCGTGTTCGCCGTGACGGACAAATCGGCGGGCTACAAGGGTATCAGCGCATTCATCGTAGAAGCGGATACGGAAGGATTCCAAGTGGGCAGCATCTTCGAGAAGATGGGGATCCATGCCTCCCTAACATCGGAACTGATATTCGAAGATATGCGAGTACCGAAAGAGAACCTACTGGGCGAAGAGGGCCAGGGATTCAAGATAGCATTGGCCACTCTGGACGGAGGTAGGATAGGTATCGCCGCACAAGCGGTAGGCATCGCACAGCGTGCACTGGAGGAGAGCATCGAATACTCGCAGCAGAGACAGCAGTTCGGTAGACCTATAAGCAAATTCCAGGCGATCCAGTGGAAGATAGCCGACATGGCCACGAGCGTAGAGGCTTCAAGACTACTTCTACACAAGGCGGCCTTTGCAAAAGACCAGGGCGGAAGGTTCTCCAAGGAAGCCGCTATGGCAAAACTATTCGCATCGGAGACGGCGGTAAAAGCTGCTCTGGAAGGCGTACAGATACACGGTGGATACGGTTATATCAAAGAATACACCGTAGAGCGTTTATTCAGAGATGCAAAGATAACCGAGATATACGAAGGGACCTCTGAAGCACAGAGGATGGTTATAGCCAATTGCCTTCTACGTTGAGGTGTTAATGATGAATATTATAGTATGTGCAAAAGAAGTTTTAGACGTTTCACAGATAAAGGTAGACCCGAAGACCAATAAACCGATCCTTCAGGGTATCGACAAGAAGATCAGCGACATCGACAAGAACGCAGTAGAGGAAGCCGTCAAGATAAAGGAAAAACTCGGCGGTAAGATCACCGTTGTAAGCGCTGGTCCTTCCGAAGCCCGAGAGTATGTAAAGGAATTACTGGCCATGGGCGCCGACGAGGCAAAGCTCATCCCTATGGAAGATACCGGTGATTACAACATGGTTTCCAGCGTTCTCGCCGCAGCTATCAATGAGATGGAATATGATATGATCCTATGCGGAGAGGCATCCATCGACCTTTTTTCGGGACAGATGGGGCCCATGCTGGCTCAAAAACTCAATATCCCGCAGATAACCTATGCGAGAAAGATAGAACCGGAAAACGACAAGCTATCTGCAGATCGTGATCTGGGAGACAGAAAAGTGACTGTAGAATCAACTTATCCCGTTCTTGTAACCGTGACCAAGGAGATAAACGAGCCTAGACTCCCCAGCCTAATGGAGATACTCGGTGCTGCAAACAAACCCATCGAGATTTCGGAGGCACCGACACTAGAAGTGAAACCGGGAACGAACATCAAGGATATCAGAGGTGTGGCGATGGAAAGAAAGAACATAATCTACAAGGACGACATCGACGAGAGCATAAAACAGCTCGTGGACGATCTTGCCAAATCGGGAGTACTGGGGTGATAAAGATGGTACTCATATATTCTAACGAAAAGAACCTGAGCATGGAGATGCTGGCAAAGGCCAGAGAGCTGGCAGATGAAGAGGGAAAACAGGTGACCGTTGCCCTCATAGGCAAAGACGGTGAACCACAGGAATACATAGAACGCGGAGCGGACCAAGTTTTCATTGCAAATCCGGATATGAGCCAATTCAAGGTAGAAGAGTACACCGATATCCTGGCAAAGATCATAGAGAAAACCGGTGCCGAAACTGTTTTCATAGGTTCCAACAAAGATGGTAAGGAATTGGCACCAAGACTGGCAGCCAAGCTTGATACGGGCTGCGTTACGGACTGCACGGATGTATATCTCGAAGACGGTGAACTCACTGCGGAGCGTATGATCTACAGCGGTAACGCCGTAGCCGTGGAAAAATTTACGGGCAAGCCACATGTTCTCACTATCCCATCCAACCTTTACGACCCGCTTCCGGCGGATAGTTCAAGGAACGGAGAAGTGATAGATGAAGATATAGAGTACGAAAGCTACCCCTCGAAGATAACGGATGTACAGGTGATGGAAAGCGAAGGCGTAGACGTTGAAGCTGCTACGTCCATAGTTTCGTGCGGTAGGGGATTCAAGAACAGGGAAGATACTAAGATGGCCGAAGAACTGGCTAAATTACTACCGGGAGAAACCGTCGGATGCTCGAGACCGCTATCGGCAGATATGAAATGGTTTACGGAGGATCACTGGATAGGTCTTTCCGGCCACAAGGTCAAGCCCAAGATATACGTCGCCATAGGAATCTCCGGTCAGATACAGCACATCGCCGGTATGCGTGATTCGGATATAATCGTGGCTATCAACAAGGATCCGGAAGCATTGATATTCAAATCTGCCGACTACGGTATAGTCGGAGATCTTTACGAGGTACTGCCAAAGCTGACCGCAGCTATCAAAGAAAGAACATCCTAATTCAAGACCAATACGTTTAAAAACGCCCATATCTTCATGGCTATCCCATTCATAAGATACAAAACAGGAGAGATAAATATGAAAGAAGCAGTTATAATATCCGCCGCAAGAACGGCGATAGGAAGGTTCAACGGTACTCTTTCGGGCTTCCCCGCAACGAAGCTCGGAAGTTTGGCGATCAAAGAAGCAGTCGATCGAGCAGGTATAAACAAAGACGATGTTCAAGAAGTTCTCATGGGTAATGTGATATCTGCCGGTTTAGGACAGAACCCGGCTAGGCAGGCTGCCATCGGCGCTGATATCCCGGTGAAGGCCGGAGCGACCACGGTCAATAAAGTATGTGGTTCCGGATTGAAAACAGTGATGTTTGCCGCCAACAGTATAAAGGCAGGCGAATATGACACCATCGTTGCAGGTGGTATGGAAAATATGACCCGGGCACCATATGTGCTCGACAAGGCGAGAAACGGTTACAGGTTGGGAAACGGGGAGATGATCGATGCCATGGTCAACGATGGATTATGGGATGTTTACAACGACTTCCACATGGGATTGACCGGAGAGATAATCGCGGAGCTTTACGATCTATCACGAGAAGAGGTAGATAAATTCGCACTCAGAAGTCACCAGTTGGCAGCTGCAGCTAAAGAACAAGGCAAATTCGATGAAGAGATATTTCCTGTAGAAGTACCACAAAGAAAGGGTGATCCTATAGTGTTCAAAAAAGACGAAGGCGTACGGCCGGACACCACATTGGAAACTCTTGGAAAGCTAAGGCCTGTCTTCAAAAAGGACGGATTGGTGACGGCCGGAAATGCTTCTCAGATATCCGATGGAGCCTCGGCAGTGGTAGTCATGAGCGGAGACAAGGCCGACTCCATGGGATTGGAGCCCCTGGCCAAGATAGTCGACTATAACACGGCTGGTGTGATACCGGAGCACGTGATGAAAGCACCCGTTCCAGCCATGAAAGAATTGATGAAGAGAAACGACCTCACCATAGACGACATAGGTGTCATAGAGCACAACGAAGCCTTCGCTTCCGCATCGGCGGCAGTACAGAAGGAATTCGATATACCTGAAGATAAATTCAACGTCCACGGAGGCGCAGTAGCCCTGGGACACCCCATAGGATGCAGTGGTGCAAGAGTCCTGACCACACTCCTATACGCTATGAAAGATAAGGGTGCACACCGAGGTCTTGCTACATTGTGTCTAGGTGGCGGTAATGCAGTAGCGATGATAGTAGAGATGTGATATTATGGAAATAAAAAAGATAGGAGTAGTAGGCGCAGGTACGATGGGTCACGGGATAGCACTTGTATCCGCACAGACAGGGTACGAAGTGGTGATGAGAGATATCAAGCAGGAGTTCGTGGATAACGGCATGAAAGGTATAGAAAAATTTGTCAATCGAAGCGTGGAAAAGGGCAAGATGTCTGAAGAAGAAAAAGAAGAAGTACTCTCTCTGATAACCGGGACCGTTGATATGGCAGATCTAAAGGATTGTGACCTAGTCATAGAAGCGGTCATAGAAGACGTGAATATAAAAGAAAAAGTATTCTCGGAACTAGATGAACTATGTGGGCCTGATACCATATTAGCGTCCAACACTTCTACGATACCGATCACAAAGATGGCCTCTTTCACCGACAGACCTGATAAATTCATCGGAATGCACTTCATGAACCCGGTTCCGTTGATGAAACTGGTGGAAGTGATCCGTGGTTTGAGAACATCCGACGAAACAACTGACATGATAGTAAAGCTCTCCGAAGAGATGGGAAAGATACCCGTAGAGGTGAACGACTCCCCCGGATTCGTCTCCAACCGCGTTCTGATACCCATGATCAACGAAGCTGTTTACTGTTTACAGAACGGTGTTGCCGAAGCGGAGAACATAGACCAAGTGATGAAACTCGGGATGAACCACCCCATGGGACCGTTGGCTCTGGGAGATCTGATAGGATTGGACACTGTACTACATATAATGGAAGTACTCTACAACGAATTCAACGACTCAAAATATAGGCCGTGTCCGCTGCTGAAGACCATGGTAAGAGCCGGTTACCTAGGCAAAAAGACGGGTAAAGGTTTTTACGACTATTCGAAATAGGTGTTATCATGATAGATATGGAGATGGAAGATGGTATAGCTACCATATACATGAACAATCCCCCTATGAATGTTCTTTGTACCGAACTACTGAAAGAGCTGGATGATGTCCTCGAAGAACTCGAGGAAGATGAAGAGCTGAGAGCAGTCATAGTTACGGGTAAAGGCAGGGCATTCGTTGCCGGAGCGGATATCAAGGAGATGAAGGATATGTCCTTCGATGAGGCCTGGGAATTCACCGAACAGGGCCAGAGTGTTCTATGCCGCTTGGAAGAATTGCCTGTACCCGTTATAGCTGCGGTGAACGGATTCGCCTTAGGCGGCGGCACAGAAGTGGCCCTGGCATGCGACATACGTATAGCATCCAAAGCCGCAAAGTTCGGGCAGCCCGAAGTAAACCTGGGGGTTATACCAGGATTCGGCGGAACACAAAGATTGGCTCGGTGTATAGGGCCGGGTAAAGCTAAGGAACTGATATTCACAGGAGATATCATCAGCGCTGAAGATGCATACAATATCGGACTGGTACAGCACCTGGTAAAAGGTTACCAGGAAGACGATAACGGAGATACCGTCAAGGACGAAAAGGGGCGACCTGTCCAAGATAACGAACCGGTTCTCAACGCTGCCTTGGAGATGGCAAAAAAGTGCGCTGAAAAGGGCCCGATAGCCATACAGAATTCAAAGATCGCTATCAAAGAAGGCATAGACATGCCGTTATACGAAGGTTTGGAACTCGAATCCGAACTCTTCGCCGAACTGTTCGATACACAGGATCAAAAAGAAGGCATGGACGCCTTCATAGAGAAAAGAAAGCCCGAGTTTAAGGGCGAATAACCATATTTAGGTGTTAAAAATGAGCATTGTAGATCTAACATCCATGGCCGAACCGGAGGCCGAAGGACAGAAGAAAGTGAACGATATAATGGCGGGATTGAAAGAAGATATTCCGGACGACTGTTACCAGTGCGGTAAATGCACGTCGGGATGCGAAGCTTTCATATTGACCGAACTGGAGCCACACAAAGTTATGGCACTCTCGAAATCGGGATTCATCGACGAGCTATTGAATTCCGGTGAGATATGGACGTGTGTTACGTGTTTGAAGTGCAAAGAACGATGCCCCCAAGACCTCGCTCCCGTTGACGTTATTTACGCTGCAAAGAACATAGCAGTATCGATGGGTAAACAGATCGATTCCGGATACTCGAACATGCTCCAATCCGTTCTTGGTACAGGGTATATACAATCGCCCAAAGAAGTGGTCGATAGAGAAAATAACGCCGTAAC
>CAYVTG010000007.1:37410-40093 GCA_964454575.1 uncultured Thermoplasmata archaeon
TTTTACTTTGGCTCCCCGACCGCCGTAACAAGAGACGCCCTGGGACTGCCGGAAATAAAAGGACCTGAAGAGATGCCTAAACTACAGCAGGTACTTATGAAGGCTGCCACGGAGACTTTGAGGTGAATATCATGGAAAAAATAGGATTATATCTGGGCTGTGTGATACCAACGGAACAATATGGATACGAGATGGCAGTACGAGAGATCATCCCTGAATTCGGATTCGAACTGGCGGACCCTCAAGGAGTGGCATGCTGTGGCGCTCCCTTGAGACACATCAATCTGTCGCTTACCATGTACCTCTCGGCCAGGAATATGGCTATCTTCGAAAAGGAGGGGCTGGACATACTCGCTCCGTGTCCATACTGCCATCAAGCATTGAGCGAGGCTAAGCACGTGCTCGACAATAACACAGAGTTGAAAAAAAAGGTGAATTCGTACCTGAAGGAAGAGGATCTCAGCTATAGTGGTAAGGCGAATCTGTACCATATACTCGATCTACTTCACGATAGGGTGGGTATCGACAAGATAAAGGAAAAAGTGGTAAAACCGCTGGACGATCTCAACATCGCGGCTCATTATGGCTGTCATCTTATAAGACCCAATGATATTCCGAGACCAGACGATTCCGAGAACCCGCAGAAGCTGGAAACTTTGCTCGGCGCCATAGGAGCCAAGAGCGAATACTACAACGAAAAACTGAACTGCTGCGGCGCCCACATACTGGTCAACGAACCGGAATCAGCCTTGACAAAGACGGGGCAGAAACTGGAAGCCATACAGGCACACGGATTCGACGGGATGGCAACAATGTGCCCATGGGGACAGCGTATGTTCGATTCAAAACAGGACAGTGCGGGGCAGACTGTGGGAAGTTCACTGGATGTGCCTGTTATGTACTACATACAGTTACTCGGTCTTGCCATGGGAAAGGAACCGGCAGCTCTGGGACTGGATCTTAACAAGAGCCCTGTGGACAAGATTGACATCATCAAGGAGGAGGAGTGAACATGGCAAAGATAGGAGTTTTCATCTGCCACTGCGGGACTAACATCGCCGGTGTGGTGGACGTGGAAGATGTGGCTAAATACGCTTCCGAACTCGATAACGTGGTTTTTGCCACCGATTACAAGTATATGTGCTCGGACCCCGGCGGAAGTCTGATACGAGAGAGTATAGAAAAATATGATCTGGACAGAGTGGTGGTTGCCGCCTGCAGCCCTCGTATGCACGAATCGACATTCCAGGCGGTACTCGTGGAAGCGGACTTGAATCCATACCTGTTGGAGATGGCAAATATACGTGAGCACTGTTCGTGGGTGCACAAGGATGTTAAAGATGAGGCGACAAAAAAATCCAAAGACCTTGTGGTGATGGCGGTTGCCAAGGCAAGGAAGCTGGAGCCGTTGGAGATCTATGAAAAAGAAGTGGTACACGACGCATTGGTGATCGGAGGAGGCATCGCTGGCATACAGGCCGCCCTGGACCTTGCCGAACACGGCCGCAAAGTTCATCTTGTGGAGCGAGAGCCCAGTATCGGCGGAAGGATGGCACAGCTAGATAAGACATATCCCACTCTTGACTGTTCGTCGTGTATTTTAACTCCCAAGATGATGGACGTTTCCCGCAATCCGAATATAGAACTTCACACATACTCCGAAGTCGTAGATGTGGATGGCAGCGTAGGGGACTACAAGGTCACCGTGAAACGTAAACCGGCTTATGTTGACTGGGACAAATGCAGCGGCTGCGGCGAATGCGCTATCGTGTGTCGTATGCATGACAAGATCCCGGACGAGTTCAACGAAGGCCTGGGTAAACGCTCAGCTATCTACGTACCATTCCCACAGGCAGTACCACTCAGATACACTATAGACCCAGAAAACTGTTTGATGCTGCGCTACGGCAAATGCGGAGACAGCCCTCCATGTTTGGAGGCCTGTACACTCGATGCCATTGATTATGATCAGAAAGAGGAGCGTTTAGAATTCAACGTGGGTTCCATAATAGCGGCTACCGGTTACGATCTGCTCGACGCAGACGCCATCTACGAATACGGTTACAGCCGCTCTTCGAACATCATAACCAATCTTGAATTCGAACGATTGGTATGCTCCTCCGGGCCCACAGGAGGCCATATAAAACGTCTTTCCGACGGTGAAGAGGTAAAGAGTGTCTCCATGATACTTTGTGTCGGTTCAAGAGACAAAGATCTGAAGGAATACTGCTGCCGCATAGGCTGTATGGCCGCCCTGAAGCATGCATATCTGCTGAAGGAACATCTCGGAGATGATGTGGAGATCAACATATGTTACACGGATATACGTTCCTTCGGAAAAGGTTACGAGGAATTTTACCGGCGGATCAGGGACACAAAGGTCAATATGATACGAGGAAGACCTTCAGAGATGCGTGTGATGGACGACGGTGGCATAGAGTACGACGTCTTCGATACGACCACGCAGAAATTACTACAGGTCAATTCCGATCTGGTGATACTAGTGCCCGCCCTTGTCCCGCGAAAAGATTCGGACGAATTGGGAAGAATGCTCAGAATATCAAGAGGGGCGGACGATTTCTTCCTGGAATCTCATCCCAAACTGAAGCCTATGGATACATCTACGGATGGTGTATTCATAGCCGGCTGCTGTCAAGGACCCAAGGATATACCTGACGTAGTA